>NZ_JBIAIQ010000016.1:95041-196442 GCF_042871525.1 Streptomyces sp. NPDC005784
GAACAACTCAGCAACTGCCCAGTACAGCTCAGTTCAGCAACTGCCCGGTACGGCCCAGGAACAGCCCGGGGTGGCCCGGGAAGAGGGGAGCTGGCGCGATGCGAGGCGTGATCTTCGACGGGAAGCGGACCCAGGTCGTGGACGATCTGGAGATACGGGGCCCAGGCCCCGGAGAGGTCCGGGTGGCGATCTCCGCGGCGGGGCTCTGCCACAGCGATCTCTCCGTGGTGGACGGGACCATACCCTTCCCTGTTCCTGTGGTGCTCGGCCATGAGGGCGCCGGCGTGGTGGAGGCCGTGGGCGCGGGTGTCACCCATGTCGAGCCGGGCGACCATGTGGCGCTGTCCACCCTCGCCAACTGCGGTACCTGCGCCGAGTGCGACCGGGGGCGGCCCACAATGTGCCGCAAGGCGATCGGCATGCCGCAGCGGCCGTTCACGCGGTCCGGGGAGCCGCTCTACCAGTTCGCCTCCAACTCGGCCTTCGCGGAACACACGGTGGTGAAGGCCGTGCAGGCGGTCCGGATCCCGAAGGACATCCCGCTGACGTCCGCCGCGCTGATCGGGTGCGGGGTCCTCACGGGCGTCGGAGCGGTCCTGAACCGGGCCCGGGTCGACCGGGGCGACACCGTCCTCGTCATCGGCACGGGCGGCATCGGCCTCAACGTCATCCAGGGCGCGCGGCTCGCGGGCGCCCTGCGGATCGTCGCCGTCGACTCCAATCCGGCCAAGGAGGCCGTGGCCCGCCAGTTCGGCGCGACGCACTTCCTGACCTCGACGGACGGGGTGAAGGACATCCTCCCCACCGGCGCCCAGCATGCCTTCGAATGCGTCGGACGCGTCGAACTCATCCGTCAGGCAGTCGACTTGCTCGACCGGCACGGCCAGGCGATCCTGCTCGGCGTCCCCCCGGCGACGGCCGAGGCGTCCTTCCTCGTCTCCTCGATGTACCTCGACAAGTCCATCCTCGGCTGCCGCTACGGCTCGTCCCGCCCCCAGCGGGACATCGCCCTGTACGCCGAGCTGTACCGCGAAGGCCGGTTGCTCCTCGACGAGTTGGTGACGGCGACGTACCCGGTCGAGGATTTCGACCGGGCGGCCGAGGACGCGCACGCGGGGAAGGTGGCACGGGCTGTGCTGACGTTCTAGGACGGATGCCGGAACGTCACATCCCGGCGGAGGCGCGGGAGTTCCCACCCCCGGCCGCGTCTGCCCCGTGGGCTGAATCGGCCCCGGTTCCCGACCTGAAGGTGCGCCGGTAGGTGGTCGGGGTGACGCCCAGGGTCGCCTGCAGGTGCTGGCGCATCGACTGGGCCGTGCCGAAGCCGGCGTCGCGGGCCACGTGGTCGATGGACAGGTCGCTGGACTCCAGGAGATGGCGGGCGTGTTCGACCCGCTGCTGGGTGAGCCACTGGCCGGGGCTGACGCCGACCTCCTCGCGGAAGCGCCGGGTGAAGGTGCGCACCGACATGGACTCCTGCTCGGCCATGTCGCGCAGCTGGATCGGCTCGTGGAGGCGCCCGAGCGCCCAGGCGCGGGCGGCGGTCGTGCCGGCCGACTGCGCCTCCGGCACGGGGCGCTGGATGTACTGCGCCTGCCCGCCGTCGCGGTGCGGCGGTACGACGGTGCGGCGGGCGACCTCGTTGGCGACGGCGGCGCCGTGGTCGCGTCGTACGAGATGCAGGCACAGGTCGATCCCGGCCGCGACCCCGGCGGAGGTCAGGACGTCGCCGTCGTCGATGAAGAGCACGTCCGCGTCGACCTGGATCTGCGGGAAGAGCTGCTGGAAGTGCTCGGCGTGCATCCAGTGCGTGGTGGCCGGGCGGCCGTCGAGATATCCGGCGGCGGCGAGGACGTAGCTGCCGGTGCAGATGGAGACCAGGCGGGTGCCGGGGCGGATGTGCGCGAGGGCGGCGACCAGCTCGGGGGTCAGGATGCCTTCCTGCTGGACCGGGCCGAGTTCGTACGAGGCCGGGACGACAACGGTGTCCGCGGTGGCCAGCGACTCGGGTCCGTTGGCGACGAGGACGGCGAAGTCGGCGTCCGTCTCCACGGGGCCGGGCGGCCTGACCGAGCAGGTGACGACCTCGTACAGCGACCGCCCGTCGGTGTCCCGCGCCTTGCCGAAGATGCGCTGCGGAATGCCCAGCTCGAAGGGGAGCAGTCCGTCGAGGGCGAGGACGACGACGCGGTGCGGACGGAACGAACCCGAAGTGGCCATGGCCCGATCCTAGCGAACGCTGTCCTTCGGGCCAGTGGTTCGGTCGAGTCCGTTCCCCGATGCTCAATGGCGTGACCCAGACAACCGAAGCCGCCCCGGCCCCCGAGGACTCCCGGCCCACCCGACCCGCGGTCCGTCACCGCGTCCACCGCGCCTGGTTCGTCGCCGCCGTCGCCTTCGTGACGATCATCGGCGCGGCGGCCTTCCGGTCGCTGCCCGGACTGCTGATCGACCCGCTGCACCAGGAGTTCCACTGGTCGCGCGGCACGATCAGCGCGGCGGTCTCGCTCAACCTCGCGCTGTACGGACTCACGGCACCGTTCGCGGCGGCGCTCATGGACCGCTTCGGCATCCGGCGCGTGGTGGCGGTCGCCCTGACCGTGATCGCGGTCGGTTCGGGGTTGACCGTGTGGATGACCGCGGCCTGGCAACTGCTGCTCTGCTGGGGCCTGTTGGTGGGACTGGGCTCCGGTTCGATGGCGCTCGCCTTCGCGGCGACGGTCACCAACCGCTGGTTCACCGAGCGCAAGGGCCTGGTGACGGGCATCCTGACGGCGGCCTCGGCCTCGGGCCAGCTGATCTTCCTGCCGCTGCTGTCCTGGATCGTCACGGAGCACAGCTGGCGGCCGGCTGCGGTGACCGTGTCCCTCGCCGCCCTCGCGGTCGTCCCCTTCGTCTGGCTGCTGCTGCGCGACCACCCGGCCGACGTGGGCGAGAAGCCGTACGGGGCAACGGAGTTCGTGCCGAAGCCCGAGCCGGTGCGGGGCGCCGCCCGGCGTGCGGTGACCGTGCTGCTCTCCGCCGTCCGCACGGGTCCCTTCTGGCTGCTGGCCGGAACGTTCGCGATCTGTGGCGCGTCGACGAACGGTCTGGTCCAGACGCACTTCGTGCCCGCGGCCCACGACCACGGCATGCCCGTCACCGCGGCCGCCTCACTCCTGGCGGTGATCGGTGTCTTCGACGTGGTCGGCACGGTCGCCTCGGGCTGGTTCACCGACCGTTTCGAGCCGCGCCGTCTGCTGGCGGTGTACTACGCCCTGCGCGGCATCTCGCTGCTGTTCCTCCCGATGCTCCTCGCCGCGACCGTGCACCCGCCGATGATCTTTTTCATCGTCTTCTACGGCCTCGACTGGGTCGCCACCGTCCCGCCCACCCTGGCCCTGTGCCGTGAGCGGTACGGCGAGGACAGCGCCATCGTCTTCGGCTGGGTCCTCGCCTCCCACCAGGTCGGCGCCGCCCTCGTCGCCTTCCTCGGCGGTGTCGCCCGCGACACCTTCGGCTCGTACGACGTGGTCTGGTACGCGTCGGGCGCCCTGTGCGCGGCGGCCGCGCTGATGGCCCTGGTCATCCGGCGCCACCGGCCGACGGCCCCACTGGCAGTGACGGTGTCGCCCGCTGCCGCGTGACGGTGTCGCCCGCTGCCGGGTGATGGTGGCGCTCGCTGACCGTGACGGTGGCGCTCGCTGCCGGGTGGCGGGGTTGGTCCGCCGTCTGCCCGGCGTCTCCCGTCAGGTGAGGAACCGGCCCCTGTGGAAGAGCAGCGGCGGCACGTCCTCGTCGGCGTCGCCGCTCGTGCCGAGCGCGTCCACCCGGCCCACCACGATCAGGTGGTCCCCGCCCGTGTGCACCGCGTGGATCGTGCAGTCGATCCAGGCGGCGGTGCCCGCGAGGCGGGGGGAGCCGGAGACCGGAGCGGCGTCGTGGACCACCCCGGCGAACTTGTCCGCGCCGCTCACCGCGAAGCCGCGGCACAAGTCGCCCTGGTGTGCGCCGAGAACGTTGACGCAGAAGACGCCGGCACGGGCGATGCGCGGCCAGGTCGTCGACGTACGGCCGACCATGAAGCAGATCAGCGGAGGGTCCAGGGAGAGCGAGGCGAACGACTGGCAGGCGAAGCCGGCCGGGCCCGCCGGATCCTCGGCGCCGGTGGCCGGGGCCGTCACCACCGTCACGCCCGTCGCGAAGTGCCCCAGGACCCGCCGGAATTGGGCCGGATCGACCGGCGCCCGCTCGTCCTCGCCGACCGCGCGCAGATCAGGGCGCGGCAGCGCCTCGACGGGCCCCGCGACGGTGGGGGCCCCGGCCGACCTGAGGTAGCGGACGGCGGCGGCGGCCATCCCTGCGTGTCCCATCACGCCTCCCATTGAAGCTGACGGCATGTCAGATAGGAAGGGGTTCGCGAGGCCGGGAGCGCGGCAGTGCGACAGGTCGGGGGCGGAGGCCCGGCAAGGGCTGCCCGAGGGGTGGCGGGAACCCCTCGCGGCGAATCGTGTTTCGCCCGCGTATCTTTCGCCCCATGGGGTCGGGAAACTCCGGGTGGCCCACGCGCACCCGGGAGACATGGACCGACGCGGAGGTGAACCTCGTCGCGGCGATCTGCGCGGTGCAGTTCGCCGTCGCCGTCACCGTCCGGTGGGTCGGAACGTTCGGCGACGACGACTACGGCGCGGGGCTGGGCGGCGGATTCGCCGCCGTCGGAGTGCTGTGCCTGCTGGTCTTCGGGCCGCCCCTGCTCGCCGTCCTCGCACTGCTCCACACGGTGACGTTCACGATGCCGGCGGCCACGCTCGCCCGGCTGGTGACCCGGCGCGCGCCCGGCTCCGAGAGCGCTTGGCACCTGGCCCTCGTGCTGGTGCTCGGCACGCTGTGGGCCGCGCTCGCGGTCGCACTCTTCGGCCTGGCGTCCACCGGCACCGCGGCCCTGCTGATCGCGGTGTCCGGTGTCCCGCCCGCGCTGGGTGTCGCCCGGATGCGATGGCGCGAGCGTGTCACCGGACGTCCGCCGGCCGGCCGGCGCATCTGGCTCCGCTCGGCGCTCGCGGCCCTCGGGGGGTGCGGACTGGTCGTCGCGGCGGGCACGGTGGGCCTGGCCACGGGGCTCATCCAGGAGTACGAGCCCCCGAAACTCGGGGCGGACCAGCTCACCGGCGTCTGGCGCGGCGATCACGGGGCCGTGCTGCGGCTGCGCGCCGACGGCCGGGCCGAGCTCACGGCGCTGCCCGCCCAGCCCGAGTTCGAGGACGTGGCCACCAAGGCGTTCACGCGCTGCGACGGCACCGGCAGGTGGTTCCTCGACACCGGCGGCCGCTACGACCCGTATGCCGACGGGCCCACTTCTGAGCGGCGGGACGGTGTGGTCGTCGGCGTCGGCGACTGCGGCCACGACACGTACTGGACGATCGGCGGCACCGCGGTCCACCCGGAACTGTTCGTCCTCTTCGGCGACCCCGATTCGGGCGACCTGCGCATACTGAAACGGACCTGAACGGGCAGGCTCTGCTCCAGCGCGGGCCCCCTGCCTCCGTACGGGCCGACCCTGTTTCAGTGCGTGCCGACCCTGCCCCAGTGCGGGCCGACCCTGTTTCAGTGCGGGTCACCCCTGCCTCCGTACGGGCCGACCCTGCTTCCAGTGCGGGTCGCCCCTGCCTCCGTGCAGCCGGTGCTCCCTTCGCACCGTCGGGCATTCTTCGGTCGGTCGGGCTCGTTCTTAGCGCGGTCGGGCCTTGGTGCTGCCCGGCCGCGTCCGCTCAGCGGCCCTCGTAGCGGGGGCTCCGCCGTTCCACGAAGCTCGCCACACCCTCGTTGGCGTCCACCGTCGTCATGTTGATCTCCTGCGCCGCCGCCTCCGCCGCGAAGGCGCTGCCGCGGTCGGTGTCGAGGGAGGCGTTGACCAGCTGTTTGGTGAGGGCGAGGGCTCGGGTGGGCCCGGCGGCAAGTCGCTCGGACCACTCGCGCGCCGTCTTCTCCAACGCCTCCGGCGGTACGACCCTGTTGACGAGCCCGATCCGCTCGGCGTCCGCGGCGCTCAGCGCGTCGCCGAAGAACATCAGCTCCTTGGCCCGCTGCGGGCCGACAAGCCGGGTCAGGAGGTAGGCCCCGCCACCGTCCGGCACGAGACCGCGGCGCACGAACACCTCGATGAACCGGGCCGGTTCGGCCGCCAGGACGAGGTCGCACGCGAAGGCGAGGTGCGCGCCGATCCCGGCCGCCGTGCCGTTGACCGCCGCGATCACCGGTTTCTCGCAGTCGAGGACGGCGGCGATCAGTCGCTGTGCGCCCAGCCGGATGGTGCGGGCGACATCTCCGGGCACTCGCTCCCCGGCGGGCGGACCGCCCCGCAGATCCGCTCCCGCGCAGAACCCGCGGCCTGTCGCCGTGATCACCACGGCCCGCACGCCGGTGTCGGCGGACGCAGCCGCGAGCAGCTCGATCACGCGTTCCCGCTGGTCCCAGGTGAGCGCGTTCATAGCTTCGGGCCGGTCGAGGGTGATCCACGAGACCGCGTTGTCAGTGGCGTGACGTATCAATGAGTCGAGGGACTTTTCGACTGTTTCATGAGATTTATCTGATTCGTGAGATTCGGGAGCTTCACGGGACGCACGGGGGGAGTCGGTCATGAGGATGCTCCGTTTCGTACGGGGGTTGCGAGCGGGTCTGCCAAGCCGTGCGCACGGCTTGGTCGGGGCGTGGCGGCGGGCCAGTGCGTACTGGCGGGCTGGTACGCGTGGACGGGCCGGTGAGTGTCGCTGGGCCGGTGTGCGCGACCGTCCCGGAGCCGGAGCCGGAGCCGGAGCCGGAGCCGGAGCCGGTCCCGGTCCTGGAGCTCGTCCCGGTCCCGGTCATCGCCTCGGAGCCGGTCCTGGTCCTGGTTCCCGTGCCGGAGTCGGAGCCGGTCCCAGCGACTGTCCGGGAGCCGGTCCCGGCCACCGCCCCGGAGCCGGAGCGCGTGACTGCGTCGGATCAGCGGCACATCACCAGTGCGTCCAGGGCCACTGCCCCCTGTCCGCGGGGCAGCACCATCAGCGGATTGATGTCCAGCTCCGAGATCTCGTCCCCGAGTTCGAGCGCCATGCGCTGGACCCGGATCACGACCTCGACCAGCGCGTCCACGTCCACCGGCGGAGCCCCGCGCACCCCGTCGAGGAGCGCCCGCCCCCGCAGCTCGGACAGCATGGCCCGCGCCTGGTCGTCGCCGAACGGCGGCACGCGTACGGCGGTGTCGCGCAGCACCTCGACGAGGACCCCGCCGAGCCCGACGGTCACGGTCGGCCCGAAGAGCTGGTCGTGCGTGACGCCGACGACCATCTCGACGCCCCGCTCGACCATCTGGCAGACGAGGACGCCGTCGAGGGAGATGCCCTCGTAGCGGGCGATGTCGGTCAGCTCGCGATAGGCGTCGCGGACCTGGCTGGCGGAGGTCAACCCGATCTTGACCAGGCCGAGTTCGGTCTTGTGGGCGATCTGGGCGCCGGAGGCCTTCATGACCACCGGGTAGCCGACCTGGCTCGCCGCCCGCACGGCCGCCGCCGCGCTGGTCACCAGCTGCTCGCGCGGTACGCGAATCCCGTACGCCCGCAGCAGCTGCTTGGCCGCGTGCTCGCTCAGCTGCTGACCCGGGCGCATCAGGGCCTGTGCCTTGCGGAAGGAGGGCGACGGGGTGCGCGGGGCCTCGTCGAAGGGCGAGCGGTAGGCGGCGGTGAACCGCGCGTGGTCGAGGTGGGCGCGGACGGCGGTGATGCAGTTGGCGAACGTACGGAAGGTGGCGACCCGGGACGACCCGAGCAGCGTCTCGCGGTAGGCGGTCTCGGTACCGACCGGCGATCCCCACACCACGCACACCAGCTTGTCCGTCTGTTCCGCCGAGTCCACCAGGTCCTGCGCCAGCTTGTCGCTCATGGGCGGGAAGGGCCCGGTGATCGGGCAGATCAGCACGCCGACGGCGGGGTCGGCGAGGATCGCGTCGATGATCTTCCGGCCGCGCCAGTCGCCGACCGGGTGGCCGCCGTTGTCGACCGGGTTGGCGACGTTCAGGTAGTCGGGTATCCAGGTGTGCAGCTCGGCCTGTTTGGCGTCCGAGAGAACCGGCAGGTCCAGCCCCGCCCCGCTCGCCAGGTCCGCGAAGTGCGCGCCCGTGCCGCCCGAGATCGAATAGACGACGACCCCGTCGGCGTGTGGCGCGCGGGCCCGCGCCAGCAGGGCCGCGGTGTCCTGGAGTTCGTCGAGTCCGTCGACGCGGATCACGCCGAACTGCCGCATCGCCGCGTCCACCACCGTGTCGGCGCCGGTCAGCTTGCCGGTGTGCGACGCGGCGGTGCGGGCGCCGGTCTCGGTGCGGCCGACCTTGACCGCGACGACGGGCACTCCGCGCCGGGCGGCGCGGTCGGCGGCGAGCAGGAAGGAGCGGCCGTCCTTGAGCCCCTCGACGTAGCAGGCGATGGCGCCGACCTCGGGCCGTTCGGAGAAGTAGGAGATGAAGTCCGCGGTCTCCAGGTCGGCCTCGTTGCCGGTGGGCGCCCAGTGGGAGAGGCGGACGCCCAGCTGCTGCATCGCGAACACCGGCCGTCCCTGGTGGCCGGACTGGGTGATGAGGGCGACCGCGGGGCCGGTGAGGTCGTCGCGGAAGTTCTCGAAGGCGTTGAGGTTGGTATTGGGCCCGAGCAGCCGCAGACCGGAGCCGCGCACGGCGGTGGCGAGCCGGGTCTGCGCGGCGGCGCCCTCGGCCCCGGTCTCGGCGAATCCGGACGCGAAGGCGACCGCGAACTTGACCTTGGCCCCGGCCAGTTCCTCGATCATCGGAAGGGGGTCGCCGACGAGGAGCACGGCCAGATCCACCTGCTCCGGCAGGTCGGCGACGGAAGGGAGACACGGCAGGCCGAAGACGGACCGGCGGGTGGGATGCACCGGGTGCAGCCGGGCGCCGACCCGCTCGGCCCAGCCGATCAGCTGCCGGGTGATCCCGGTGTTCGGCCGCCCCTCGGCATCCGAGGCACCGATCACGGCCACGGACTCGGGACGGAAGAAGCGGTCCAGATCGGGCACGGCGGCGTACAGCGGGCGACCGCTGACGTCCACGTCGTCGACCTCGGCCGGCCGCCCGTGCACGACCGGCGAGGGCTGCTCGCCGCAGGCGATGACCCGGGCCCGGCGGGAGTCGGTGGTGAGGGTGCCGTGGGTTGATCCAAGCATCGGTCCGCCCGCTCCTGTGTGACAGCCAACTGTTAACTGACGCAGTGTCAGATTACTTAACTGACGCCGTGTCAGGAACCGTTGTGCAGGCAAAGGCTGTGGAGGTGGAACGGGAGAGCACCGGACGCGGGGCGCGCGAGCATGCGCGGCGGGCTCCAGCTATGTACCCGCCACGCGCCGCCGGGGAACCCGACGCCGTGCGGTGTCCGCGTCCGGCGCGGGCGCGGGCATGCCGGGAAGGGCATGCGGGAGATGGCGTGCGGGAAAGGGCGCGCCTGGGCGTTGTCGGTGGGTGCGCTGGCGGAGTGGCCGGTGCGCCAGTGGGGTGCTTGGCGTGCCGGCCGGGCGGTGGGCTCCTGCTGCGTACCCGTCACGCGCCGCCGGGGGAACCGGATGCCGTGCGGTGTCCGCGTCCGGCGCGGGCGCGCCAGTCGGGCATTGGGGTCAGGGGGTGGTGGGCGCGCCAGCCGGGCGGCGGGCTCCTGCTGCGTAACCGTCACGCGCCGCCGGGGGAACCCCGCGCCGTGCGGTGTCCGATTCCGGCGCGGGCGTGTCAGGCGGGTGGTGGGGTCAGCTGGTGGTGGTCGGTGTGGCCTCGGTCTTGGAGGTGTGCCGGGCGACCGCCTTCGCGATCTTCTCGGCGTCGAGGGCGAGTTCGCGGAACATGCCGCTGATGGGGTTGGTGAAGCCGGTGAAGTACACGCCGGGCGCGTTCTTCGGGGTGTGTCCGCCGTGCGCGACCGGGTGCCCGCGACCGTCGAGCACGTCGAGGTGTCCGACCATGCCTTCCAGGGCTCGCAGGTATCCCGTCGCGGCGATCACCACGTCCGGGTCGATCCGGCTCCCGTCGGCGAGGACGGCCTTGCCGTCCTCGAAGCCCTCCACCGCGGCCACGATCTCGACCTTCCCCTTGCGGACGGCGTCGATGAGGCCGACGTCCTGGACGGGGATGGCGCCGTCGTTGACGCGGGAGTAGAGCCCGGTGCCGGGGCGGGGCAGACCCTGCGCAGCCAGGTCGGGCACGCTCAGCTTCGCCATAGGCCCGGCCAGCCCGTCCACGAGGCGCACCGGCAGTCGCCGTACGAGGATGCCCGTGAACTGCGCGGCCCAGCCGGCCGTCGAGCGGCGCACGATGTGCGGGGCGGTGCGCACGGACAGCCGTACGCGCGAGGCGCCGCCCTCGACCAGGTCCACGGCGATCTCGGCGCCGGTGTTGCCGACGCCGACGACGAGGACGTCACGGCCCGCGTAGGGGGCGGGGTTGCGGTACTCGCCGGCGTGCAGCAGCGTGCCGGTGTACGTGTCGCGGCCGGACCAGTCGGGGACACGCGGGGTGTGGTTGTAGCCGGTCGCGACGACCACCGCACTGCCGGTCAGCTCACGGCCGCCGGTGGCGTGCAGCAGCCAGCCGTCGCCGCCCGGGGCGGGCTCGATGCGCGAGACCTCGACGCCCGTGACGATCTCCAGCGCGTGCTTCTCGGCGTACTTCTCCAGATAGCGCACCACGTTGTCGCGCGACACCCACCGCCCGAACGAGCGCGGCATCGGCAGCCCCGGCAGCGCGGACAGCCGCCGGGTGGTGTGCAGGTGAAGCCGGTCGTAGTGGCCGCGCCAGGACGCGCCGACCTGGTCCGACTTCTCCAGCACGACAGCTCGTACGCCCCGGGCGCGCAGCGCGTACGCCGCCGCGAGCCCCCCGGGGCCGCCCCCGATCACGTACACGGGGCGGTCCTCGTGGGACGGCACCGTGCGGGGGGTCGTGGAAGCAGTCGAGTCGGCCATAGCGCGAGCGTAATCACGACTTTGCTTGATAGGTCTCGGTCAAGACCGGAATCGGTTGCGAACTGGTCACGACTGTGGGAGAGGTGGGTGCGACTGGTGGCGTAGATCACTTCAGTGTGGCGATGGTGTGCGAAAAGTGCGTTGTCGCCGCAGGTGGGCGCCGGGGCGTACGCCTTTTGCGGGAGCGGGGGATCGGCTCCGCGCGCCCCCTGTGAAGGTTGAAGCGGAAGGGTGTCGGCGGAGTGCCGATGGCGTACTCCTTGCCGACGGGTGCCGGCCTCTTGCGCGGGCGCCCCGGGGAGTCGAAACTGACGTTCCGTCAGATTCGGCGGCTCTGCGGGAGGTTCGGCCATGGACACGATCTGGCTCGGCGGGGCGGAATGGCTGGCCGTGCTCCGTATCGGGCTCGGGCTGTGGTGGCTGGAGAGCTGGCGGCACAAGGACAAGAAGGGCTGGTTCGAGCGCGGGACCGGGATCGCGTGGGCGGCGGATGTCGCGTCCAAGCACCGGTGGAACGCCGTGCGGTCCGGTTTCGACGTGGTTGTCGCACCGCGCCCGCGGACGATGGCGTACGTCGTCGTGTACGCGGAGTTGGCCCTCGGCCTCGGACTGGTGGCCGGACTGCTGACACCCGTCGCCCTGGTCGCGGGCCTGCTCCTCAACGTCCTCTACTTCACGCTCATGATCCACGACTGGGCGGAACAGGGACAGAACGCGATGATGGCGCTGGTCTCGGCCGTCGGCCTGTTCGCGATGTCCTGGCAGACGTGGTCCCTGGACAACGTCCTGGGGCTCTTCCAGTGAGCGGGACCGTGCGGGGCGGGGGAGCGGCGGGCCCGGCGCGTTCCGCGAATGCGACTGGTTCCGCGGGCGCGACTGGTTCCGAGGGTGCCACCGGTTCCGTGAGTGCTACCGGTTCCGTGGGAGCGGTGGGCTCCGCGGGTGTGACCGGTTCCGTGGGAGCGGTGGGTGCCGGCGGCGGGTTCGACGTGCCCGAGGTGGATGCCTTCACTCGGCCGTACTGGGACGCGGCGGCCGAGGGACGGCTGTTGATCAGGCACTGCGCGGCCTGCGACCGTGTTCACCACTACCCCCGGGAGTTCTGTCCGCACTGCTGGAGCGAGGACGTGAGCTGGCGTCCCGCGACCGGACGCGCCGCGCTCTACACCTGGTCCGTCGTGCACCGCAACGACCTGCCGCCGTTCGGCGGGCGCGTGCCGTACGTCGCAGCCGTCGTCGACCTGGCGGAGGGACCCCGGATGATGACCGAGGTGGTCGAGTGCGAGGAGGCGGCGCTGCGGATCGGGATGAACCTGGAGGTGGCGTTCCGGGCGGGCGTCCCTGTGTTCCGGCCGGACCCGCATCACGCGCTGGAGACGGACCGAGTCCTGTGCGGAGACCGACCGGAAGCCGCGCTGCCGCGGGGTTCTTCCGGGAGCCCGGTCCGTGGTGGGAGTGACCTGTGGGCCTGAACGGGTTTGAATGGCTGGATGTCCAACATCCATGAACAGTTCGCCGTCCATCCCTTTCCCGAGCTGGCGGGCCTCGGCCTGCGGCTGCGCCCCTGGGACCCGGAGTCCGACGCCGATGTCTCGGCATATCTGCACGGGCTGGCCGATCCCGAGTTACAGCGCTGGAACACCCCGCTCAGGTTCGTCCGGGACATCGACTCCGCCCGTGAGGCGCTCGGGAGACGCGTCGCCGCCGCGACGAACGGCACCGGGGTCTCCTTCTGCGTCACCGACGCCGAGACCGGCGAGACACTGGGCCACATCGGCGTCAACGAGATCGACCACGTCATGGGCTGCGCCCGCATCGGCTACTGGGTCCTCCCCGAGTCCCGCGGCCGCCGGGTCGCCACCCGCGCCCTCACCCTCGCGGTCGGCTACGCCTTCGTCGACCTCGCCCTGCAACGCCTCGAACTCGGCCACGCCGTGGGCCACGAGGTGTCCTGTCGTGTCGCCGAACGCTGTGGCTTCCGGTACGAGGGGACGCTGCGCGGCGCGATGTTCGAGGCGGGCCGCCATGACGCGTTTCGTGACGTTCACCTGCACGGACGGCTGTCGACCGATCCGGAACCCCCGCCGGTCCGCTAGGGACGAAGCCGGCGCCCGCCGAAAATCGGAGGCACAGTTCGGTGGCCGCACGGGATCATCGGACATGACCTCCTCCGTGACGTACGACTGGCAGCTCACGCGTGACCTCGACGCCTTTCTCGGCCGGGCCGGAGACTTTCTCCGGTCGCGGCCCGCGCAGCACACCGTCGCGCTGACCGTGACGGACCGGCTGCGAAGGCGGGGGACGGGTGAGTTCGGAGAGAGCGCGCCGTTCTTCGGAGCCCTGGAGCGGGACGGGGCGGTCACGGCGGCCTTCTTCCGTACGCCGCCGTACCGGCTGAACCTCACACCGCTCGACGAGCGGGGCGCGGACACGCTCGCCGCGCTGCTCGCGGACGCGGAGATCGAGGTGCCCGGTGTCTCCGCCGACACGGAGACCGCGGCGGCCTTCGCGGCGGCCTGGCAGCGGCGGACCGGAGGGACGGCCGCGCTGCTGCGGAGCGAGCGGTTGTACCGGCTCGGCGACCTGGCGGTGCCCGAGCCCGCGCCGCCCGGCCGGGCCAGGGTCGCGGGCGAGACCGACCGGGACCTGCTCGCCCGCTGGTACACGGAGTTCGCCGAGGCCATCGGTGAAGGCGGGCTCCGCACCGGCGACGCCTGGGCCGAGGACCGGATCTCCTACGGCGGCATCACCCTCTGGGAGACCCCGGACGGCACCCCCGTCGCCATGGCGGGCGCGACACCCCCGATCGCCGGACAGCTCCGCGTCGCTCCCGTCTACACCCCGGCCCACCTGCGCGGCCGGGGGTACGCCGGCGCCGTCACCGCCGAGGTGAGCCGCGCCGCGGTCGCCGCTGGCCTCCAGGAGGTGCTCCTCTTCACCGACCTCGCCAATCCGACCAGCAACGGCCTGTACCAGCGCATCGGCTACCGCCCCGTCTCGGACTTCGCGACGTACGACTTCACGTACGACGGCGAGTAGGACCGCGAGCCGGACGGCACCCCGGGCGTAGTCCAGGGCGAGGAGCAGGCCGTCGCGTCCGTGGCCACCGCCGGTGTCACGGCCACAGCAGTTCGGTGGACCAGCCGGTCTCCGTGCGGCGGTAGACGAGCCGGGCGTGGCGTCGGCGGGCGTCGCCCTGGAAGAACTCCACCTCGTCCGGGCGGAGGCGGTAGAGGGTCCAGGTGGGGGCGGGGGAGTGCGGGGCGTTTTCGGCCCGCTCCCAGGCCAGTTCCGACGCCCGGTCCAACTCCGCCAGGGAGGGCAGGACTTCGCTCTGGTGGCCCACCAGCGCGGCGGCCAGCGCCCCCGTGGACCGGGCGTGCAGGTCCGCCTGGCTCTCCGCGGGCGGCGCGACCGCGACCGGGCCGCGTACCCGGATCTGACGGCCCTGGACGGGCCAGTAGAAGTCGAGCGCCGCGTACGGACGGGCGGCGAGCTGGCGTCCCTTGCGGCTGGTGGCATGGCTGGCGAAGGCCCACCCGTCCGCGTCCGCACCGTGCAGCATCACGATCCGGACGTCAGGCAGGCCGTGCTCGTCCGCCGTCGCCAGCGACATCGTGTGCGGCTCGGACTGCCCCGCCGCCACGGCCTGCGTGAACCACTCCGTGAACAGCGCCAGTGGTTGGGCGGGCGCGGCCGCCGGGTCGAAGGAGGGCAGCTCGGCGTCCCACACCCGCAGCGACCTCAGCACCTCGTGAAGATCCGTTCCCATGCCCCCGAGTATCACTCGGGGATCGGGCAGAGCTGGGCCATCAGCACCCCGTGCAGCAGTTCCGCGTCGACGAACTCGCCGGCCTCCGGGGCGCCGCTGCCCCAGCCGAGCGGGTACGTGTTGCCGTCCGGCGCGGGGACCCCGATGTACTCGTCCTGCCCCGAGCGTCCGAAGCGCCGGGCGCCCGGCGGCCAGTCGTGCTCCGCGCTCTCCCCGGGCGCCAGCAGGAAGTACGTCCACCGGCGGCCGCTCGTCTCCCGTACGACGGGTCCGGGGTGTCCGTCGGTCAGTACGGCGAGGTGGTGCAGCACGGCTTCCCCGCGTACGCCGCACACGCGGACGGCATCGAATTGACATCCTCCCCCTCTTAAAAGAGGGGGATTCCAACCCAGAGGGGTTGAGGTTCACGGGCGCTCGGACGGCCGGTGGCCGTTGTCGCCCCTCCGGCACCGGCTGAGCGCCGGGGGCGGGGGATCCCGCCCTGTCCTGCCGCGACGTTGACTGCTGCGTTCTCATCGGCGTTGCAGGTGAAGCCGCAGGAGGAACAGACGAACTCGGCTTGGCTCTTGCGCGAGTTCTTGTCGATCCAGCCGCAGGCGCTGCACCGCAGGGAGGTGTACCGCTGGACTCGGGGCCCGGCCAGTACAGCGCGGTGCTGCCGGGCGGTGACCACGGCGACGGCCCGGCCCTGAAGGCCGAGGTCGAGGCCGCACGCGACACGGACGGCACCTTCGCCGAGGGGAGAGCCGTCACCGACGTACGCCTGGACATCCACGCCGACTACGAGGTCTTCGGCGTCGAACTGCACGGCAGTCCCGGTACGAAGCGTTCGCTGCGGCTGAAGGTCCGCAACAACGGGCCCGGCAACCCCGGCTCCGGCACGAGACTGGTGTTCACTACGCCGTCCGGTGCCGTGCTGAAGGAGCCCATGGAGGTGGCCGACGAAGATTCCTACGAACCGCACTGCGACTCCGGCGACGGGACGTACAACTGCCGGCTGGACGAGCTGGGCCCGGGTGAGAGCCGCGACTTCGAGTTCACCCTGCGCCTCGACGGACCGGGGGAGGGCAGCGTGACCCTCCAGGACGCCTCGCCGTCGACCAGCCGCCGCGACGTGAACCTCGGCAACGACACGGCCGCCGTCACCGTCCTGCCCTGACCGGCCGGCCGGTCAGGGCTCTACCGTCCCAGCACAACCGTCCCCGACGAGCAGAACCAGCCCCCCGTCCCGGACGCCACCGCCAGCTCGGGCAGCGTGCCGTCCGGGCGCCGTACCTGCCGCCTCTCCGGCACCTCGCCCCGCAGCTGCCGTACGGCCTCCACGAGCAGGAACAGGCCGCGCATTCCAGGGTGTTGGGCCGACAGCCCGCCCCCGTCGGTGTTCACCGGCAGTTCCCCGTCCACGAGCAGCCGCCCCTTCGCGGCGTCCACGAAGGCTCCGCCCTCGCCCTTGGCGCAGAAGCCGAGGTCCTCCAGGGTCACGAGGGTCATGTAGGTGAAGGCGTCGTAGATCTCGGCGAAGTCGATCTCGGCCGGGCGGATTCCGGCGCGTTCGAAGGCGAGCCGACCGCTCACCGCCGCCGGGGAGACGGTGAAGTCCGCCCACTCGGACATGGTGGTGTGGGAGACGTGTTCGCCGGTGCCGAGCACCCACACCGGGACCGTACGGCAGTCGCGCACGTACTTCTCGGCGGCCAGCAGCACCGCCGCGCCGCCGTCGGAGCGGATGCAGCAGTGCAGCTTGGTGAAGGGGTCAGCGATCAGCGGCCCCGACAGGACGTCGTCGACGGTGACCGGGGCGCGGAACATCGCCTCCGGGTTGTGGGCCGCGTTCGCGCGGGCCTGGACGGCGACCGAGGCGAGTTGTTCGAGCGTGGTGCCGTACGTGTGCATGTGGCGGCGCGCGGCCATCGCGTACTTGGCGATGAGCGTGTGGCCGTACGGGACCTCGAACTGGAGCGGGCCCCGGGCGCCGAACGACAGGTTGCCGGTGCGGCGGCCCGCCCTGATGTCGGCGCGGGCGGTGGAGCCGTAGACGAGCAGGACGGCGTCGGCGTGGCCCGCCGCGATGGCGTCGGCCGCGTGGGCCGCCATGACCTCCCAGGTGGACCCGCCGACGGAGGTCGAGTCGACCCACGTGGGCCGCAGCCCCAAGTATTCGGCCACTTCGGCGGGTGCGAGCGTGCCGAGCCCCGCCGACGCGAAGCCGTCGATCACCGAACGGTCCAGGCCGGAGTCGGCCAGCGCGCGGCGCGCGGCCTGGGCGTGCAGCGCGTACGGGGTCGCCTCGTCCACGCGGCCGCAGTCGGACAGGGATATGCCGACGACGGCGACCTTTCGACGGCTGTGGCCCGGGGTGGCATGAGTCATGGATCTGACGGTACATCAGATAACTTGCCCGCCGGGAGGTGGCCGCACCCCTGTGCATCTGGAACCTCCCGCCCTAACATGACGGCCCGTCAGATCCGGGGGTCCGCCGCCTGGCTGTCTCGCTGTCCAGGTGCCTTGCCGCCCGGCTGCCCCGCTGTCCCGCCGTCTTGCTGCCCGACGAGGGAGGAGCCCGCCCATGGATGCCCATCTCACCGCGGAGCAGGAGGAAATCCGCCGTACGCTGCGGGAGTTGCTGGTGAAGCGGTGCGGCTCGGAGGAGCTGAGGGCCGCCGAGCAGACCCCCGGCGGCTACGACCCGGCACTCTGGGAAGCCCTCGCGCAGCAGCTCGGGCTGCCCGGACTCGCCCTCCCCGAGACGTACGGCGGTGTCGGTTGCTCGATGACCGAACTCGCCCTCGCCTGCGAGGAGTCGGGCCGCGCTCTCGCCCCCTCTCCGCTGCTGTCCACCGCCGTCCTCGCCACCCCGCTGATCCTGGCCCTCGGCACCGGGGCCCAGCATGCCGCCCTGCTGCCGCCGCTGGCCTCGGGCGCGCTGACCGCCGCCCTCGCGGTACCCGGCGCGGGCCTCGCCACCGCCCTCGGGCTGGTCGGCGACAACCACGGCGACTGGGCCGGCGGCGGACGCGCCGGGGGCGTCCAGGCACGCCGGGCAGAGGGCGCGTGGCGGCTCTACGGGCAGGCGGCGCAGGTGCTGGACGGGCACAGCGCCGGGTTGCTGGTGGTCGCCGCGCACACCGGCGGGTTCGCGCGGTCGCGCACGCTGCTGTTCCTGGTGAGGGCCGGCGCCGACGGGTTCGTACGCGCCCGGCAGACGTCCTTGGACGCGACACGGCCACAGGCCCGACTCGAACTGCGGGATGTGGAAGCCGAGTTGCTGGGCGACGAACAGGCCGACGTGCCCGCCGCGCTGGCCGCCGTCGGGGACACCGCCGCCGCCGTCCTCGCCGTGGAGGCCGTGGGCGCCGCCGACCGCGCGCTGGAACGGACCGTCGAATACGTGCGCCGGCGTGAGCAGTTCGGGCGGGCGATCGGCTCCTTCCAGGCGGTCAAGCACCGGCTCGCGGACGTGTACGTGGGCGTGCAGGCAGCGCGCTCGGCGGCGTACTACGCGGCGTGGGCCACCGGAACGGGCGGCGAGCGCGTGGGCGGGCTCGCGCTGGCCCAGGCGCTGGAGTCACTGCGCACCGCCGCCTCCGAGGGCATCCAACTGCACGGTGGCATCGGCTTCACGTGGGAGCACGACGCCCATCTCTACTTCAAGCGCGCGTCCGGCGACGAACTGCTCTTCGGCCCCGTGCACCGGCTGCGCGCCCACGCCGCCGACGTCGCGCGTCTCTTCGACGGCGGAAAGGTGACGGTCTGATGGCGGCGGCGAGGCGTTCGCGAACGGGGAGTGGTGCAGGGAGCGGTGCGGGGACCGGTGCAGGAAGCGGTGGTGCGGGGAGCGGTACGGGATCCGGCGCCGGTGGGAGGGCGGGTACGGGGACCGGGGCGAGAAGGATGCCCGGTGTTCGGCTGGTGCAGCGGGTGTCCTCCACCCGGACCTTCGCCAGAGTGGCTCCTCACCTCATCCCGGCCCTCGACCGTGCCGTGCACCGGCTCACGCGCGGCAAGGTGCTGCTCAGCGCGCAGATGCTGCCGGGGGTCGTCCTCACCGTACGCGGCGCCAAGAGCGGCCTGGAGCGCCGCACCCCGCTGGCCTGCATGCCGGAGGGTGATGCGCCGGACGCCGGCTCGGTTGCGGCGGCGGGGGTGGCGACGGACGCCGACTCGGGTGAAGCGGCGGGTGCGGTGTCGGGTGCCGACGCGGGTGAGGCCGCGGGCGCCGGCTCGGGTGCGGCGGCGGGGGCCGGCTGGATCCTCGTCGGGTCCAACTTCGGCCGTACGGACCACCCCGCCTGGACCGCGAACCTGCTCGCCCATCCCGACGCGGTCATCAATTGGAAGGGCGAGGACATTCCCGTGACCGCCCGACTCCTCACGGGTGAGGAACGGGCCGCGGTCTGGAGGACGGCGCTGGCGTTCTGGCCGCCGTACGCCACGTATCAGGCCCGGGTGGACCGGGAGATACGGCTCTTCAGAATCGTGCGCCGCCCGGTGCCCGGCGATACCGCGGAAGGCGAGGTCCGGTCCGGCTGAACGAACGGTCCGGCCGCTCGCCCGGACAGCGCAGCGGGCGGCGGTCCACCGGAATGTTCCTCCGGAATGAACTGCCGCCCGCATGACAGGAGCTGGGGCGTTCGGATGCGGGAATCTACTTCGTCGGCTTCTTCCCGGTCACGCCCAGATACACCAACAGCGCGAGATTCGGCTTGAGTTCGGCCTGCTTGACGCCCCAGCTCTGGAACCCCTTCTGGTGCGAGGCGACCGCCGCGAGCATGGCGACGAGGGAACCGGCCATCGCGGCCGGGTTCACGTCCTTGTCGACCTTGCCCTTGGCCTGGAGGTCGGTGACCGAGTCCGTGAGGGAGTTGTTCACGGAGTTCAGGATCTTCATGCGGATCTTGTAGAACCGCTTGTCGCCTTCGGCGGCACCGAGATCGACGACTCGAAGGATCGCGTCGTTCTTCCGCCAGAACTCCAGGAAGCCGTCGACGAGTTCCTGCGCGGTCTGCCAACCGGCTTTGCCGACCCAGGAACGCCCTTCGAGCAACTGGGTCAACCCCGCTCCCTCGGCGGCCATTTGCTCGGCAATCTCCAGGACGGCGCCTTCGACGTCCGGGAAGTACTGGTAGAAGGTCGCCGGTGAAGTGCCCGCCTTCCGGGCGACGTCAATGACTTTGACATCCCGGTAGGGCGAGGAGCTGAGCATCTCGCTGAGGCAGTCGAGCAGCTTCTGCCGGGTCGCCTGCCCACGCCGTCCGGCCACGCGGCCGTCGACGGTACGCACTTGTCCTGTCATGCCGTCAGCTTACCGAGGGGTGATCGGAGCGCGATTCGGCCGACTGCAAATGGGGTGCGGCCGTACATCGCGGGGGTTCAGCGGGGGTTCAACGGGGGGTTCACCAGGGCTTCCGAGAGGTTCTCCGGCATCCCCGGAGGCGGCACGCGAACCCCCGGCAACGGTTCGCGCGTTCCGGTGCGGATACCCAGGGACGGTCGGGACCTTCTCGTACGGACACCCCGGGGCGCGGTGCACAGGTTCTCGTACGGTCGCCCCCGGCGTGATGTGCAAGCTCCCGCGCGGACAGCCAGAGGCGGTGCGCAAGCTCCCGTGCGGACACCCCGGCGTGATGCGCGAGCTCTCGTACGGTCGCCCCCGGCGTGATGCTCCGAGCTCCCGTGCGGACACCCCGGCGTGATGTGCAAGCTCCCGCTCGGTCGCCCCCCGGCGTGAGGCGCAAGCTCCCCTGCGGGTGCCCCGGGGAAAGGCCGCTCGCCTTCCCGAGCGGCCTCTCAGGAAAGGCCGCTCGTGTCCCGTCCGGCCCCCCGGGAAAGGCCGCTCGCGTTCCCGCCCGGCTTCCCCGGAAATGGCGCGCACGTTCCCCTGCGGGCCCCCTGAGCAGGGGCGGGGCGTCACCGGAGCAGGTGCGCATGCTCTGCGGGATGCGGAAAGGGCCGTTAGCTTGGCCGCATGGCCGAATCCGCCGTTGTCGCCGAGTTCTCCGAGGGTGTGCCCTGCTGGATCGACGCACAGCTCCCCGACGTCGAGGCGGGCAAGCGCTTCTACGGTGAGCTCTTCGGCTGGACGTTCCCCGAGGAGTCCGGCCCGGCGGGCTGGGCGGAGCTGGACGGTGAGCCCGTCGCGGCGCTCACGCCCAAGCGGGACGGCCGGATGCCCACCGTGTGGACGGTGTACTTCGCGACGCCGGACGCCGCGGCGCTCACCCGGCGGATCACGGAGGCGGGCGGCCAGATCATCACCGCGCCCACGGAGGCCGGAGCGGCGGGCGAGCTGGGCACGGCCGCCCTCGCCACCGACCCGGAGGGCGCCGTCTTCGGTCTGTGGCAGCCCGGCTCCCACGCGGGCTTCGCCAAGCGCCACGAGCGGCGCACGTTCTGCTGGGCGGAGTTGTACGCGCGCGACACCGCGACCGTCGACCGTTTCTACGGCGCCCTGTTCCACGACGCGCTGTTCGGGCCCGACGCGACCCCCGATTTCGGCCGCGTCCCCGTATCGAGCGTCTTTCCGGCCGAGATGCCTCCCCACTTCCTCGTCCATTTCGGAGTCGAGGACTGCGAGGAGACACTCGGGACGGTGAACCGGCTCGGCGGCCGTGTCCAGGTGACACCCTTCGACACGTCGTACGGGCGACTGTCCGTCGTCACGGACAACCAGGGTGCGTCGTTCGCGGTACTTGAACGGTGAACGTGCTTCGACCAGCCGTGACGCCCCGCGATGCCTCCTCAGTGGTGACGATGCTTCAACGTTGAAGTTGCTTGGACGACCGCTTCGACGACATGGGCCGAAACGCTTCTGCGGTGAGGGGCACGGCAATTCGAAGTGAGGGACGGCACTTCTGGGCGTGCGGGGCGGGGTACTTCTGGGGTGAGGGGCGCATTTCGGGCCCTGAACCGTCGCGCCCCGGCGGCCGTACTTCTGTCGGGGCGGTTGGTTTGTCACGAGACACCCCGATCCGCCCCCTGGTTCGCAACCGGCGGCTCGGCCAGGAAGAATCGGGGTGCGTGCCGCCATGGCGGTGCGGTGGTGAGACGCTGCACTGGGCCGCGTTCATACGTGGATGACGCGACCCGTACGGGGAGGTGGCAGGCAAGTGGTGGATCAGCTGACGCAGCACGATCCGCGCCGGATCGGGCCGTTCGAGGTGCTGGGACGGCTGGGTGCCGGCGGCATGGGGCTGGTCTATCTCGCGCGCTCGGCTTCCGGCCGGCGCGTGGCGATCAAGACGGTCAGGACGGAGCTCGCCGAGGACCAGTTGTTCCGGGTCCGCTTCTCGCGCGAGGTCGAGGCGGCCCGCGCCGTGTCGGGCTTCTACACGGCGGCCGTGGTCGACGCGGACGCCCGCGCCGCGGTGCCGTGGCTGGCCACCGCCTACGTGCCCGCGCCCTCGCTCGAAGAAATAGTGAATGAGTGCGGGCCGCTCCCGGCCCAGGCGGTTCGCTGGCTGGCGGCCGGCGTCGCGGAGGCGCTGCAGTCGATCCACGGCGCGGGACTCGTCCACCGCGACCTGAAGCCCTCGAACGTCCTGGTGGTCGAGGACGGACCGCGCGTGATCGACTTCGGTATCGCGTCCGGCGTCTCGAACACCCGTCTGACCATGACCAATGTCGCCGTCGGCACCCCCGCCTACATGTCGCCCGAGCAGGCGAAGGACTCGCGCAGCGTCACCGGCGCGAGTGACGTCTTCTCGCTCGGCTCGATGCTCGTCTTCGCGGCCACCGGACACGCCCCCTTCCACGGCGCCAACCCCGTGGAGACGGTCTTCATGCTGCTCCGCGAGGGCCCGGACCTCGAAGGCCTCCCCGATGAGCTGCGCCCGCTCATCGAGTCCTGCATGCAGATGGACGCCACGGCCCGCCCCAACCCCGCCGACCTCCAGGCGCAGCTCGCACCCCACCTCTTCGGCTCCGGCTCCGACGACAGCGGTACGGCGTCGGCGTGGCTGCCCGAGCGGGCGGTGGGCCTGATCGAGACGCGCCGCGGCGGCCGTCCGCCGGTCAAGCCGCCGACCGGGGGGAGTGGACGCAGTGGCGGAGGGCGCGCAGTGGTTCCTCCGCCCCCTTCGCACGCCCCGGTGCCCGTGGGGGCACCCGACACCGGCCCCGTGCGCCTCGCGGGCGCCAAGGTGCCCATCGGTCCCGGCCCGCGAGTCCTGGACGCCCGCGCTGCGGCCGTGAAGGCGCCGCCCCCGGAGGCGGGGCTCGCGGCGTCCTGGTCCCGGCCGCGTATCGGCGTGAACGGCGCCGAACCGGCGCCCGTGCCCACGGTCGCGCCCCCCGTGCCCGACTCGTCGGCCGGCTGGCGCCCCTGGCGCTTCCGTATGTCGAACGACGTCTGGGGCACTCCCTCGGTCGCCGACGACCTCGTCTACGTCACCTCCTTCGAAGTCCACGCCCTCGACGTCGCGACCGGCCGCCGCCGTTTCAAGACCCGTGACGTGGCCTGGTCGATGGCGGTGGCGGACGGCCGCATCCACGCGTCCGACGGGCCCACGCTGTTCGCGCTCGAGGCCAGGGAGGGCGCGGACCTCTGGCGCCTGTCCACCGACGCCTGGGTCTACTCCCTGCGGGCCGAGCGCGGAACGGTCGTCACCGGCACGCGCGGGGGCGGCATCCAGGCCTGGGAGGCCTCGAACGGGCAGAAGCTCTGGGAGATCAACGGCGCCCAGACGGACTTCGAGTCCCCGGAGGCCGGTCCGGCGATCCACGACGGCACGGTGTACGTCTGGAAGGACGCGCGACTGCGCGCGCTGGAGGCCCGTACGGGCGAGGAACGCTGGTCGTACCCGATCGGCGACGCGGCCTCCTGCGGCGGCGTACCGGTGCGCATGACCCACGCGCCCGACGGCTACGTCTACATCTCCGCCGGCACCCGCGTCCTCGCCATCGACGCGGCGAGCGGTCACGTCCGCTGGCACTTCGAGGCCCCGGCCGTCTTCCTCTGCCCGCCCACTTTCGCTCCGGGCCCGGCAGTGACGGGCGGCGGCGTCTACCTCGCCGACTACCTCGGCACGGTGTACGCCCTCGACGCGACCGACGGCCGCGACCGCTGGCGCATCGCCACCGAGTCCCGCGCCTCCACGGAGCCGGTCCTCGTCGCCGCCGGACACGTCCATGTGGGCAGCGGCAAGGGCCTGTACACGCTGGACGCCGTCACCGGCACCCCGAAGTGGCGCTTCCAGGCCGGGGGCGACCTGGTCGGCGCCCCGGTGGTGGCCGAGGGCCGTATCCACTTCGGCTCCACGGACCATCTCCTGTACACCCTGAAGGCCGACGACGGGCGCCTGCGCTGGAAGCTGGCCACCGGCGGCGAGATCACCGGGGCGCCCGTGGTCAAGGACGGCGTCGTGTACGCGTGCAGCAAGGACCGCTGCGTGTACGCGCTGGACGCGGAGAAGGGGACCGGGACGGCCCGCACGACGTGAGACGGGCCGATCGGCCCTGGTCGGGGCGCGTGCGGCGGTCGTGGGTAGGGTGACGGCATGTACACGCGGGGGCGCAGGCTCAGATTCACAGCGGTGTCGGCGATGGTGGTGCTGGCCCTGACCGGCTTCTCGTCGGGCCGTGGCCACAAATTCCGCAGTCACGACAGCGGCGGCGGGGGCGGTTGCAGCAGTTCCCGCCAGGATCACGACAGTTCGTCGTCGTCCACGTCGGGCGGCGGCTCGTACGGCAGCGGTTCGTCCAGCAGCGACCCGTACGGCAGCGACCCGTACGGCAGCTCGTCCCGTTCGCCCGGCAGCGACGCGTACGGTTCCGGGACGAGTACCAGTGGCAGCGGCGGCGGTACGTACCGTTCGCGGCCCACCCCCCGTTCGACCCCCACGGCGTCCTCCTCCGCCACCGTCCAGGCCCCGAAGGACGGGACGGCGGTGCTCGTGCACTGCGCGACCCAGGAAGACCCCTACACGACCGTCGAGGTCAGGAATCCGAACGGGCGCGAGGTTCTCTTCACCGTGAAGGTCGCCTTCAAGGACAGGACCGGCTTCACCATGACCGATTCCGGCAGCCAGGTGTCGGTGCCCGCGAAAGGCAAGGCGACCGTCCGGTTGGGCGCTGCCAGCGCGGGGGCCGTGGACCGGCTCGATCACTGCGAGGTCGATCCACGGGCCAGGGCCGTGCGTTGACGGCCCGCGGGGCTCACCGCGTCCGGAACCCGCCCGGGCGCCGCGCGGAGAACAGCTCCGCCTGCCGTTCGCCCGGCAGGTTGCCGAGGGAGACGAGCTGCGGGGCGTGCGCGAGGGCTGCCGCCCTGGTCGCCTCCTGTGCCTGCCAGAGCGCCCGTACCGTCCCCTGGACGGCCTCGGCCGGGTAGGACGCGATGACCGCCGCGCACTCGACGGCCGCCGCCAACGCCCCGCCCGGAGGGGTGAGTTCGGAGACCAGCCCCACCTCGTACGCCCGCCGCGCGGAGATCCGCTCGGCGGTCCCCATCAGCGCCATCCGTGCCACCTCCCCGAACGGCATCCGCTGTGCGAGGTAGACGGACTCGTACGCGCTGACCATCCCGTACGTCGTGTGGGGGTCGAAGAAGGTCGCTTCCTCGTCGGCGACCACGAACTCCGCCTCGCCGATGAGGTAGAAGGCGCCGCCGCACGCCATCCCGTTCACGGCGGCGATCACCGGCTTCCACAGGTCGTTCGCCTTCGGCCCGATCGTGGCGAGCGGATCGTCCACCATGTAGGGGGAGTCGGGCTGCGGCACCTCGGCGCCCCGGTCGATCCCGGTGCAGAAGGCCCGCCGTCCCGCGCCGGTGACGACGAGCGCCCGTACGGTGTCGTCGAACCGGAACTCACGCCAGGCGGCGACCAGTTCGGCCGCCGTGCCGAGGTCGATGGCGTTGAGCCGGTCCGGCCGGTCGAGTGTGAGGACGGCGACACCTGAGCCCTTGTCGACGGCGATCCCGAGCCCTTCGCCGCCGCTCTCCCGGCGTTCGGCGCCCGTCCGGGGCTCGTCCCCCTTCACGCCCGCTCCAGGACCCAGCGTGGGACGGTCACGCCGTTCACCTCGGTGAACACCGCCTGCACCCGGGCGCCGATCCGAATCCGTTCCGGTGGTACGGAGTCGAGGGGCTCGTCCGGCCCGCTCACCAGATTTCCGACCAGCCGTATCCGTGGCGCGTCGGCGAGCTCCACCACGATCGCGTTGTACGGGGCCTGCGCCGCGTAGGCGGGAAGGAGCGGCGGATGCGGGACGACGTACGACCAGATCCGTCCCCGCCCGCTCATCCTTCGCCACTCGTTCGCGAAGGAGTGGCAGTGCGGGCAGCAGGGTCGGGGCGGAAAGCGGAGTTCACCGCAGTCGGCGCAGGACTGGACGCGGAGTTCGCCCCGGGCGGCGTACTGCCAGAAGGGCGCGCCGTCGTCGTCGAGGACGGGAGACAGCAGGGACTCGTCCGTCCTGCTCAGCCCGTCCGTCCTGCTCAGCCCGTCCGTCGTGCTCAGCTCGTTCATCTCGGCTCCTCAGCTCCTCAGCAGGAGTGCGGAGGTGGGGACCCCTTCCCCCGCTGTGACCAGACAGGTCGCCGCCCCCGGCACCTGTGCCGTACTCGTGCCCCGCAACTGCTTCACGCCCTCGTTGATCAGGTTGAAGCCGTGCACGTAGGCCTCGCTGAGCCCGCCGCCCCCGGTGTTGACGGGCAGCCGTCCGCCGATTTCCAGAGCACCGCCCTCCGTGAAGGCCGCGCCCTCGCCCCGCCCGCAGAAGCCGTACCCCTCCAGCGAGAGGGGGATGAGGGGCGTGAACGCGTCGTAGATCTGCGCCACGTCCACGTCCTCGGGCGTGAAGTCGGCGTGTTTCCACAGGTGTCGGGCGGCGGTCCAGGCGGGTCCGGTGAGCGGGTCGTCGTTCCAGTAGTTGACCATGCCGTGGTGCTGGGCGGGCAGGCCCTGTGCGGCGGAGTGGACGTACACGGGCCGCCGCCGGCAGTCGCGGGCCCGCTCGGCGGAGACGATCACGCACGCCAGCGCGCCGTCCGTCTCCAGGCAGTTGTCGAAGAGGCAGAGGGGCTCGCTGATCCAGCGGGAGGTCATGTACATCTCGCGGGTCAGCGGGCGTTCGTACATCATCGCGGCCGGGTTCTGGTTGGCGCGGTTGCGGCAGGCCAATGCCACGTTGAAGAGATGGTCGCGGGTCGCCCCGTACTCGTGCATGTACCGGCGCGCGAGCATCCCGATCTCGTCGGCGGGCCGCAGCAGCCCGAAGGGCCGGGTCCACTGCGCCGGGGTGGGGAGCTGGACGGCCGTGTTCTTCCAGGGGCGCGGCCCGCTGCCCCGCTTGCGCGAACGCCAGGCCACGCCCACCGTCGCCTGACCGGCGGCGACGGCGGCCGCGAGATGCGCGACGGTGGCGCAGGAACCGCCGCCTCCGTAACCGACCTTGCTGAAGAAGGTGAGGTCCCCGAGCCCGACGGCCTTGGCGACCTCCACCTCGTCGGTCTCCTCCATGGTGTAGGAGGCGAGCCCGTCGACCTCGGCGGGCGCGATGCCGGCGTCGTCGAGGGCGGTGAGGATCGCACGGCAGGCCAAGGCCTTCTCGGACTCGGGGAGTTGCTTGGCGAAGGGGGTCTGTCCGATTCCGACGACGGCTGTGGCGTCCTTGATCCCTGGCATGGGTGACCTCCGCACACGGTCCCGGCTGCTGACAGGCCGTCAGGCTACAGCTAATCTGACGGTGAGTCAGCTAGTGGTCCTCGGGCGGGAGGTACGCGATGCGCGGTGACCTGGAGTGGGGCGGCGTCCCGGGTCTTGTACGGTCGGCGGCGGCCCGTTTCGCGGACCGCGAGGCGGTCGTCGAGGGCCGGACACGCATCTCCTACGAGGAGTTGGGCGCCCGGGTGGAACGCGCGGCGGCGGCCTGTCTGGCGAGCGGTGTACGCGTCGGTGACCGCGTGGCCATCTGGGCCCCGAACACCCTCGACTGGATCGTCTCCGCCCTCGGCGCGGTGTCCGCGGGCGCGGTCCTCGTCCCCCTCAACACCCGCTTCAAGGGCGCCGAGGCGGCGTACGTACTGGCAAGGAGCCGGGCGAAGCTGCTGTTCGTGACGGGAACGTTCCTCGGCACGTCGTACGTGGCGTCGCTGCGCCGGGCGGCCGGGGAGCCCCCGGAAACGGGCCCCGGTACCGGTGCCGACACCGGTGCCGACACCGGTGCCGACACCGGCGCCGCCGCCGGGACCGGCCCGCTCCCCGGCCTCCCGCACCTGGAGCAGGTGGTGGTCCTCGCCGACGACGCCCCCGCCGACTTCCGTACCTGGAAGGACTTCCTGGCGGACGGAGAGGGCGTGGGGCGCGACGAAGTACGCCGTCGGGGCGCGGCCGTGTCCGGCGCCCTGCCCTCGGACATCATCTTCACGTCGGGCACCACGGGCAGGCCGAAGGGTGCCCTGATCACCCACGCGCAGACGCTGCGCGGCTACGAGATCTGGAGCGACCTCGCCGGTCTGCGCGAGGGCGACCGCTATCTGATCGTGAACCCCTTCTTCCACACCTTCGGCTACAAGGCCGGGATCATCGCCTGTCTGATGCGCGGGGCGACGATGGTGCCGCAGCCGGTGTTCGACGTGGACACGGTGCTCGCGAACGTGGCCGCGGAACGCATCTCGGTCCTCCCCGGCCCGCCCACCCTCCACCAGTCCCTCCTCGATCACCCCGCCCGTGACACGTACGACCTCTCCGCGCTGCGGCTGGTGGTGACCGGCGCCGCCGTGGTCCCGCTGCGCCTGGTCGAGCGCCTGCGCACGGAACTCGGCGTGGACACGGTCCTGACGGCGTACGGGCTCTCCGAGGCGAGCGGCATCGTCACGATGTGCCGCAGGGGGGACCCGCCCGCGGTGATCGCCTCGACCTCGGGCCGGGCGATCCCGGACACCGAGGTACGGGTGGCGGACTCCTCGGGGGCCCCGGCGGCTCCCGGTTCTCCCGGCGAGGTCCTGGTCCGCGGCTTCAACGTGATGAGCGGCTACTTCGAGGACCCCGAGGCCACGGCGGCGGTCCTGTCGCCGGACGGCTGGCTGCGCACCGGCGACGTGGGCGTCCTCGACCCCGAGGGCAACCTCCGCATCACCGACCGGATCAAGGACATGTTCATCGTCGGCGGCTTCAACGCCTACCCCGCGGAGATCGAGCAGCTCCTCGACCTGCACCCCGAAGTCGCCGACGTGGCGGTCATCGGCGTACCGGACAGCCGGCTGGGCGAGGTCGGCAAGGCCTACGTCGTCCGCCGCCCGCACTCCACCCTCACGGCCGACGACCTCATCACCTGGTCCCGCCGCGAAATGGCCAACTACAAGGTGCCCCGCACGGTCGAATTCGTCGGCGAACTGCCGCGCAACGCGAGCGGGAAGGTGGTGAAGGGGGAGCTGCGGGGGCGGTGAGGTTGGTATGGTAATTGGTATGGCAACCAAGAAGTACACCGTCACGCTGCCGGAGGAGCTCGCGGAGGAGATCCGGAGCGAGGTGGGGCCGGGGGGCTTCAGCGCGTATGTCAGTCAAGCCATAGAGCGCCAGCGGGAGCGGGACCGGCTCGGGGAGCTGGTGGTATGGATGCAGGAGGAGGGCGGGCCCCTCACAGAGGAGGAGCTGGCGGCGGCCGAGGCCGAGCGGCGCGAGCTCGACCGCTACTTCACCGAGCGTGATGCCGCGTCCGGCACGGGCGGCCCCGGCCTGCCGATGGCGGGTTGATGAGCACCGACATCTATGTGCTGGACTGCGAGGCCCTGTCCCGGGCGGCGCTGCGCGAACGACGGATGACCGCCCGGCTCGTGGACGCTCACCGGGCCGGAATCGGTGTCGTGACCAGTTCCATGACCCTGATCGAGGCCTACCACGGCCAGGTGAAGCGGTCGGCCTGGTCCTGGGCGATGTCCCGTATCGTCGTCGAACCCGTGACGCGGGAGATCGCCGATGCCGCGATCGCGTTGCTGGCGGAGAGCGGACTGCACGGCCACAAGCACGCCATCGACGCAGCCCTGGCGGCCATCGCCGAGCGGCAGCGCGGCAACGTGGTCCTCTACACGTCGGACGAGGACGACCTGAAGAAGCTGTGCGGGCCCAGGGTGGCGGTCCGGGGGCTGTAGGCCGGCGTCCCGCCGCCGCACCACCTCCAGCACACCAGGTGCGTACCGCCCCCGGACGCACGGCGGCCGCGGCGGCTCCCCCTCCGCGCCGCCGCGGCCGATCCCCGTGTGGTGTAAGTCCGCCCCCCCCCGGGATGGGACTTAGACCGGCTCGTCCGTCGCGTGGATGTTGTCCGTGGACGCGTCGCCGGTGCCGTCGTTCTTGGTGATCAGGTTCTTGGTGGTGAGGGGCTCGCTCGTGGCGTGGATGTTGTCCGTCGAGGCGTCGCCCGTCGGCTCGTCCGTGGCGTGGATGTTGTCGGTGCTGTTGGTGTCGCTCATGGTGGCTGTCCCCCTGACAGTCTCGGTGCGTTGTTTTGAGCGGCCCGTCCGGCAGCTCCCCCGTGGGCCGCCGGACGGGCACTCGGGGCCGATTACCTTAGTGCTACGGCCTCAGGTCGTCCCATCTGCCCCCCGACGCGACGGATCGACAAGACAGAGACTGCCGGGCAGCGATAAACGAACGATGAACGACCGGACGTGCGACCGCCTATGAGGTCCTACGCGACGGCCAGCGGATTGAGGAGCGCCCTGACCGTGGCGGCCTCGGGAGCCCCCAACGTCTGGAAGATGTCGAGGGATTCGCGCCAGCAGACCTGGGCCCGGCCGGAGTGACCGATCGCGTTCAGGGCCTGGCCGAGCACGATGAGGACGTTGCCCCTGCGCCACTCGCCGCCGATGCCGCGCAGCACCGTCAGCGCCGTCTCGGCGTTCGCCGCCGCCTGAGCCGGACGCTGGGCGGCGAGATCGGCCTCCGCGAGGCGGAACAGGGACATGCCCTCCCAGAGCCGTTGGCGGCTGTTGCGGAACACCGCGAGCGCCTCTCCCAGCCGGGCGGTCGCCTCGGACAGCCGACCGCTCTGGGTGAGGGCGAGGCCCAGCGCGTAGCGGCCGTTGGCGCCCTTCAGCGCATGGCCCATGCCGTCGTACATGTCGGTGCCCTGCTGGGCCAGCGACACGGCACTCCCGGTGCGCCCGGTGGCGAGGTGGATGCGCGAGAGGTTGCAGAGGGCGCTCGCCTCGCCGGCCCGGTCGTGGCAGGCCCGGAAGCTCTCGATCGCCCGGGTGAGATGAGCTTCGCCGTCGTCGTACTGGTTCTGGTAGAGGGCGATCACACCGAGCGTGTTGGAGGCCCAGCAGCTCGTCAGGTGGTCTGTCTCGGCGGCCAGTTCGAGGGCCTGCACGGCGGCTTCACGGGCGGGGTCGAAGCGTCCGGTGTAGTAGTGGACGTAGGCCAGGGTGACCAGGGCCCGTGCTTCGGCGTGCGCGTCGCCGGCCTCCTGGGCCGCCTCGCGCAGAGCGGCGGCGACCCCCTCGTACGCCTTGGAGTTCGTGCCGGACTCCGCCAGATCCACGGAGGCCCACAGCGCGTCGACGGAGCGCCGGAGGAATCCACCCCTGGTGGACTGCCGGACGCAGGCGAGCAGGGAGATCGCCTCCGAGTACAGCCAGTCCTGTGCCCGGTGCCGGTCCTCGAACACCAGGCCCGGGTACGCCGTCGGCTCCAGATGGTCCACCAGGCGGTCCCCGGGCCGTTCGATCGCGTACACCCCGGCCGCCGTGCTCAGGTAGAAGTCCAGCAGCCGCGACATGGCCGCGGCCCGCTCGCTGGGGGGCTGTTCGTCGCGTTCGGCGCAGGCGCGCGCGTAGAGGCGTACGAGGTCGTGGTAGCGGTAGCGGCGGGGGGCCGCCGATTCCAGCAGGGAGGTGTCGACGAGGGACTCCAGGAGGTCCTCGGTGGCCTCGGCCGGGAGGTCGAGCACCGCCGCCGCGGCCGCCAGCGAGATGTCCGGGCCGTCGGCGAGGCCCAGCAGGCGGAAAGCGCGGGCCTGGGCCGGCTCCAGTTGGCCGTAGCCGAGTTCGAAGGTGGCCTTGACGGCCAGGTCGCCCGCCTGGAGTTCGTCCAGCCGGCGGCGTTCGTCGCCGAGCTTCGCCGCGAGCACCGACACCGTCCAGGTGCGGCGGGCGGCGAGCCGGGACGCCGCGATACGGATGGCCAGGGGAAGGAAGCCGCAAGCCGCGACCACGTCGAGGGCGGCCTCCCGCTCGGAGGCGACCCGCTCCTGGCCCACGATCTTCGTGAAGAGCTGCAACGCCTCCTCGGGAGACATCACGTCGAGGTCCACCAGATGGGCGCCCGCCAGGTCCACCATCCGTATGCGCGAGGTCACCAGGGCGGCGCAGCCCTCGGTGCCGGGCAGCAGCGGGCGCACCTGGGCGGCGTCGCGGGCGTTGTCGAGCAGGACCAGGACGCGGCGGCCGTCGAGGGCGGAGCGGTAGAGGGCGGAGCGTTCCTCCAGGGAGTCAGGGATCGCCGAGTCCGCCGTGCCGAGGGCCCGCAGGAAGGCGCCGAGGACCGTCTCCGGTTCGGCCGCCCTCGATCCGGCGCCCTGAAGGTCGACGTACAACTGTCCGTCGGGGAACGCCCCGCGGGACTGGTGGGCGACATGCACGGCGAGCGTGGTCTTGCCCACGCCCCCGATGCCCGCCAGTGCCGAGACGGCCATGACCCGGCCCTCTTCGGAGGATGCCGAGGCGAGGACGTCGCTCAGTTCCTGCACGAAGGACGCCCGGCCGGTGAAGTCGGTTACGGTCGCGGGGAGTTGGTGCGGGCGGACGAGGGCGGCGGCGGGCTCCGCCTTCGGGGCGGAGGGTTCCGCGAGGCCCGGGTCCGCCTGGAGTATGCGCTGCTGGAGTTCCTTCAGGCCCTGCCGCGGGTCCACGCCCAGTTCGTCGGCGAGCAGCCGCCGGGTGTCCGCGTACACGGCGAGGGCTTCCGCCTGGCGGCCGGAGCGGTACAGCGCCAGCATCAGGAGTTCACGAAGGCGTTCGCGCAGCGGGTGCGCCGCGGTGAGCGCCGTGAGTTCGGAGACCGCCACCGCGTGGAAGCCCTGCTCCAGGTCCATGTCGAGCCGGGATTCGAGGAGTTGCAGGCGCCACTCCTCCAGACGGGCCCGCTGCGTCTCCGCGTAGGGGCCGGGAATGCTCGCGAGCGGTTCGCCGTCCCACAGGGCGAGGGTCTCCCGGAGCAGGTCGCGGGCGCGTGACAGGTCACCCGAGCCGCGCGCCTTCTCGGCGTCGGCGGCGAGTTCCTGGGCGCGCACGTGGTCGAGCGCCCCCTCGCTCAGGGAGCGGATCGCGTAGCCACCGGACTCGCTGACCAGGACCTCGGCGCCGAGCGTCTTGCGCAGGCGCGAGGCGTACGTCCGCAGGGCGGCCAGCGCCTGGGACGGGGGCTCGTCGCCCCACAGGGCGTCGATGAGTTCGGACGCCGTGGCCGTACGCCCGTCGCGGAGCAGCAGCGCGGCCAGCAGGGCGCGTTGCTGCGGGGACCCGGCCGGAAGCGGATCGTCCCCGAGCCAGGCGCGCACCGGGCCGAGCACGCTGAAGCGCAACGCCGCGGGCTCCTCGGAGCCCGGGTGCCACTGCTTCGGTACTCGCGGCACACCGTCCATCGCTGTCCCCCTGCCGAACTGTCAGTACAACGAGGCCAGTTTGCCTTGTTCATGGCGGATGCGTCAGCCGTGCGAGACAGCGATCACAGGGTGCCGCCCGGTAGGACACACGGTTCTCACACGGACTCCCCACACGTCCACGTGAATTCGTCCCTCCGCTGCCGCCGGCCGCGCCGGTCGTCGGAGAGCCGCCGGAGAGCTGACGGGCCGTCAGATCGGCGCTACCGTGGCCCGTATGGAGACCACGGAAACCGCGCAGAGCCTCTCGGCGGACGCCGGGACCGACTTCCCGAGGATCATCTCGGTGGACGACCACACGGTCGAACCCCCCGACGTCTGGCGGGACCGGCTGCCCGCGAAGTACCAGGACACCGGGCCCCGCGTCGTCCGCGCGCCCCTCAAGGAAATGACCTTCCTGGGCGGGAAGTTCGCCCCCGTGATGGGCGCACCGGGCGACGACGGCCCCGTCGGGGACTGGTGGGTCTACGAAGACCTGCACCGGCCCCTCACCCGCCTCGACACGGCCGTCGGCTACGACCGTGACGAGATCAGACTCGAAATCATCACGTACGAGCAGATGCGCCCCGGCTCGTACGACGTACCGCAACGCCTGGCCGACATGGACGTCAATCATGTCCAGTCCGCCCTCTGTTTCCCCACGTTCCCCCGCTTCTGCGGGCAGACATTCACCGAGGCGACCGACCGCGAGCTGGGCCTTCTCGGGGTGAAGGCCTACAACGACTGGATGGTGGAGGACTGGTGCGGGCCCAAGGCCAGGGGACGGCTGATACCGCTGACCCTCGTGCCGCTGTGGGACGCCCGGCTTGCGGCGGACGAAGTACGGCGCAATGCCGCCCGTGGCGTACGCGCGGTGGCCTTCTCCGAGATCCCGCCGCATCTCGGGCTCCCGTCGGTGCACACCGACGACTGGGACCCCTTCCTCGCCGCGTGCGACGAGACGGGCACCGTCATCGCCATGCACATCGGCTCCAGCAGCAGGATGCCGTCGACCTCGGCCGACGCGCCGCCCGCGGTCGGCTCCACGATCACCTTCGCCAACTGCTGCTTCTCGATGGTCGACTGGCTGATGAGCGGCAAGTTCGAGCGCTTCCCGAACCTGAAGGTGATGTACGCGGAGGGCCAGATCGGCTGGATCCCCTACATCCTCGAACGCGCCGACGTGGTGTGGGAGGAGAACCGCGGCTGGGGCGGTGTGGCCGACAAGGTCCACCGGCCGCCGTCCGAGCTCTTCACCGAGCACGTGTACGGCTGCTTCTTCGACGACGCGTTCGGGCTGAAGAACCTCGACGCGATCGGCGTCGGCAACGTCCTCTACGAGACCGACTACCCGCACTCCGACTCGACCTGGCCGAAGTCCCGGGAGGTCGGCGAGGCCCAGATGGGCCACCTGGACGCCGACGTGATCGACCGGATCGTCCGGCGCAACGCGATCGACCTGCTGGGACTGACGGCGGACGGCCTCTGGGCGGGCTGAACACGCCACCGGCCGGTCGGCGGGTCCAGTGTCCTCGTCCGCAGGCGCGCCGGACACTCCGGCGGACCGCGGCGACCCGTACCCGCCCGCCTCTTGTCTGACGATGCGTCAGCAATGACTATGGCAGCGCAGCCTGGAAAATGACGGACCGTCAGATGAGAGGTGCGGGCCCATGCAGGTACTGCCCGAAGGGCGACTGGCGTACGGGATGCAGCTCCCGGTCCAGTCCCAGAGCACCATCTACGCGGAGCCGTGGGAGGCGGCCGCCGGCCCCGACGACCTCGTCGAGATCGCCCGCGCCGCCGACCGCGCCGGATTCGCCTATGTCGCGAGCTGCGACCACGTCGCCATCCCGCGTCGGCTCGCGGGCGCGATGAGCACCATCTGGTACGACCCGGTCGCCACGCTCGCCTACCTCGCGGGCGTGACCGAGCGTGTGCGGCTGCTCAGTCATGTCGCGATCGTCGGGCTCAGGCATCCGCTCGTCACGGCCAAGCAGTACGCGACCCTCGACCATCTGTCGGGCGGCCGTCTGGTCCTCGGGGTGGGCGCCGGGCACGTGCAGGAGGAGTTCGAGGCGGTCGGGGCGGACTTCGCGCGCCGGGGAGCCGTCCTCGACGAGACGATCGACGCGCTGCGCGCCGCGCTCGGACCGGACGAGTTCCCCGTCCACCACGGCAAGACGTACGACTTCGAAGGGCTCGGGCAGCGGCCGAGGCCCGCCCAGGAACGGGTGCCCGTGTGGGTGGGCGGATCCTCGCCCGCCGCCGTGCGCCGGGCCGCGCAGCGCGGCGACGGCTGGCTGCCGCAGGGCGATCCGCGCGACCGGCTGCCGGGGCAGATCGCCCGGCTCGGCAGCCTGCGCGCCGAGGCCGGCATCGAGGAACCCCTGACGATCGGCGCCATCACCGAGCCGCTGTACGTCGGCGATCCCGGCTGGGAGGTCGGGCGGCGCACGCTGAGCGGGCCGCCCGAGGTGCTGGCGGAGTCGCTGCGGGAGTACGGGGCGATGGGCGTGCACCAGGTACAGGTGCGGTTCCGCAGCCGGGGCCGCAGTGAACTACTCGACCAGATAACGGCGTTCGGCGCGGACGTCGCACCCCACCTCAACTAGGGAGTCAGCGCATGGGCAAGCTGGACGGGCGGGTCGTCCTCATCACCGGCGCGGCGCGCGGGCAGGGCGAGCAGGAGGCGCGGCTCTTCGTGGCGGAGGGCGCGCGCGTGGTCGTCGCGGACGTGCTCGACGACCAGGGGGAGGCGCTGGCCAAGGAGATCGGCGCGCACTACGTCCACCTGGACGTGAGCCAGGAGGACGACTGGGCCGAGGCGGTGCGTTCCGTGCGGGCGGCCTACGGGCGGATCGACGGGCTGGTCAACAACGCCGGCATCCTGCGCTTCAACGAACTGGTCGACACCCCGCTGGCCGAGTTCATGCGGATCGTGCAGGTCAACCAGGTCGGGGTGTTCCTCGGGATCAAGACCCTCGCACCCGAACTCGCGGCCGCGGGCGGCGGCACGATCGTGAACACGGCCTCGTACACAGGGCTTACAGGCATGGCGTACGTGGGCGCGTACGCGGCGACCAAGCACGCCATCGTCGGCCTCACGCGGGTGGCGGCGCTCGAACTCGCGGCCAAGAAGATCCGCGTCAACGCCGTCTGCCCGGGGGCCGTCGACACGGCGATGAGCAACCCGGCGCAGCTCGACCCGGGCGCGAACACCGAGGAGGCCTCACAGGCGCTCGACGAGCTGTACCGCAAGCTGGTGCCGCTCGGCCGGATCGGGCGGCCGGAGGAGGTGGCCCGGCTGGCCCTGTTCCTGACCGGTGAGGACTCCTCGTACATCACCGGGCAGCCGTTCGTGATCGACGGCGGCTGGCTCGCGGGCGTGAGTGTCCTCTGACGGCGAGTCCGCCAGATCGACGTGCTCTCTGACGCTGTATCAGCTATTGACGGTCCATGCGCACGGTGGAACAGTCGGCTCAAAGAATCTGACGGTACGTCAGATAACTGGATGGGGACGGTGAACCTCCTTGGAATTCGGGCTCTTTGTACAGGGATACGTGGGCAAGCGCGCCGAGACCGACCCGCTCGCGGAACACAAGGCGCTGATGGAGGAGACCGAGTACGTCATCCAGGCGGACACCTCCGGCTTCAAGTACGCCTGGGCGTCCGAGCACCACTTCCTGGAGGAGTACTCGCACCTCTCGGCCAACGACGTCTACCTCGGCTACCTGGCGCACGCCACCGACCGCATCCACCTCGGCTCCGGCATCTTCAACCCGCTCGCCCAGGTCAACCACCCGGTGAAGGTCGCCGAGAAGGTCGCCATGCTCGACCATCTCACCGAGAACCGCTTCGAGTTCGGGTCCGGACGCGGTGCGGGATCGCACGAGATCCTCGGCTTCCTCCCCGGCATCACCGACATGAACTACACCAAGGAGATCTGGGAGGAGACCATCGCCGAGTTCCCGAAGATGTGGCTCCAGGACGAGTACGTCGGGTTCCAGGGAAAGCACTGGTCGCTCCCGCCGCGCAAGATCCTGCCCAAGCCGTACGGGAAGTCGCACCCCGCGATGTGGTACGCCGCCGGGTCGCCGCCCTCGTACTCCATGGCCGCCCGCAAGGGGCTCGGGGTACTCGGCTTCAGCGTCCAGAAGGTCTCCGACATGGAGTGGGTCCTGGAGCAGTACAAGACGGCCGTCGTGAACGCCGAACCCATCGGGGACTTCGTCAACGACAACGTCATGGTGACCACCACCGCCATCTGCGCACCCACCCACGACGAGGCGATCCGGATCGCGGTCGCCGGCGGGCTGCACTACCTGCCCTCCCTCGTCTTCCGCTACCACGACACGTTCCCGCGCCCCGAGGGCTTCCCCGTCTGGCCCGAGACGCTCCCCGAGTACAACGCGGAGTTCGTCGAACTCCTCATCGAGGAGGAGCTGTTGATCTGCGGAGACCCCGGGGAGGTGCTCACCCAGTGCAAGCGCTGGGAGCAGGCCGGCGCCGACCAGCTCAGCTTCGGACTGCCCGTCGGGGTCCCCAAGGAGGAGACGCTCCAGACGATCCGGCTGATCGGCGAACACGTCATTCCGAAGATCGACACGGACCCGGTGCACCGCACGACCCGGTTCCGCCAAGCCGTCTAGGGGGTACCTCCGCGATGCTCGACCACCTGATCAAGGGCGCGACCGTCGTGGACGGGACGGGCGCGCCCGCCCGCACCGCTGACGTGGGGCTTCGGGACGGCCGTATCGCCGTGATCGGCACGGTCACCGAGCCGTCCCGGACGAGCGAGGACGCGCACGGATCCGTCCTCGCCCCCGGCTTCGTGGACCCGCACACGCACTACGACGCCCAGCTCTTCTGGGACCCGTACGCCACCCCGTCCCTCAACCACGGCGTCACCACGGTCGCGGGCGGCAACTGCGGGTTCACCCTGGCCCCGCTGAACCCCGCACGCCCCGAGGACGCCGACTACACGCGCCGCATGATGTCCAAGGTCGAGGGCATGTCCCTGGTCGCCCTGGAGGAGGGCGCCCCCTGGACCTGGCACAGCTTCGGCGAGTACCTCGACGCCCTGGAAGGGCGGATCGCCGTCAACGCGGGCTTCATGGTGGGACATTGCGCGCTGCGCCGGCATGTGATGGGCCCCGACGCGGTCGGCGGACAGCCCACGCCGGAGCAACTCGACGCCATGCTGCGGCTGTTCCATGAAGCCATGGACGCCGGAGCCTGGGGCCTGTCCACCACCCAGTCCTCCACCCACTCCGACGGCGACGGCAGGCCGGTCGCCTCCCGGCACGCCGGGCCCGCCGAACTGCTCGCCCTCGCACAGGCCGTGGGGGAGCACGAGGGCACCCAGATCGAGGCGATCGTGGCCGGCTGCCTGGACCAGTTCAGCGACGCCGAGATCGATCTGTTCGTGGAGATGAGCGCGGTGGCGGGCCGCCCGCTCAACTGGAACGTCCTGACGATCGACGCGGCCGTCCCCGAGCGCGTCCCGCGCCAGTTGGAGGCGAGCGAACGCGCCCGCAAGTCCGGCGGCCGCGTCGTCGCGCTCACCATGCCGATCCTCACCCCCATGAACATGTCGCTCGGCACCTTCTGCGCCCTGAACCTGATCCCCGGCTGGGGACCGGTCCTCGGGCTGCCCGTCCCCGAGCGCATCGCCAAGCTCGGCGACCCCGGGGTCCGCGCCGAGATGCTGCGCCGCGCCCGGAGCAAGGAGGCGGGCGTCTTCCGGCGGCTCGCCGACTTCGGCCGGTACGTCATCGGCGACACCTACAGCGCCGCGAACGAGGGCCTGACCGGGCGCGTGGTGCGGGACATCGCAGCCGAGCGCGGCCAGGAACCCTTCGCGTGCCTGGTGGAGATCTGCGCGGCCGACGAACTGCGGACGGTGTTGTGGCCCATGCCCACCGACAACGACCCGGACTCCTGGGCACTGCGCGCCGAGACCTGGCAGCACCAGGACGTCCTGCTCGGCGGCTCCGACGCGGGCGCCCATCTGGACCGCATGTGCGGAGCCCCGTACACGACCCGCTTCCTCGGGGACTGTCTGCGCGGGCGGAAGCTGACGACGCTGGAGGCGGCCGTGAAGATGCTCACGGACGACCCGGCGCGGCTCTTCGGACTGAGGGAACGCGGGCGGATCGCGGAGGGCTTCCATGCGGACCTGGTGCTGTTCGACCCGGAGCGGATCGACGCCGGCAAGGCCACCCTGGTGCACGACCTGCCGGGTGACAGTCCGCGGCTCGACTCCCGGGCGATCGGGGTGAGCGCCGTGTGGGTCAACGGGGTCGAGTCGATCCGGGAGGACGTGGTGACGGGCGCGGTACCGGGCAAGGTGCTGCGGTCGGGCCGCGACACCCGGACGGTGAGCACCCGGTGACGGGCGCCGACGGGAAGGCTCCTGAGGCGGCGGCCGAGCAGCGGCTGTTCATCGGCGGATCGTGGGCGGCGCCCGACAACGGGTTCTACGAGGTGACCGATCCGGCGACCGAGGGGGTCGTCGGGCTGGCCCCCGAGGCCTCGCGGGCCCAGGTGCACGCGGCAGCGGCGGCGGCCCGCGAGGCCTTCGGGCCGTGGTCGCGCACCTCCGCCGAGGAGCGGGGCGCCGTCCTCGCGCGCGCGGCGGACCTCATCCAGCGCGACTTCTTGCCGTACGCCGCCCTCGCGCAGGCGGAGAGCGGCGCCACCACCGGGACGGCGCGCGGCATGCAGGTCGGGGTCGGAGTGGCCCGCTTCCGGCGCTACGCGCGGCCCGAACCGGTCGAGAGCGCGCTGCCGCCGCAGATCAACGAAGCGGGACCCTTCGGCGGGGCGGCCGTGATGGGCGCGCTCGCCGTGCGCCAGCCCGTCGGCGTGGTCACCTGCATCACCTCGTACAACAATCCCTGGGCCAACCCGGCCGGCAAGATCGCCCCCGCCCTCGCGATGGGCAACACCGTGGTGGTGAAACCGGCCCCGCAGGACCCGCTGTCCGTGTACCGGATGGCCGAGGCGCTTCAGGCGGCGGGCGTGCCGCCGGGCGTGGTCAACGTGGTCAGCGGCTCGACGGCGGAGTCCGGCGAGGCCGCGGTCGACTCCCCGGACGTCGACATGGTCAGCTTCACCGGCTCGACGGCGGTCGGGCAGCGGATCGCCGAGGTGTGCGGGCGCGGTATGAAGCGCCAGCTGATGGAACTGGGCGGCAAGGGTGCGGCGATCGTCTTCGACGACGCGGATCTGGCCTCGGCGGTGTCGGGCATCGGCACGACCTTCTCCTTCTACAGCGGACAGATCTGCACGGCGCCGACGCGGGTGCTGGTGCAACGGGGCGTGCACGACCTGCTGGTCCAGCAACTGGCGGCCTACGCGGGCCACTTGAAGGTGGGTGACCCACGGGAGCAGGGCACGGTGGTCGGCCCGGTCATCTCGGCGGCGCATCGCGACCGCGTCGAGTCCTATGTCGAACTCGGGCGCAAGGAAGGCGCGCGGGTGGCGGCAGGCGGCGAACGGCCTTCCCTGCCGGTCGGGTTCTATGTCGCCCCCACGCTTCTCGCCGACTGCACGCCGGACATGAGGGTCGTCCGGGAGGAGATCTTCGGCCCGGTCGTCGTCGTCCTGCCCTTCGACGACGAGGAGGAGGCGATCGCCCTCGCCAACGACTCCGACTACGGCCTGATCGACTACGTCTGGTCCGGTGACGTGGCCCGGGCCTTCCGCGTAGCCCGCCGGCTGCGCGCGGGCGGCGTCGGCGTCAACACCGTCGGCCGCAACATGGAGGCCCCCTTCGGCGGCTTCAAGAAGAGCGGCGTCGGCCGGGACGTCGGCTCCTACGCCCTGCACGCGTACAGCGAGGTGCAGGCGATCGTTTGGCCGGGGTGAGGTGTTCCGGGGGCCGCGATCGCCCTGATCGGTCTCCGGGGTGTCTCGCCTCCGCGGGTAGCGTCGCTACCGACTGAATGTTAGCGTTGCTCTCATCGGGATGGTGAACGCCGCTACCCCGGCCGAGACAAGGAGCAACGCCATGAGTGAGCAGCCGAGCACCTCCCCGCGCGTCGCGATCGTCACCGGCGGTTCCCGCGGTATCGGCCGCGAGAGCGCCGAGCGGCTGGCCGGTGAGGGGTACGCCGTCGTCGTGAACTACGCGGGCAACGAGGCCGAGGCCGACAAGGCGGTCGCGGCGATCAGCGAGGCGGGCGGGCAGGCCGTCGCCTTCCGGGCCGACGTCGCCGAGGAGACGGAGGTCGCCGCCCTCTTCGACACGGCCGAGAAGACCTTCGGCGGCATCGACGTCGTCGTCCACGCGGCCGGTGTCATGACCCTGGCCCCGCTCGTCGACCTCGACCTCGACGCCCTGGACCGGATGCACCGCACCAACATCCGCGGCACGTTCGTCGTCGACCGGCAGGCCGCGCGCCGGCTGCGCCCGGGCGGCGCGATCATCAACTTCTCCAGCTCCGTGCTGGCCCTCGCCATCCCCGGCTACACCGCGTACGCCGCCACCAAGGGCGCCGTCGAGGCCATGACCATGATCCTCGCCCGCGAGATGCGCGGCCGGGACATCACCGTCAACGCCGTGGCCCCCGGCCCGACCGCCACCGCCCTCTTCCTGGACGGCAAGGACGAGGAGACCATCGCGCGGATGGCCGCCCAGCCGCCCCTGGAGCGCCTCGGCACCCCCGAGGACATCGCCTCCGTCGTCGCCTTCCTCGCAGGCCCCGGAGGCCGCTGGGTCAACGGCCAGGTCCTGCGCGCCAACGGCGGCATCGCCTGACACCGTTCTCTCCATCCGCCACCCCGACGCCGTCAGGAACTCCACGTTGAACGACAGCTCGAAGCCCGGCGAGGCCGACCCCGTCACCGCCGCCCCCGCGAGCACAAAGGCGCGTATCCTCGCCGTCGCCGCCGAACTGGTCGCGCGGTCCCCGGACGGGGACGTCTCGACCCGGGCCGTGTGCGAGGCCGCCGGAGTTGGCGCCCCTGCGCTCTACCGCCACTTCGGCGACAAGGAAGGCCTGCTGTCGGCCGTCGTCGACCACGGGTGGGAGCGCTACCTGGCGGCCAAGCGGGAGCGCCACCCCGGCACGGACCCGGTCCAGGACCTGCGCGACGGCTGGGACGGCCACACCGAGTTCGCCCTGCGGAACCCGAACCTCTACCGCCTGATGAACTCCCCGGCGATGCGTACCCCGCCGGCCGCGGCCCTGGAGTCCCACCGGATCCTCACCGCCGACCTGCGCCGCGCCGCCGAACAGGGCAAGCTGCGGCTCGCCCCCGAACTCGCCGCACAGATGATCATGTCGTCCAACGTCGGCGTCTGCCTGATGCTGGTCTCCCGCCCGGCGACGTTCTCGGACGAGACCCTGTCGCGCCGCGTACGGGACGCGGTGCACGCCGTGGTCTTCACCCCGGAGGTGACCGCCCCCGTCGCTCCGGCGGGACCCGACGTCCCCGACGTCCCCGGCGTCCCCGGCGTCCCCGGCGTCCCCGGCGTCCCCGGCGTCCCCGGCGTCCCCGGCGTCCCCGCCGCAGCGACCCGCCTCGGGGCGCTGCTCCGGCAGAACCCGAGCCCCGCCTTCACCTCCGCCGAGACGGCCCTGTTCACCGAGTGGCTGGACCGCCTGTCCAACTCGGGTTGAAGTCCCGGTCGGGGTCCGTCAGTTCGTCATTTCGACATGATGAAGTCCAGGGCGTAGCCGGAAGCGGTCGTCCAGTAGGTGACGAGCTGACCGTCGTCCGCGTAGAGCGTGTTGACGGGCATGGGGACGTCGATCGGCTTGCCCGCGCTGCTTCCGGGTGTGCTGCCCTGGAGGGTGAGGGTGATGCTCTTGGCCTCGTACTCGTCCCTGGCGCCGCCGCTGACGAGCAGAGCGGCGTATGCCTCCTGGCCCGGGGCGAGGGTGACGGGCACGCCCGGGTCCGGGTCGCTGTCCTTGATCACGGGCGTGTTCCGGGTGCCGTCACCAAGCCGCACGAGGGGGTAGCGGTAGAGGTTGCACTTCTTGGTGCCGGCGTTCTGGACGGTGAGGACGAGGTGCCTGGCATCCCTTTCCTTCACCGCGGACACCCCGAGCTCCGTCTGGGAGCACGCGGCGATCGCCTCCTTGCCACTACCGGCGGTGCTGCCACCACCGCCCGTGACGCCGCCGCGGCTGCCGGTGCCACCGCTGCTCGTGCCGCCGGCGCTCCTCGTGCCCCCACCGCTGCCCGTACTGCCACCGCTCCCCGCGCTGCTGCCACCGCTCCCCGCGCTGCTGCCACCGCTCCCCGCGCTGCTGCCACCGCTCCCCGCGCTGCTGCCACCGCTCCCCGCGCTGCTGCCACTGCTCCCGGCGCTGCTGCCGGGGCTCCCCGCGCTGCTGGCACCGCTCCCGGCCCCATCGCCGCCCGTGCTGCCCGAAGCACCACCCGGCTTTGCCGAAGCCGTCGCACTCGGCTGGGCCGAGGACTTGGAGCTGTCCGAACCTTCGGCCGCGCCCGGCTGGCACGCCGTGGTCGCGAGCAGCGCCGCTGCCGCCGTGGCCCCGAGGGCGTAGGACTTCCAGCCCTTCGGGCTCTTGTGGTTCCTGCGGGCAGGCGTGTTCATGGTGTCCCCGTTCCTTTTCCGATGCGTATGGAGGTCGCATGCGCCGACGGCCGGGCACCCGCCCTGGACACCCGCCCTGGGCACCCGCCCTGGGAATCCGTCCGTCCTGGGTGCATGAGGACATGGGTGTCCCCTGTGGACGGGCGGGCCGGGGTGTTGTGGCGCTGCCGTGCCGACGACGTGCTTCAGCCGGTGCGACATCCACAGCATGGGATTCCTCGCAGAGCTGGGGCAACAGCTGCCCCCCAACCCGGGACGGTGGAACCATCCCACCCCAGATGACCTGCGGAAATGCGGAGGCCTGGGATGCCTATCCGGGATGCGAGGACCCCCGGCCGCCTCACCCCCGCAGATCCACCCGCACCGTCAGCAGCCCCGTCCCGATCAGCCGTACCGCCGTGCTGTTGCCCCGGGGCAGGGTGTGCAGCCGGGCCACCGGGTCGTCGTCCGGGAGGAGGTGCGCCGTGCCCTCGTGCCAGCGGCCGCGGAGCCGCACCCGCACCCTCGGGTCCGCCTGGATGTTGCGAATGTACTGCGACCGTTCCCCGAACTCCGAGACCAGCCAGAAGGCGTCACCGACGCGGCGGCCGCCGAGCGGGGTGCGGCGGGGCAGGCCGGAGACACGGCCGGTGGTCTCCAGGAGCGTCTGGAACGGCATCCGGCGTGCGAGCGGGTTGACGAGGTGCCGCTGGAAGGCGGTCGTGGTGCGGAACCTGAGGTCGGTGAGACGGGCCATGGTCGGTGGGGCTCCTGTCCGGGCTGGTGTGTGGCACAAGGGAGTTGTTTCAATGGTCCCCGATGTCGCGCGACAGGAGCAGGTGGCTGCGGATGCGGGTTGTGACCTGGAACCTCTGGTGGCGGTTCGGGCCCTGGGAAGAGCGGCAGAAAGCCATCCTGGCCGTGCTGCGCGAGCTGGAACCGGACGTCGTCGGGCTGCAGGAGGTCTGGGAGTGCGGCGGCCATAGCCTCGCCGGGTGGCTCGCGGACGAACTCGGAATGCACTGGACCTGGGCGGCTTCCGATGCCTCGGACCGCTGGCAGCGGCGGATCGGGGACGCCACGGTCGACGTCGGCAACGCCGTGCTGAGCCGCTGGCCGGTGGTGGCGCAGGAGGTGCTGCGGCTGCCTGCCCCCGAAGAGCTGTACGACGGACGGCTGGCCCTGCACGCCCGCCTGGCCACGCCCACCCACGAGGTGCCCTTCTTCACGACCCATCTCACCTCGGCCATCCACGCCTCGGGCGTACGCCGCGAACAGGTCACCGCCCTCGCGGAGTTCGTCGCCGCGCACAGGGGCGGCACCGATTTCCCCCCGGTCGTCACGGGTGACTTCAACGCCTGGCCGGACTCCGACGAGATCCGGTTGTTCGGGGGATACAAGACGTCCCCCGTGGTTCCCGGGCAGGTCTTCCTCGACGCCTGGGAGTACGCCGACCCGACCGCACCCTCGGCCACCTGGGACCCCGCGAACGCCCATGTCGGCCCGCACAGCCCCGCCGCGCGCATCGACTACGTCCACGTCGGCCCGCCCGGTCCCGGCGGCCTCGGGCACGTCCGGTCCGTACGGCGGGCCGGGGACGGGCCGGTCGACGGGGTGTGGCCCTCGGACCACGCGGCCGTCGTGGCCGAACTGTCCCTGACGCCAGACGGCGAGGACGCGTCCTGAAGCCCGATTGGTTCAGCCGCGGTCGTCGCCCTTGAGCGCCCGGAGAAGGGCGCCGAAGGTGGCGGGCGTGGTCGAGAGTATGGAGTGGGTGGGGTCGGCGCTCTCGGTCAGATGGACCGTTTCTGCTGTGGTGACGGCGGCGACGTGGAGGCAGGCCTCGCCTTCCTGGCAATAGGACGACTTCTGCCACTCGTGGGTGTCCATGCGGGGTCCCTTCAGAGTTGTCGAGCGATGGCGTGGATGAAATCCCGCGACTTTGTCGGAGGCAGGGCGGCGGTCTCCACGACGTCGAGCAGTCGCCGGTACTTGTCCAGGTGTGCTTCGGCGTCGAGGAGTACCGGCCCGTGGAACTGGTCCAGTTGCACGGTGTCGAGCTGATGCACGGGCCCGTACGCGTAGTTGATCGACTGGCCTGAGCCGGGGAAGGCGCCCACGTCGAACGGGAGGACCCGGATGGCGATGTGGTCCCGCTCGCTCATGTCGAGCAGATGCTCAAGCTGGGCGCGGGCCACTTCAGGGCCGCCGATCTTCATCCGCAGGGCGGCTTCATGGATCACGGTCCGGTACGGGACCGGGTCTGCTCGGTAGAGGACGTCCTGCCGTTTGATCCGGTACGAGACCCGGTGGGCGACCTCGGGCGGTGTGGGCGCGGGGATGACATGTCGGAAGATTTCCCGGGCGTGGTCGTTGATCTGAAGCAACCCGGGTACGTGTGACGTGAACGCGGTGCGCAGGGCGATGGCGTGGTGCTCCAGCTCGGCCAGATCGAGCAGACCGGCCGGCAGGATTCCGCGGTACTGCTCCCACCAGCCGCGTGTCTTGTCGCCCGCCAGGCTGATCAGCGCGTCGACGAAGGCCTCGTCGGAGCAGTCGTATGTGCAGGCCATGGCGCGAATGCGGTCGGCGCTGACCCCGAACCGGGCTGTTTCGACATTGCTGAGCTGCCCGGAGCCGGTACCGAGCCGACGTGCTGCCTCGGTCGACGTCATGCCCGCCCGCTCGCGGAGTTTGCGCAGCTCGGTGGCGACGCGGATGCGACGGGCCGTCGGTGCTGGCCTGTCCGCCATGCAACTCCTCCTGAAACAAAGTTCTGTTCGGGATATCACCCACGCGAGGGGTTCCGCACGGAATCTCATGAGTTTCGGCAAAGCTGCTTTGCGAGTACCCCTACTGTGTATGCAGGCGCCCCGCCCAGAAGCACCCCGCTCGACGGAGCGGCCAGGTCACTGGGCACCGGAGACGAAGAGACCAACCTCCTCTCGTGATCGGAGACTTCCGATGGCCACCGTATCGCCGCCGTGGGCCTACACCCTCCAACTCCCGCACGATCCCCGCGCCCCCGGTATCGCCCGAGCCACCCTCCGCACCGTCCTCGCCGCCCACGACCTCGCGGCGCTCACCCCCACCGCGGAACTCCTGGCCTCCGAACTGCTCACCAACGCCCACCTGCACACCAGAGGCCCGTACGCCCTCCGCGTCCTCTCGACCGAGCCGGACCGGCTGACGGTCGCCGTCTGGGACACCGACCCGAGAGTCCCGCCCGGCTACGGCGACACCCGCGTTCCCGTGGCCCCGGCGGAAGCCGAACACGGCCGCGGCCTGCACCTCGTACGGGCCTGCGCCGACGCGTGGGGCGTGTCCGTGCTGCGCGAGATGGGCGCGTCGAGGGGCGGGAAACTGCTGTGGGCGGAGTGCGGGGGCGGGGCGGGGGCCCGTTGAACCGAAGAGAAGGCCGCATGCCGGTGTCCGGCCGGTGAATGGCAGGGAAATCAAGCTTGCCTGCGAGAACTGAGTGGAATTCCGCTACAACCCCCGCCCGGGGTGCGGTGTCCAAACGCGTGAACCAGAAACAACGGCAGCCCCGCACGTAGACGCGGGCTCACGACTTGATCGCCGATCACCGACCGCTGACCGCCGTGACGACGGTGGCAGCGGTGACGGCGAATTCACCGGCGCCTTTCTTCGTCGGGCCTGGATATTACTGATTCCGTGAAGGGTTACTTCCACATGCGCACGTTAAGGACAATTTCCGCCACCGCCACCGCCACCGTCATCGCAACTCTCGCCCTCGGCGGAAGCCTGTTCACGGCGTCCACCGCCCAGGCGGCCACGGCGAGTTCGGCCTCTATCCGTACGTACGGCGGCGCGCTCTGGTATTCAGCCGGCGCCGGGCAGGTCAACAATCTGACGGTCACCGCGAAGTACGTCGACCTCGACCCCTCGGCGTACGGTGACGATGTCGTCATCACCTTCCGCGACAAGTTCGACATCACGATCCCCACGAGCGTGTGCAGATACCCGTCGGCGACCGACCACAAGGTCGCCGAGTGCACGGTGGACGCCGACGACTCGGACCGATACGGCGCCGACCTCGGTGACGGCAACGACACCGCGACGGTCACCGGCGCGTTGGCCTCGGTCTCCGGCGGCAAGGGCAACGACGTCATCAAGGGCGACTCCGCCGCCGTGCTCTTCGGGGACGACGGCAACGACCGCATCGACGGCGGTGGGGGCCTGTACGGCGAGGGCTCGTTCGGCGGGGCGGGCAACGACACGATGACCAACTGCGACACCGGGTGCACCGGCGGTCCGGGCAACGACAATCTCACCGGCAAGGCCTCGGGGCAGGACTCGAACGGCTTGTTCGGGGACGACGGCAACGACGTCATCCACGGCGGCGCCGGTGCCGACGTCGTCGAAGGCGGCAAGGGCGACGACAAGCTGTACGGCGGCAGCGGCAACGACAAGATCTCCGGCGGCAAGGGCAACGACAAGATCTGCGGCGACAGCGGCAACGACAAGATCTACGGAAACAGCGGCAACGACCTGCTGCACGGCGGCACGGGTACGGACACGCTCTCCGGCGGGCCGGGAACCGACAAGGTCTACCAGAACTAGAAACCAGAGCCAGAGCCAGAGCCAGAGCCAGAGCCCGAATCAGAACCAGCCCCGGATCAACGAGAACTCAGGGCCGCCAGGGGTGGGCGTGAGGGAGCGCGGTCTCCCCCACGCTCCCCTTGGGCTACGCCCCCAGGAAGATCGGATTCGTGAACGCCGCCAGCGCCCCCGGTACCGGTCCCGCCGCCGTCTCGTGGCGCAACTCCGCCCGTACGTAGGCCGCGTACTGTGCCGTCGTACGCCACTCCACCGTGCCGGAGCCGGCGACCGGCAGCGGGTCGCTGGTGAACAGCAGGCCCTGGTCGGTGACGAAGCGGACGGTGCAGCGCGGGGCGCCGGTGGCCTCCAGGCGGACGGTGACCGGGGTGTCCGGAGCGACCCTCAACCGCTCCCCGATGCACGCGTGTTCGCCCTTGGCGCCGGACACCGCGAAGGAGAGGGAGACCAGCTTCGACTCCGCGACGTAGGAACGGCCCGCGCGGAGGCCCTCCTGGACGGCCTCGCGGGTCAGGTCGTCGGCGAGGACGACCGTCTGCGGGCTGCCGACCGGGTCGGGGTCGCGGTGCGCGTCGCTGTTGCCCATCGCCGGAAGCCAGTCGTGGCCCCCGCGCACGGAGGCGACCAGCAGGTTGTCCCAGTCGGCGAGCGTGACCTCGTCGTCGGGGGTGTACGGGCCGTTCCACACCTCGACCGCGTCCGCCTCACCGAAGCCGAACTTCCAGCCGCAGCCGACGCAGGTGGCGTGCGGATGCGCGGGTACCACGAGCCCGCCGGCACCGCGGATACGGCGCGCGAACCGCCCGAACCGGTTGTCGCGGGCCCGGTAGCGCCAGTCGACGAAGGTGCCGGGCTCCGTGCCGAGCGCCAGCACGTGCCCGTTGCGCGTGGTGACCTCCTCGCCGAGCATGATCAGCAGATCGTCGCCCGCCTGGTCCGCCCAGTGCGGGTGCGAGGAATGCGTGTTGTGGTCCGAGGAGTTGATGAAGTCCAGACCCGCCGCCCGCGCCAGCGCCGCGATCTCCGCGGGGGTGCGCCGGCCGTCCGAGTACCAGGAGTGCAGATGGCAGTCGCCGCGGTACCAGGCACGGCCGCGGCCCTTGGAACGCGAGGGCGGGTACACCGGCTCCGGGGCCGCGGCCCCCTTGCCGTACGTCAGCGTGATGGTGACCTCGTACGTCAGCCCCTGCGGCGCCACCGTGTACGGGCCGAGCGCGATGTGCCAGGTGCCGGGGCGGACCGGGCCGGGGATGTAGCCGGGGGTCGCGTCGTCGGAGCGGATGAAGAACTCCGTGCGCGCGCCGCCCGACCAGCCCCTGAAGCCCCGGCCGCCCAGTTCCGTGCCGTGCTCGTCGAAGATGCCGATGTCCAGGGCGTTGCCCGCCGTGCCGGCCGGGACGGACGGCCTCTCGTAGGTGTAGGAGACCTTGATCTCCGCGACCCCGGCCGGTACCTCGACCGGGAGATACACGAAGTCCGGGGAGCCGGTCGGGAGGGTGCCGCGCACCGTCCTCGTCTCCTGGTCGTCCGCCGCTTCCGCGTGCGCACCGCTGGGGAAGGTCACGCTTCCCAACGTAAGCGCGGCCGCCGCTCCCGTCACGAACAGCGCGCGTCTGCCTATGCCGTGGTCGTCCTCACACATACTGCTGCTCCCCGGGTGTCGAGCGTGACAGTGACATGAGTGATGCGAAGTGTCGTTTACCACTGTGGGAGCAGGTTGTGAACAGAGGTGCACGCCAGGGGAATCGGCGGCTTTCGGGGAGAACGACAGATGCCGCACCGCGCGCCGCCGACGCCGTGCTCTCGCGAAGGCCGCGCGGCCCGAATGGGGCAGGCCCGCCGATACCTGATCACCTCGACCGTATGCTCGAAGGATGACGACCTCCGCTACGGGCGCGACTCCCGGATCCGGTCCGACGGCGAACTCCATGCGGCGTGCGCTGAGGCGCGCGCGGGACGGCGTCGCGCTCGACGTGACCGAGGCGGCGGTGCTGCTCCAGGCCCGCGGCGCGGACCTCGACGACCTGACCGTCTCCGCCGCGCGGGTGCGGGACGCCGGCCTGGAAGCGGCCGGCCGCCCCGGTCTCATCACGTACTCCAAGAGCGTCTTCATCCCGCTGACCCGGCTGTGCCGCGACAAGTGCCACTACTGCACCTTCGTCACCGTCCCCGGCAAGCTGCGCCGGGCCGGCCACGGGATGTTCATGTCCCCGGACGAGGTCCTCGACATCGCCCGCCGGGGCGCCGAACTCGGCTGCAAGGAAGCCCTGATCACCCTCGGCGACAAGCCGGAGGACCGCTGGCCCGAGGCCCGCGAGTGGCTCGACGCGCACGGCTACGACGACACTATCGCGTACGTACGGGCCATCTCGATCCGCATCCTGGAGGAGACGGGTCTGCTGCCGCACCTCAACCCGGGGGTGATGTCGTGGACCGACTTCCAGCGGCTGAAGCCGGTCGCCCCGTCGATGGGCATGATGCTGGAGACGACCGCGACCCGGCTGTGGTCCGAGCCCGGCGGCCCCCACCACGGCTCCCCCGACAAGGAGCCCGCCGTACGGCTGCGGGTACTGGAGGACGCGGGCCGCTCCTCCGTCCCCTTCACCAGCGGGCTGCTGATCGGCATCGGCGAGACCTATGAGGAGCGCGCCGACTCCCTGTTCGCGCTGCGCCGCGTCGCCCGGGCCTATCACGGTATCCAGGAACTGATCATCCAGAACTTCCGCGCCAAGCCGGACACGGCGATGCGCGGGATGCCGGACGCGGAGCTGGACGAGCTGATCGCCACCGTCGCTGTCGCCCGGCACATCATGGGCCCGGCCGCCTGCCTCCAGGCGCCGCCCAACCTCGTCGACAGCGAGTACGGGCGGCTCATCGGCGCGGGCATCGACGACTGGGGCGGGGTCTCGCCGCTGACCATCGACCACGTCAATCCCGAGCGCCCCTGGCCGCAGATCGAGCTGCTGCGCGAGCGGTCGGCCGAGGCGGGCTTCGAACTCCGCGAACGCCTCTGTGTCTACCCGGAGTTCGTGCAGCGCGGCGAGCCCTGGCTGGACCCGCGTCTGCTGCCGCACGTACGGGCCCTGGCGGACCCGGAGACGGGCCTCGCGCTCCCGGACGCGGTCGTGGAGGGCCACCCCTGGCAGGAGCCCGAGGAGGCCTTCACATCCTCCGGGCGCACCGATCTGCACCACACCATCGACACCGAGGGCCGCACCGGCGACCGCCGCGACGACTTCGACGCGGTGTACGGCGACTGGGAGGCCCTGCGGGAGGCGGCGGCCCCGGGGATGGTGCCGTCCCGGATCGACACGGACGTACGGGCCGCACTGGCGACCGCGGCCGACGACCCGACGAAGCTGACCGACGACGAGGCCCTCGCGCTGCTGCACGCCGACGGTCCGGCCCTTGACGCCCTGTGCCGGATCGCCGACGACGTCCGCAGGGCGGCGGTCGGCGACGACGTCACCTACATCGTCACCCGCAACATCAACTTCACCAACGTCTGTTACACCGGCTGCCGCTTCTGCGCCTTCGCCCAGCGCCGCACCGACGCCGACGCCTACACCCTCTCCCTGGAGCAGGTCGCGGACCGCGCGGCCCAGGCCTGGGACCTCGGCGCGGTCGAGGTGTGCATGCAGGGCGGCATCCACCCGGACCTGCCCGGCACGGCGTACTTCGACATCGCGAAGGCGGTGAAGGAACGGGTCCCCGGCATGCACGTCCACGCCTTCTCCCCCATGGAGGTGGTGAACGGCGCCACCCGCACCGGCCTGTCCATCCGCGAGTGGCTGACGGCGGCCAAAGAAGCGGGCCTGGACACCATTCCCGGCACGGCCGCCGAGATCCTGGACGACGAGGTGCGCTGGGTCCTGACGAAGGGCAAACTGCCCGCGGCGACCTGGATCGAGGTGGTCACGACCGCCCACGAACTCGGCATCCGCTCGTCCTCCACCATGATGTACGGCCATGTCGACCAGCCCCGCCACTGGCTCGGCCACTTCCGCACGCTCTCCCGCATCCAGCAACAGACCGGCGGCTTCACGGAGTTCGTGACCCTCCCCTTCATCCACACCAACGCCCCCGTCTACCTGGCCGGCATCGCCCGCCCAGGCCCGACGACCCGCGACAACCGCGCGGTCATGGCGATGGCCCGGCTCCTGCTGCACCCGCACATCCCCAACATCCAGACCAGCTGGGTGAAGCTGGGCACCGAGGGCGCCGCCGAAATGCTCCGCTCCGGTGCCAACGACCTCGGCGGCACCCTGATGGAAGAGACCATCTCCCGCATGGCGGGCTCCAGTTACGGCTCCTACAAGTCGGTCAAGGACCTGGTCGCGGTGGCCGAGGCGGCAGGCCGCCCGGCCAAGCCGCGCACCACCGTGTACGGCGAGGTCCCGGAGGAGCGGCAACGGGCGGCGGCAGCCTCGGACGGCCATCTGCCGGAGCTGCTGCCGGTACTGGACTGAGGGAAATCCCTTTCCGTCCTGTCGGTGCTCCCTGTTAGGTTCATGCGGCTCACTTGATCAACGAGCCTCAAGTACCAACGGGAGAGGGCGACTTGAAGGATTCCAGAAGAGCGGTTGTGCGGGGACGGCTGGCGGTGGGGTGCTGCACGGTGGCGCTGCTGACCACCGCGGCCGGCACCGCGTACGCACTCGACAACCTGCCGCCGAAGCAGCCGCTCGTCGCGGATCTGGCGACCCAGGGCAGGGCGTGCGCGACGGGCGCCGACACCGTGTACGTCTCCTCGGCGCCGACGCTCGATGCGGTGCTGTACGACCCCGAGGAGGACAACCAGCCCTACGAGACCAACCGGGTCAACGGCGACTTCGAGGCCTGGTGGACGGACGCGGCCGGAGCCGAGCAGCGTCGTACGTTCACCACCAGCAACGGCCTGTCCGGGAGCCGACGGAGCTGGCAGCTGCCCTCCGACATCCCCGCGAACACGGTCGTCTCCTGGCACGTCCGCGCGAACGACGGCCAGGCCACCTCGGCGTGGAGCGACGAGGGCGCCGGATCGGTCTGCTCGTTCGTGTACGACGACGTGAGCCCCGACAAGGCGGTCGTCACCTCACCGGACTACCCGGAGGACCAGCTCCAGGACGGCGTCGGTGTCTACGGCACGTTCACGATGGACTCCCCCTCCCCGGACGTGGTCGGGTACCGCTACAACTTCATCGGTGGCCCGCAGACGACCGTGCGTCCGGAGGAGATGGGCGGTCCCGCCACCATCCGCTTCCTCCCGGTGCGGTCCGGCCCGGACTACCTCAGCGTCCAGGCGGTCGACCGCTCCGGTCGCGTCAGCGGAGTCACCACCTACTGGATCAGCGTGCACTCCGGCCGCGCCTCCGTCGCCCACTGGAAGCTGACCGACCCGGCGGGCTCCCGTACCGCCGCCGCCGAGACGGGTACCGCCGCCCGCGCCGGTACCGGCGTGACCTTCGGAGGCCCCGCGCCCGCGGGCACCGCCATCACCTCCTCCGTCGCGCTGGACGGCAGCGGCCACGGCTTCCTCACCCCGGACGCCCCCGCCACCGACCTCCGTAAGTCCTTCGCCGTCAGCGCCTGGGTGCGGCCCGCCGAGACCGGCAGGACCATGACGGTCGCCTCCCAGGACGCGGACGGCGCGCCCGGCTTCTCGCTCGGCCTGCGCGCCGAGGACTCCGGCCCGGCCTGGTCCTTCACGATCGGTGACGCGCGGGTCTCCGGAGGCTCGCCCGAGACCGGCGAATGGGCCCACGTGCTGGGGCTGTACGACGCGGAGACGGGCAAGGCGCGGCTGTACGTCAACGGCCGTGCGACCGGCACCGCGGTGGACGCGACTCCCGCCGAGGCGGCCGGCGCCTTCCAGATCGGCCGCGCGCGCGGCGCCTCGGGCTACCGCGACCGCTGGCACGGCGACATCGGTGACGTACAGGTCCACGACCGGGTCGTCGTACCGAGTGAGGTCTCCGAACTCGCGCACCGCACGCCGAAGCGGCTCGGCCACTGGTCGCTGGAGAACGCGACGGACGGCGCGAGCCCCGAGCAGGCGGGCGGCTCCCCGCTGCGGCTCGGCCCCGGGGCGACCATCTATCGGTACTCCGACGCCTCCTGCCTTCCGGAGCTCGACCCGGACTGCCCCTACGTGCCTGTGGCACTGGTCGGCGACGGGCATCTGCGCCTGGACGGTGAGAGCGGCTACGCCGCCATCGACGGACCGGCCGTGGACACCGGGGACAGCTTCACGGTCGGCGCCGTCGTGCGGCTCTCCGACTCCGAGCCCGCCCATCCGATGACCGTGCTCTCCCAGGCCGGCGAGCACACCGACGCCTTCAAGGTGCGCTACGAGCCGTCCTCGCAGACCTGGCAGCTTGTGATGCCCGTGAAGGACGAGGCCGGAGCCCCGGAGAAGGTGGTGTCCGAGATCGAGTGGGCGGACGGCGGTGAGGGCCTCGGCCATCGCCTCGCCGTGGTCTACGACGACGGGGCCGACACGATCAAGCTGTACGTCGACGGCCAGCTCGGTGCCGGGGACACGGCCGACTTCCCGAACGGCTGGCACAGCACCGGCGCCCTCCAGGTCGGCAGGGCCAAGGCCGGTGACGGCTGGGGCGAGTACCTGCACGGCGACGTGGACGAGGTGCAGGCCTACCAGGGGGTCCTGAGCGAGACGCAGATCAGTCAGCTCGGCGCGGGCGCGGGCATCGACCCGTGATCCCGCCGGTCCCCAGGCACTGACCACCGTCGAAGCGGGCGGCCGGAAGCGCGTTCCGGCCGCCCGTACGTGTCCCGTCATCACCGCTCGTTCCGGGACGGGTTGCGTCAGACTGGGGACGGACCGGGCGGACCATGGGGGAGGGGCGGGCGAATGGCGCGGGCGCGGCCGTCGATGCAGGAGTTGATCGAGGGGCGGCGACGGCACGGGTTCGTCGGGCGGGGGGCCGAACGAGCCACGTTTCGCGCCAACTTCGAGCTGCCTCCCGAGGACGAACGGCACCGGTTCCTGTTCCACGTCCACGGCAACGCGGGTGTCGGCAAGACGTTCCTGGTCCGCGAGATGGAACAACTGGCGCGTGAGCACGGTGCGTTGACGGCGTACCTCGACGAGAACGTCGGCAGTCTGCCCGAGGCCATGGCGGCGATGAGCCGCCAGTTCGCCGGGCAGGGGCACCGGTTCAAGGAGCTGGACCGGCTGCTGGCGGCGTACCACGAGCGGCGGCACGAGGCGGAGGCCGCCGTCCTCGCCCCGCAGGAGCCCGAGCGGAGCACCCCCTCGGCGGGCAGCCTGACGGTGGCGCGGGCCGGCCTGGTGGGGCTGGGGATGGTCCCCGGGGTCGGCGCCCTCGCCGGAGTCCTGGACCCCGCCCAACTCGCCCAGGGCGCCGACAGGCTGCGGGCCGGACTCAGCGCCCGCCTGCGCAACCAGGAGGACGTACGGCTGGTCCTGTCGCCGCAGGGCGTGCTCACCCCGGTCCTCCTCGAAGAGCTCTCCGAGGCCGCGTCCGCCGTGCCGTGGACCGTCCTGTTCTTCGACACCTACGAGCGGACAGGACCGTTCCTCGACCCATGGCTCCACGCGGTGATGACGACCCGCGAGCACGGCATGCTGCCCGCCACGGTCATCGTGGTGACGGCCGGTCAGCACCCCTTCGACACCTTCCGCTGGGGCGGTTTCACCGACTTCGTCACCGACCTGCCCCTCGCACCGTTCACGGAGACCGAGACGCGCGGGCTCCTCGCGGACAAGGGGGTCGTGTCGGAACCCGTGGTCGAGGAGGTACTGCGCCTCACGGGCGGACTGCCCCTGCTGGTCTCGACCCTGGCCGAGCAGCGACCTGCGGACCCCGACGACATCGGCGACCCATCGGCCACGGCCGTCGAACGCTTCCTGAAGTGGGAACCCGAGCCGGTCCGCCGGGCGGTGGCCCTCGCCTGCGCCCTTCCCCGTCGCCTCGACCTGGACGTGTTCCGGGCGGCCGTGGACTGCGCCGACGAGGACGCCGACGCTCTGTTCGGCTGGCTGCGCGGGCTGCCGTTCGTGGACGGCCGCGGCGACCGGCTCCGGTATCACGACCTGGTCCGCGAGCCGATGCTCCGGTTGCAGCGGCGCCACTCGCCACGCGGCTGGACCGAACGGCACGACAGGCTCGCGGAGGTCTTCGGCCGCTGGCGTGCCGAGGCGGGGAACGGCCTGATCGCTCCCGACGAGGTGTGGAGGCACGAGCCATGGCGGCTGATGCTGCTGGAGGAGTCGTACCACCGGCTGTGCGCCCGGCCGCTCGCGGCGCTGGGTGACGCCCTGCGCGACCTGGTCGAGGCCTGCCGCGTCGATCACGTGGTCGGGCGCGGCTGGGCCAGGATGCTCCAGGAGGCCGGAGACGCGGCGGGCGACCCGGTCCTGCGCGACCTGGGCCGGGGACTGACCGAGGCCCTCGCGGACGACGAGGACGGGGTGGCCGGGGCGATGGATCTGCTGCTGGCCCGCCCCGCACTGGACGGTCCCGGGCGGGCCCTGGCACACGGGGTGCGGGCCAGGGAACTGCGGAACGGCGGGGAGTACGAGCGGGCGCTGGCCGAGTACGACCGGGCGATCGAGATCGATCCGGACGAGGCGCGCGTGCACTACGGCCGTGGGTTCACCCACCAGTTGCTCGGTGACTACCCGGCGGCGCTGGCCGCTTTCGACCGGGCGGACGAACTGCGGCCCGACACGGGATGGATCATCGCGGAGCGTGCGGAGACGCACCGTCTGGCGGGCCGCTTCGAGGAGGCGGTGACCGGCTTCGACCGGGCCGTCGCCCTCGACCCCACGAACGCCGACCCACTGGCCTCCCGAGCGGTGTGCCGGCACGCCCTCGACCAGTTCGACGCGGCCGGCACCGACTTCGACCGCGCGCTGAGCATCGACGGGACTCACCTGTGGGCGCTCGTCCGCAGGGCCCGGCTGCGCCGTGACACGGACGACTGGGACAAGGCGTTCGCCGACCTGGACCGGGCGGCCCGCCTCGAGCCGGACTCCGCCTGGGTCGCCTCGGAACGGGGCGACGCCTACCGGCTCGCGGGCCGCTTCGAGGAGGCCGTCGCCGAACTCGACCGGGCCATCGGCCTCAGACCCGACTATCCCTCGGCCCTGGCGGGCCGCGGGGTGTGCCGCCACGAGCTGGGCGACAGCGCGCAGGCGCTGGCCGATCTCGACCGTGCCGTCGCGCTGGAGTCCGACTACGCCTGGGGCCTGGTGATGCGGGCACGGGTGAGGCGGCGGCTGGAGGACGTGCCCGGCGCGCACGAGGACCTGCGGCGCGCGCTCGCGGCGCGTCCGGACGCCGACTGGATCGAGATCGAGCTGGGCAACGCCCACCGGATCGACGACCGACACCAGGAGGCGATCTCCGTCTTCCGGCACGTGCTGGACCGGGATCCCGACAACGCCTCGGCGCTGGGCTGTCTGGGGGCGGCCTACCGCGACCTGAAGGACCACGCGGAGGCACTGACCTGGCTGGACCGGGCCCTGGCCGTCGACCCGGACTACGCGTACGCGTACGACCAGCGAGCCCGCGTCCTCCTGGCGACCGGGCGGACCGAGCGGGCCCTGGCCGACTGGGAACGCCGGATCGCCCTGGGCGGGGACGTGGACGCGGCACGCTACGAAGTCGTGGAGATGCTGATCCACAGCGGCCGACGGGACGAGGCGATGGCCCGGCTGTCCGAGGCGGACCCGGCGCCGAGCCCGGACGACGCGATCGTCCTCGACCGCGACTACCTGCGCGTCGAGGCCTTCCGGTACACCGGGCAGTGGGCGCGGGCCCGGCACCTCGCCGAGCGGCTTCGCGCGGAGGACGCGGGACCGGGCACGTTCCAGTTGGCGATGACCGAACTGCGGTCCCGGGGCCCGGAAACCGCGGACCCCTTGTGGCGTGAACTGGCACGACTCCTGGACACGGAGGAACTGGACGCGACCACACGCCGGCAGGGCCGGTGCATCGTCGGCTGGGGCCTCGCGGACTGGGCCGACGCCGACCGGGGGCTGGTCGAGGTGCTGGCCGCGGACCCCGACTGGGACGACCTGGCGGTCCTCGCGGACATCCTCGCCGAACTCCTGCTCAGCCCCGCCACCGACCACTCCCGCCTCGCCGCGCGCCTGGCGACGGTCACAGCGGCCCGCGACGCCGTCCGGGCGCGCTGGGCGGACTGACCGGCGAAGTGGGGCGGGGCTGCGAACGGCTGCCGGACCAGACCGCGTTTCTGCCGAACGGCGCCCATACCGGACCACTTGGGACCACTGGGACCACGTCCCGTATATGGATCCGCAGCCTCAACCGACCGTTCCCGTTCGATTACAGTGCTGAGCTGTCGGATGTGGGGACGGTGCAGCAGGAGGTCTCGGTGGGTGCGACAGCCGGTGCCGTCTGGGGTCGTGGGGAGCAGCAGGACTTCCGCAGCCGGGTCCGCGGGACGCTCCTGGGCGCGGCCGTCGGCGACGCCCTGGGCGCGCCGCTCGACGGACTCTCCCTGGAGGGGATCCGGGAGGCGTACGGAGCGGAGGGCCTCCTCGACCTGGCCCCCGCGTACGGCCGGCGCGGCGCCGTCACTCACCTCACCCAGCTCGCCCTGTTCAGCGTCGACGGGCTCGTCCGCGCCCAGGTGCGCCGCGACACCGGCGCCTGGCACCCGCCGTCCGACGTGCACCGCGCCTACCGCCGCTGGGCGGCCACCCAGAGCGACTGGGGGCCCGACGAACGCCGCAAGGACGACGGCTGGCTGGCCCGCGAGGAGTGGCTCTACGCCCGCCGCGACCCGGCCCCGGCCTGTCTGCTCGGCCTCGCCGACGAGATCATGGGCACCCTGGACGCGCCCAAGAACCCCGGTGAGCCGGGCCCCGGGGCCGCCGCCCGCTCCGCGCCCTTCGGGCTGCTCGTCGGCTGGGAGCCGCAGCTCGTCATGCAACTCGCCGTCGAGTGCGCCGCGCAGACGCACGGCCACCCCTCGGCCTACCTGACGGCGGGCGCGTACGCCGTGATCGTCCACGCGCTCGCCCGCGGCGAGAACCTCGACGCGGCCGTGCAGCAGGCCCTCGCGCTCCTGGCGACCCGCCCCGGGCAGCAGCCGGTCGCCGCAGCGCTCCAGCACGCACTGGGCGCCGTACGGCAGGGGATGCCCTCGCCGGCCCGGGTCGAGGAACTCGCCGGGGACGGCTCCGCCGAGGGGTCGCTCGCCGTCGCGGTGTACTGCGTGCTGGTCAGCGAGGACGTCCGGCACGGACTGTGCCTCGCGGTCAACCACGGCGGGCCCTCCGCCGTCACCGGCGCGCTCACCGGTGGACTGCTGGGCGCCCTGCACGGCGAGACGGCCCTTCCGCCGGCCTGGCTGGCCGAACTGGAGGGCCGTCCCACGGTGCTGGTCCTCGCGGACGACTTCGCGATGGAGATGACCCAGGGGCCCGCCCTGCACGGGCCCGCCGGCTCGTCCCCGGGCTGGCTCGCCCGCTACCCGCGCGCCTGAGCCGTCCCGGCCCGTACGTCCCCCGGCCCGTACGTCCCCCGGCCCGTACGTCCCCGGCCCGTACGTCCCCCGGCCCGTACGTCCCGGTCCCTTCAGCGGTTGTCGTCCTTCTCGCCGCCCTAGTCCGTCACCGGAGTGCCCACCACCTCGTCCGGTGCCCCCGCCGGGGCCGGGATCGCCGCGGTGGCCGATCCGTCGTCGTCCGTGTTGATCATTTCGATGATCGCGTCCCGCTCCGGGGTGTCCTCGGGCCTCAGGAAGCCGATGAGGATGTACAGGACGAGGGAGATGGCCATCGGGACGGAGACCTGGTACTCCAGCTTCACGTCCGTGCGCTGGGAGAAGTCCAGGTTGTAGTTGACGAAGAAGAAGGCGAGCAGACCGCAGGCCCAGCTCGTCAGGGCCGCCGTCGGACCGGACTTACGGAACGGCCGCAGCAGGCCCAGGATGAACGGGATCGCGATCGGTCCCATGAGCCCCGCCACCCACTTGATGACGATGGTGATGATGTCCTTGAACGTGGGGGAGTTGACCTGGGTCGCCACCGCCATGGAGAAGCCGAGGAAGCCGACGGTGGTGACGCGGCCCGCGATGAGCCCCGCACGGGTGTCCCAGGCACGCGCGGCCCTGGAGAACACTGGCATCACGTCCCGCGTGAACACGGCCGAGATGGCGTTCGCGTCCGAGGAGCACATGGCCATCGTGTGCGAGAAGAACCCGACGACGACCAGGCCCAACAGGCCGTGCGGCAGCAGCTGGTCGGCCATCAGGCCGTACGCGTCGGAGCCGTCCGGCTTCTGCGCCGTGACGAGGAGCGGCGAGAGCCACATCGGGATGAACAGGATGACCGGCCACACGAACCACAACCCGGCGGACAGGAACGCAGAGCGCGTGGCCTCCTTGGCGTTCTTGGTGGCCATGTAGCGCTGGGCCTGGTTCCACATGCCGCCGTTGTACTCGAACAGCTTGATGAACAGGTACGCGATGAAGAACACCGTCAGATACGGGCCCGCGAACCCGTTTGCGTGACCGTGCAGCTTCGGCGAGTCCAGTGCCTTGGAGAGACCGCCCTGGTCGGAGATCTTGTTCAGCGCGATGACCAGCATCGACAGACCGGCCAGCAACTGGATGACGAACTGGCCGAGTTCGGTCAGGGCGTCCGCCCAGAGCCCGCCGATGGTGCAGTACACCGCCGTGATGCCGCCGGTGATGATGATGCCCTGGGTGAGCGTGACGCCGGTGAAGACGCTGAGCAGGGTGGCGATGGCCGCCCACTTCGCGCCGACGTCCACGATCTTCAGCAGGATGCCGGACCACGCCAGCGCCTGCTGCGTCTGCACGTTGTAGCGGTCCTTGAGGTATTCGAGGGGTGAGGCGACGTGCAGCCGTGAGCGCAGCCGGTTGAGCCGGGGCGCGAAGGCCTTGGCGCCGATGGCGACGCCGATGGCGATGGGCAGCGCCCAGGTGACGTACGAGGTGATGCCGTAGGTGTACGCGATGCCGGCGTAGCCGGTGAACATCACCGCGCTGTAGCCCGACATGTGGTGCGAGATGCCGGACAACCACCACGGCATCTTGCCGCCCGCGGTGAAGAAGTCGCTGACATCGTCCACACGCTTGTGGGACCAGACCCCGATCGCGGTCATCACACCGAAATACGCGACCAGGACGGCCCAGTCGAGACCGTTCATGTGCCCCCTCCAGGGGTCCGCCTTGTGAACCTGCAGATACCGGACGGCACTTCGCCAGTACGCCTGGGGGTCCCCCTGCTCGAGCGAAGCCGAGAGCTTGGGGGCGAGCGGCGCCCCGTGCGGGAGCGGGGACTTCGGGGATTGAACCGCTGGTCCGACCGGCCGGTCAAGACCTTGCGCGGTCACAGATATGAACACAGATCAGAAAGCAGAACGATTTTGCTTCCACTTTACCTGTCGGGCGGTTGTCGTGCTCGTGACGTGGACCACACCATGAGCGGGCACTTCGTCAGACCCACAACAGCAAGGACAAGTCGACAGCCGTACGGGATGCGGGTCCCGTGCGCCTGGGAGAGGGGTCGCGCCGGCCGTACCGCCTACCGCACGAGTTCGCCCACGTAACCGGATGGGTTCGCCCGCGTTACCGCATGAATTCGCCCGCGTTCACGAGCAGCGACTGGCCCGTGATCGCCCGCGCCCGGTCGGACGCCAGAAACACCGCGGCGTCCGCGACGTCTCCGTCCGTGGCCAGCTCGGGCAGGGCCATCCGCTCGGTGAGCCGCTTCAGGACGTCCGCCTCGGGCACCTGCTCGGTGTACGCCGTGAACTGCACGTACGCCTCGACGGGAGGGCCCCACATCCAGCCGGGCAGCACGGTGTTGACCCGTATCCGGTGCGGCCCGAGCTCCCGTGCCAGGGAGTACATCGCGCTCGTCAGCGCGCCCTTCGAGGCCGCGTAAGCCGCCTGCCGTACCTGGCTCGGCGCGGCGACCGACGACTGCGTGCCGATGATGACGACCGAACCGCCGCGCTCCTTCAGTGCGGGCAGGCAGGCGCGGGTCATCCGCAGTGTGCCGAGCAGGTTCACGTCGATGACCGACTGCCAGGTCGCGAAGTCGGCGTCCTCCAGACCGCCGAAGTAGCTGTCCCAGGCGGCGACATGGACCACCGCGTCGATCCGCCCGAAACGCTCGACCGCGAGCGCCGCCAGCGCGTCGCACTGTCCCTCGTCGGTGATGTCCGTCGCGCGGAACGCCGTGTGCGCGCCGTCCGGGTCCAGTTCGGCCGCCGACTTGGCCAGATTCGCCTCCGTGCGCGCCCCGAGCACCGCGTCGCCTCCGTCGCGCACCACGGCCGCCGCGACCTGATGGCCGAGTCCGGCCCCGACGCCCGACACCACCACGGTCCTGCCGGTGAGCAGTGACATCCGAGACCTCCCCAGCTCTGGCGCATTGTCTGACGGAGCGTCAGAGTATGGGCGTCCGGCGGAGGAAGGAAGTCCCGCGCACGTTGAACCGAGGAAGGGGTTCGTCATGTCGGAGGAGACCCGCAGCGAGACCTACGCGGAACTGGCCGCCCTCGGCCCGTACGGCGTCCACCCGGGCCACGCCCTGATCACCATGGTCGAACCGCACCCGGGCCACGAGTACGCCTACAACCGCTGGTACGAGGACGACCACTACTACGCCGGCGCGATGGCCATGCCCTGGATGTACGCCGGACGCCGCTGGGTGGCCACCCGCGACCTCCAACTGCTGCGCTACCCCGAGAAGTCGGCGGTCGCCCAGCCGGTCACCGCGGGCTGCTACCTCTCCACCTACTGGGTCACCGACGGCCGCTACGACGACCACATGAAGTGGACCGTCGGCATCAACAAGCGGCTGAACCGCGACGGCCGCGTCTACCAGGACCGTACGCACGTCTTCACGGCCTTCCAGGACCACGAGGCCACCGTCTACCGCGACGGCGCCGCGGGCCCCCGCGACTTCCACGCCCTCGACCACCCCTACGCGGGCCTCGTGGTCGAGGTGGTCGACGCCGAATCCATCGACCGGCGGGCCGAGTTGCTGGAATGGCTGCGCTCTCGCCACCTCCCCGGGCGACTGGCCGGCTCACCCACCGCCCTCGTCACCCTCTTCCGGCCGACCCCGCTCCCCGGCGACCGGATGACCTACGTCAAGCAGGTCGAGGGCGTGGATACCCGGCTGACACTGCTGTGGTTCCTGGAGACGGATCCGCGCGAGTGCTGGGAGGCCTTCAAGGGCCTGGACGAGGCGGTGGCCGAATCTGGCCTGGGACGAGTGGAGTTGGTGGCCCCGTTCATCCCCACGGTGCCCGGAACGGACACGTACGTGGACCGCCTGCGCTAGAAGGGTGCCCTACGGCGAGTGAGCCGAAGGGGCGCGTCCGCACCGGCTTCTGCGCCCCGGAGGCGAACCGAGCCCAAAAAAAGGGGGCCGAGCCCCCTCGGCCAGGACGGCGGGCCGGTCGAGAGGGCTCTGTCGGTGGAGCGTATGAAGTTGTGTCGGTCATGGTGGGGTCAGACGAGGTCGGAAGACCCTCGGCTCACCTCGGCCACGAAGGTGTTCCACGCGTCCGCGGGAAAGGCGAGCGTGGGTCCGGCGGGGACCTTGGAGTCCCGTACGGCCATTGCCGAGAGAACCGGGGACTTGACCTCGACGCAGGCGCCGTTGCCGGTGGAGTAGGAAGACTTGGTCCAGGTGTCGGTGGCGCCCTGCTGAATTGCCATGATCGCTCCAGAAAACAGTCGTTCTTCGATGAGTTGCCGCCACGAAGCCGTCGACGCGCTGTCACCGGACTGCGGATCCGTCAGGAAAGCCGCGGTCCGGATTGCGCCAACGTTGTTGCTCGGTGGCGTGATCGACGCTACTCGCCAACATCGGCCGACGAAGCGACTATTCACTCGACTGGATGGCATATTCCATGGGGGTCTTCCGTGCCGGGGCGGCGACAGTGTAGGGTCCGGCCGCTCATCGGCGGGGGCGGCCTCGCGAGGCCGCCCCGGACCGCTCAGCGCGCGTAGTCCTTCGCGATCTCCGCGATGAAGTGACGCGACTGCTCCACGTTCAGGGCCTGGGCCCGCAGGTGCTCGTACATCACGCTGTACTTCTGGACGTCGTTCGCCTTCTCCAGGTACAGGTCGCTGGTCACGCCCTCGATGTAGACGACGCTGGAGTCGGCCGCGTCGGGGAACTCCAGGATCGCGTACTGGCCGTTCAGGCCCGGGTGCGCCCCCATGTCGAACGGGATCACCTGCACGGTGACGTGCGGCAGTTGGGACTGCTCGACGAGGTACTCCAGCTGGTCGCGCATCAGGGAACGGTTGCCGACCGCCCGGCGCAGGGCGGACTCGTCGAGGACGGTCCACAGGCGCAGCGGGTTGTCCGGGGCGGAGATTCGTTCCTGCCGCTTCAGCCGCACCTGAACGCGCTTGTCGATGTCGGCGGGCGCGGTCTCCGGCAGCGCCCCCGCGATCAGGGCCTCGGCGTACTGCCGGGTCTGCAGCAGACCCGGGACGACCTGCGGGTCGTAGACGCGCAGGCTCGCGGCGTCGGTCTCCAGGCCGATGTAGACGCTGTACGGGATGTCGCCGAAGGAGTGCCACCAGCCCTGCTGGCGCGAGTCCTTGGCCATCTGCATCAGCGAGTCGACGATCCGGTGGTCCTCGACCTCGTAGACCCCGCACAGATCGCGGACGTCGCGCTGGCTGATACTGCGCCTGCCGTTCTCCAGACGGCTGATCTTCGACTGCGAGACCAGCAGGCGCTCGGCGACCTCTTCGGCCGTCATGCCCTTGAGCTCGCGGAGCCGGCGCAGCTCCTGGCCCAGCCGGCGTCGCCGGACGGTGGGATTGACACTTGACGCCACGGGACGTGCACCTCCGGCTGCGGGCCTGTACTTTGCGTATCTGCTGTTGAGCAGATTGCCACCAAGGTGCTTTCTACCGCTGGGAAACGGCGTATATGCGCCGGGTGGGCGCAAGTTCGCAGATTCGGCGTGTATACGCGGCCGTGCGCGGTCCTCCCGGACCCCGCGAACTCCCTTGAGAGATACGGGAGATCGCCGCTGAGGCCACCCGGGCCTACTGGCTGCGGAGGCGGACGCGGTCCCCTTGGAGACATGCTCCCCTCGGATGCGGTCGCGCGGGGCGGTTGGGACCGTGTCGTCGTCCGGACGTACGGTCCCAGCCACCCCGCGCGAGCCGCCGGCTCCCGAACCGGATCATGGGGACTGCGGTGCGGCGCTCATGTCTTGCGGCGGTGCTGGCGGTGCGGGTGCTGTGGGAACTGCGGGTGCTGCGGTACTGCCGGCATTGCTGTGGTGCGGGCCGCCGTGGGGCTGCGGCTCAGTGCGCCACGGCGCGCGCCATCGAACCATGACGCGGTTGCATCGGAACACCGCGCGCGGTCTCCGGTGCGGACCTGACTCCAGCGGTGGCCGGACGGCCTGCCGGTGCCGGGCTGCGGCGTGGCTGTGCGGCCACACCGTTCTGAACGTCCATCACGGCGTGTGCCACGAGGCCGCCCATGGGGTCGTGCCTGATCAGGTCCCGCAGCCGGGAGCGGGACGAACGTCCCTCGTTCCCCGGATACAGGTGCTTGCCGAGACCGACCGCATGGGCCAGCGCGGCGAGCGCCGCGGTCCGCGGGTCCGGCGGGACGCCGGTGCGGATCGCGTTGTCCAGCCGGGTTCTGATCTCCCGGCTGATATCCGTGTCCGTCGCTTGGTAGCGAGTCGTCGGAAGCACCCCGCACATCTGGCCGGCCACGGCATGGACCATGCCGCACCTCTCCAGATGCGAAAGGTAGGTCTGGCGGAGCCCCAGGCGGGGTCCGCCAATCCAGTTGACCGCGCGTACGGGTGCTCCGCGTCGGCGAAGCAGTTCCAACGCACAGTCCAGTGTTGGATCTCCGGTCGGCCGTGGCACCACCACGGCGATACGATCCCCGTCTGGGGCTATCCGTCCGGCCAGCGCCAGCTCCACTAGCTGTGCTCCGGCCAGGCCGAGGTCGAGCGACTGCGGCTGCGCGGTGGTACCCGTGGTCGGGTCCAACGCCAGCAGCAGAAGCTCCTCCGGAATTGTTCTGCGGCTCTTGCCCATCCATGCCTCCCCGCGTGGATGAATGACAGGGTGACCCCTCTCACATTGGTCTGTCGAGGGCGCGTGACCGGAATATGAGGGAACCGGCAGGTATGTCGTTCTCGTCTACCGCAGGAGTCAAGCCCTCACACAGGACACTGGTACATGGTTCGGACAGCGGTGTCCGGGCGGCGGTTCAAGGGTTTGACGGTTCGTTTTCGGCGCGCGGAGGGCGTGCGCCGCATGGAGGAGGCATCGGTGGCGGGCGAGTCCCCCGACAGGTCGAAGCAGCACGAGTCGTCGGCGTCGTCGGCAGAAGCGACGCCGGTGACCCCGGCGTCGGTTCCGAGTCCGGCGCGGTCGGGCGTGCCGGCGTCGACGTCGACCCAGAGCTCGGCCTCGGCCGACCCCCGAATGGCGATGGCCCGTGACAGAGCCGCCACGGTACGGGTGGATCAGGCGACGGCGGTGTTCTCCACGAAGGCGTTGTCGGCGGACGCCTCCCGCACGGTGGACGCCTCCCGCACGGCGGAGCCGGAGCGGACCTCCGAGTCCGCCGACGGTGCCGACGCGGCCGGCGGCAGGACCGTCGAGGGCGACACCCGGCTGCGCGCGGCGGTGGCCGCGTGGGTCGCCGGACCGGACGAGCCCGCTCCGGCGGACGCGACCGACACCGACGCCGGGTCCGACACCGATGCCGGGTCCGAGGGCGCCGACGGAGCCGAGGGCGGTGACGGCGCCACGAACGACGCCGAAGACACCGACACGGAAGACACCGACGCCGACGGGACCGACGTGGACGGGACCGAGGCGGACACGGACGGCGCGGAGCCGGCTGACGACGCCGAGGCGGAGCTTGCCGAGGAGTCGGGCGAGCCCGCGACGTCCGGGAGGGCCGGGGGCACGTCCGACGCTTCCGACGCCTCCGACGTGGCGTCCGACACGGACGAGGAGGCCGCCGCCGAACCCGCCGCCGACCTCGACATCGATATCGACACCGACGAGGAGCCCGAGGCCGACCAGGAGCCGGAAGCCGCCTCCGGCGAGGCTCCCGTGGCGCACGGGCCCGAGGACGAGCCCCGCCCGAAGTCGGCGCTGGACGCCGCCCTCGCGTCCCGAGCCGCCTCCCAGGCCGCCTCCGAGGCCGCCGAAGCCGCCTCCAAGGCCGCGCCCGAGGTCGAGGACGTCCCCGAGCCCGCGGTCGAGGACGAGATCCAGGCCGCCCCCGAGGACGAGCCCGACGCCGCGCCGGACGACGAGCGCGAGGACCGGCCCGCGGCCCCCTCCGCACGAGTGGCCGTATCCGCGACCGAGGACCTGCCCGAGTCCGCCGCCGACAAGCCTCGGACCGCGCCCGAGGGTCGGGCCGACAACGACTCGGATTCCGGCTCCGGCGACGCGACCCAGGACACGGAGACCGACGAGACCCCGGACACGGAGACCGACGAGACCCCGGACACGGAATCCGCCCCCGAGCCCCCCGTCGATCAGCCGACCGCCATCTTCAAGGCCCCGCGGCCTCCGGCCGTGGACCAGCCCACCACCATGCTCAAGCTGGGCGGCGCCACCCGGCGCCCGGCAGCGGAGAAGCCCACGTCCGGGGAGACGGACGCCTCCGTCGAGCCTGCCGCCAAGGCCACCGAGCGGCCGGCGGCCAAGTGGGGCGCCAAGCCCGCCGCCAAGGCCACGGAGCGGCCGGCCGACGAGCGGGGCGCCAAGCCCGTAGATGATCCCGAGCGCACGAGCAGGTTCGTCGCCCTCAAGCCGCTCGACGAGCCCGGCGCCCCGGCCCGGCCGAGGCCCGCTCCCGCCCCGGGGACCGTCGACAAGCCCGCGCCCGCCCCTGGGAGCACCGACAGGCCTGCGGCGGCCACCGCGGCGATCCAGCAGGTCGGCCCCGAGCGCACCACCCAGCTGCCGCTTCCGCCGAAGCCTCCGCTGGACCTGCTGGCCGAGCTGACGAACACTCCGCCGCCGCCGCAGACCCCGGTCCGGACGCTCGTGCGGCGGGTCAAGATCTGGACGCCGCTGGTCCTGCTGCTCGTGGTGATCTTTGCAGTCGCGCAGGCCTTCCGTCCGCTGCCGACGCCGAGTCTCGCGCTCACCGCCGACCAGACGTACACCTTCGACGGCGGCACCCTCGACCTGCCCTGGCCCGGTCAGGGTCAGTCCGCGATCGAGGTGGACGGCGTGGGCAGCCTCGGGACCGACGGCAAGCAGACCCCGTCCCCCACGGCGAGCGTCGCCAAGATCATGACGGCGTACGTGGTCCTTCAGGAGCACCCGCTGAAGGGGAACGAGGACGGCGAGAAGATCACGGTCGACCAGCAGGCCGAGGACGAGTCGAAGCTGCCCGACGAGTCGACGGCGGCCATGTCGAAGGGCCAGCAGTTCACCGAGCGCCAGATGCTCCAGATGCTGATGATCCCCTCCGGCAACAACGTGGCGCGGCTGCTGGCCCGCTGGGACTCCGACAACGCGAGCTTCGTCGCCAAGATGAACGCCGCGGCCAAGGACCTCGGCATGACGAACTCGACGTACACGGACCCGAGCGGTCTGCAGAAGACGACGGTCAGCACGGCCACCGACCAGATCAAGCTGGCCAAGAAGGTCATGAAGAACGACGTGTTCCGCAGCATCGTCGGGATGGCCAGCGCGAAGATCCCCGGTCTTGACACGCCGATCTACAACAACAACGACCTGCTGGTGCAGCAGGTCGGTGTGATCGGCCTGAAGACCGGTTCGTCGACGCCCGCGGGCGGCAACCTGGTGTGGGCCGCGACCAAGACCGTGAACGGCAAGACGCAGACGATCTACGGCGCGGTGATGAACCAGAACGCCGGCACCGGCAAGGTCTGGGACAGCCTCCACCTGGCGCTCGTCAACAGCCAGAAGCTGATCGACAAGGTCCAGAAGAGCCTGACCACCGCCATGGTGGTGAAGAAGGGCCAGGTCGTCGGCTATGTGGACGACCAGCTCGGCGGCCGGACCCCGGTCGTCGCCACCAGGAACATGACGGCGGTCGGCTGGCCCGGTCTGAAGACCGAGCTGTCGATCGGCGAGGGCAGGTCGGCGGTTCCGCACACCGGCAAGGCAGGCACGGTCGTCGGCGAGCTGAGGGTCGGCGACGGTTCCAGCGACGCCGTGACGATCCCCGTCGCGCTCAGGTCCGACCTCGCCGAGCCCGGCCTCGGTGCGAAGCTGACCCGCGTCGGCTGAGCGGACGCGCACACCGATGACGTACGAGCGCACGCATCGGTGACGTACAGCGGGGAGCGGCACCCGCACCGTACTCCGTCGGACGGCGCCCCACTCGGGAGCCGTCCGGCGGTGTGCGTGCTAGCGTCGCGCTAATCGGGGCTGCTCGCGAGCCGCGGGTCCCGGCCCAGAACGGACAACGGGACACGGGGAGTACCTTGCAGTGGCGACAGCGGAGCCGACACACGCCGACGACGCCGATCCGGGCCAGGGAACGGGCCCGCGAATACCGCTGCACGGCGGCACCCGCGAGGCGGTCCGTGACGTAGGCGTAGGCGTAAACGCAGATGTAGACGCAGATGCAGCCGGAGACGCGGCCGCGGGCGGTGGCGATGCCGAGGGTCCCGGTGGGACCGAGGCGCTCGCGCCGGGCGGCGGCAAGCTGCTGGACCTCTTCCGCCGCTATCCCGTCCTTCTCTTCACCGCCCTCGCCGGCGTACTCCACATTGTGTGGTTCTTCACGTTCGCGAACAGTGGCGGTGACCTGGCGGCTCAGGACGCGTGGGCGGAGTTCGTCGGCCGGCACCCGGACTCGGCGTACAACCTCGCCTGGTACGGCGGGATGCACCCGGTCTCGTACAGCGTGGTGTCGCCGTATCTGATGTCGGTGCTCGGCGTCCGCACGACGATGATGATCGCCGGGACGCTCTCGGCCGGCCTGCTGACGATGATCCTCGTCCGCAGCCGAGCCGTCCGGAACCCGATGGCTCCGGTGCTCGCGGGTGTCTTCGCACTCTTCTGCAACGCCATCTCGGGTCGCGTGACCTACGGTCTCGGCACGATGTTCGCGCTCGCCGCGGTCGCCGTCGTCTTCTGCTGGCCGCACCGCTGGCGCTACAAACGCTGGGCGAAGGCCCTGTGCGCCGCGCCGCTCGCCGCGCTCGCGACGGCCGCCTCGCCGGTCGCCGGACTCTTCGTGGGCCTGCTGGCGGCGGCGATGTTCCTCCAGAAGCGCCGCCCCGGCGCCTACGCCCTCGGTATCGCTCCGGTGATCGTGGTCGGGCTCTCGGCCCTGCTGTTCCCCTTCTCGGGCACCCAGCCGATGACCTTCTTCTCGGTCATCCTGCCGCTCGCGTGCGCGGTCTCGGTCTATTTCCTGGTCCCCAAGGAGTGGACGACGGTCCGGATCACGGCGGCGGTGTACGGCCTCTCAGTGGTCCTCGTCTGGCTGATCAGCTCCCAGATCGGCTCGAACATCACCCGCCTGGCGATGCTCTTCGCGGGCGTCGCGCTGATCGCCGCACTGCCCTTCACCGTGCCGAAGTCGCGCAAGTGGTACGCCGTCGTCGTCGCCTTCGTCGGATTCAACGGATGGATCGGCTTCAAGACGGTCGACGACATCGTGCACACCACCCCGGCGGCGTCCTGGGCGCGCGAGCTGGCCCCGCTCGTCAACCAGCTCCAGGTGGTGGACGCCGAGAAGGGCCGCGTCGAGGTGGTCCCCGCCCGCTCGCACCGCGAGGCGTCCGCCCTGGCCCCCTACGTGAACCTCGCCCGCGGCTGGAACCGTCAGGCCGACATGGAGCGCAACCCGCTCTTCTACGACGACACGCTCAACTCCGCGAACTACCACGAGTGGCTGCAACGCTGGGCCATCCGCTACGTCGTGCTGCCCAAGGGCGAACCGGACGGCGACGGCGGCCAGCGCGAACGTGAGCTCGTCCAGCGGGGCATGCCCTATCTCCGGCAGATCTGGGGCGACGCCAACTGGCAGCTCTTCACCGTCACCGACCCCACCCCGCTCGCCGAACCGCACGCCGTCGTCGACCTGGCCGAGCAGGGCGAGCTGACCATCGAGGTGAAGGAGGCGGGCCGCATCCTCATCCGCATCCCGTACTCGCCGTGGCTGAGCATCGTCGACGAGGACGGAAAGAGCCTGAAGCCGCCGCAGGAGACGAAGGCGTCGAAGGGCCGCGCGGACGGCACCCCGAAGACGTACGACAACCTCAACGGCTGTCTGATGGCGACGCAGGAGACCGCGGCGGGCGACACGTGGACGGAGCTGCTGGCCCCGAAGCCGGGCACCTACCGGCTCGCGGCGCCGTACCAGCTCCCGCGCGGGACACCGTGCCCGGAGGAGTTGCGCTGAGCCCCTGCCGCCGGTGCCGCAACAGGCACTAGAACCGCTCGAACGGCCCGCAGTACGGCAGGCCCGCGTCCTCCGGTCGCTGGTCGCGGAAGAACCGGACGAGCAGGTCGCAGAAGTCCTGGGGCCGCTGGAGATGGGCCAGATGGCCGCACTCCGCGATCGTGGTGAAGCACGCGCCCGGCAGGTCCGCCGCCACGGAGCGGACCAGGTCGGGCGTGGCGAGCGTGTCGTGCTCGCCGGTGAACACGAGATACGGGACGGCGGGGACGGGCGCGCGCCGGTACCACTCGTGGGCCAGCAGCCGCCGGTTCCGCTCGACCGTCACGGCGACGTCGCGCGGGGTCTGCGCCGCGAACTGCTGGTACATCAGCCGGGTCAGCGCGGCGTGCTTGCGTACGGTGCGGTCGCCGGGCGGCGGCACGAAGCACCGTACGAACTCCTCGGCGGTCTCCTCGACGCGGCCCTCCTCCAAGAGCCGCACCCATCCCACGAGCGCCTCGGCGAACCAGCCCGGAATGTGGTCCGACACCCCCTGCACGGCGACCCGGCGCAGCAGCTCCGGACTCCGCTGGGCGAGCCGGAGCCCGACCGCACCGCCGTAGCACCCCGCGTAGAGGTTCACCGGGCCGAGCCCGAGTTCGCGAAGCATGTGCCCCGCGCACTCCGCGAGGAAGTCGATCCCGTGCTCGGCGGGCAGGAAGTCCGCGTCCCCGAACCCGGGCAGATCCACCGTGACGACGGTGCCGAGCTCCCCGAGCCACCGCTCGTGCCGCATCCACGAGTACCGCGTCTGGTCCGACCCGCCGAGCACGAGCAGCGGCTCCGTGACGGGGGTGCCGTGCCGGGCGATCCGGGCGGTGTACGCGTAGCCCTCCCACCAGAGCCGGTGTTCCGCCACTTCCGTGGATTCCCCTCCTCCCGGCGGCGGGGCGAGAACGTTGACCGAGGAAGTGACAGTAGGCACAGCGAACTCCCGAGAGCGGACGAGACCACCGAAACTCCCACTCGTACACGGACACCGGGTGAGGCGCCGCAATGACACACGAAGGTGGGTGCTGCACCACACGAAGGTGGGCGCGGCGCGGCAGTCGCGCCACGCCACGCCCTGGCCTCACTTCACTTCACGCCGCCTCACGCCACTTCACTTCGCGTCACTTCGGTCACTTCGCTTCACCGGGAACGCCACATCGCACACCGCGTCCTCGGGCCCCGCCGCGTCCCAGTCGGCGAAGTAGATCTCCCGGCACGGGCCGTCGACGGACAGTCCCCGCTCGGTGACCCAGCTCTCGACCGCCTCGAAGGCGGCGAGGATCTGCGGGTGGGCGACCTGGGCCTTGCTGATGCGGACGTAGGCGATGTGCCGGGCCGGCTCGACCCGGACCTCGACCCCGGTGGCCCGGCCCTGCCGCTGTGCCCAGGCCCGTGCCGCGGCCTCGTCGGCGACCGGCACGCACGCCTCCGCCGGTCCGTCGCTCTCCACGCCGACCTCGGCGTGGTACACGACGAAGGGCGGCCCCGTGACACCGCCGGCCTCCCGGGCGCCCTCCTCCAGCCGCCCCAGCGACCCGGGGATCCACACCGGCAGCTCGGGCGCCAGGACGTGCCGCTTCTCGGTCAGCACGACGTGCTCGGGCACCTCGGCGGTCTCGACGGCGAACTTCTCGTACATCTCGGAACTCCTCCCGGAAAGACGTCCACGGAGGTAGTCGGCGAGCGCCCGCTGCGAAGCGAACCGGGCCTCGGCACCGTCCCAGTACGCGGCCAGCAGCGCGGCCGCGTCGGCACCGCGCGCCTCCACCACGTCCGCGATCCGGGCCAGCGGCATGTCCAGCTGGCGCAGCAGCGCGACGAGCCGGGCCCGTTCGGTCTGCTCGGCGCGGTAGTAGCGGTAGCCGCTGACCTCGTCGACGTATGCCGGAAGCAGCAGCCCCAGCCGGTCGTACAGCCGCAGGGCCTTCGCCGAGAGCCGCGCCCGCGAGGCGAACGCGCCGATGGTGAGCAGGTCCTTGTCCACCCTGTCATCCTCCGTCACCGGGCGCCTTCCGCCCGGTGACAAGGACGCTCCCCCTTGCCCCAGGGGCAAGGTCAACGGCAGGGCTCAGCCGATCGCCTTCTCGACCGCGGAGACGAGCTCGGCCGACTCCGGCTCGGTCTTCGGAGAGAAGCGGCCGACGACGCTGCCGTCCCGCCCGATCAGGAACTTCTCGAAGTTCCAGCGGATGTCGCCGGAGTGCCCCTCGGCATCCGCGGTGCCCACCAGACGCTCGTACAGCCCGTGCCGCGCGTCGCCGTTCACCTCGACCTTCTCGGTCATCGGGAAGGTCACGCCATAGGTCGCGGAGCAGAACTCGGCGATCTCCTCGGAGCTGCCGGGCTCCTGCCCGAGGAACTGGTTGCAGGGCACGCCGAGGACGGTGAAGCCCTGGTCGGCGTAGCGCGCGTGCAGCTGCTCAAGACCGGCGTACTGCGGGGTCAGTCCGCACTTGGAGGCCACGTTCACGATGAGGACGGCCTTGCCCGCGTACTGGGACAGATCGGCGGAGCCCCCCTGGAGGGCTCCGATCTCGACGTCGAGCACAGAGTTGTCAGTAGTCATAAGCGGATGCTAACTCCGGTAGATGGCGGTCCCGCCGGTCCCGCCGGTCCGTCCCTCGCCCTGCGCTGTGACAAGCACCTCACCGGCGGCCGTCCGCGAGTACAGCACCGACCGTCCGGCCCGCCGCCGCTCCACGAGTCGCGCGTCCAGCAGCACCCGCAGATGCCGTCCGACCGACCCCAGACCCTGCCCGGTCACGGCGACCAGCTGACTGGTGGACAGGGGCGAGTCGAGGCGGACCAGCACACCGGCGCGGGCCGTCCCGAGAAGTACCCCGAGACTCTCCGGCACCGCCGCCGCCCGTACGTCGGCCAGCGCCCCCGTGCACGGGTAGACGACGGCGTAGCGGCGGGACTCCTCCCAGGACACCCATCCGGCCTTCGGTGTGACGGGCACGAAGACGAGCTGGGCGCCGGAGATCTCGCGCGGCGGGTACTCGTGGAGGTTGACCTGGAGCCGGTTGCCGCCGAGCCAGCGTGTCCCCGGCCGCAGCCCGTCCAGGGCCGCCGCCCAGCCGCCCTGGCTCAGCTGCGCGGTCCGCGCCACCACATCGGCCTCCAGGACGCGCCGCCGCCGTTCCCAGTCAGGACGTACGGACTCCTCCCAGACGGCGGTGAGCAGCGCGGCGGCCCGCTCGGGCAGATCGTCGCGGTCCGCGAGACCGGCGGGCAGCGGGCCGCCCACCGAGCGGGCGAGATGGGCACGGGCGTCCTGGTTCGAGGCCTCCCGCACCCGGGCGACCTCGGCCTCGAAGGTCTCGTCGCCGTACGGGGTCGGGGTCAGGAAGTCGGCGATCCACTCCGGCCCGAGCCCGCAGCGCACGAGGAGCGCGGTGACGGGGTCGGCGGCCAGCCGCTCCCGGTACGCCGGCAGATGGACGCCCAGCCAGGCGCGCTCACCGGGATGCGTGGCGGCCCCCGCGTGCAGCAGCTTCAGACAGGCGAACGTCTCGGCGAGCGGCGACAGCACGAAACGGCTGCCGGCGAGCGTGTCGGCGTTCACCTGCCACCAGCCCATGCCCGCACCCTGCTTCCTCGATGTTTCGCCCCTGTGCGAAACAATATCGACCGCTCGTACGGCCCCCCAGACTCCCCGCATGCGCAGCTACTCCGAGCTCTTCCGCACGCGGGAGTTCACCCCGCTGTTCCTGTCCTCCTGTTTCAGAACCGCCGCCTCGACGGTGAGCGGTCTGGCCCTCGGCACCCTGGTGTACCGGGCGACCGATTCGCCGCTGCTCACCGCGCTCAGCATGTTCGGCCCCTCGCTCGCCCAGATGGTCGGCGCGACCACCATGCTCTCGGCCGCCGACCGGCTGCCGCCGCGCGCGACGGTGGCGGGCATCGCGCTCCTCTTCGGGCTCGGCACGGCGGCCGTGGCGATCCCCGGTCTCCCGATCTGGGCGATCTTCGCCGTTCTCCTGCTCCTCGGCCTGATCCAGTCCTTCGGCGGCGGGGTCCTGTGGGGCCTGCTGAACGAGATCCTCGCCAAGGAGGGCTATCTGCTGGGGCGTTCGGTGTTCAACATGATGAGCGGGATCGCCCAGATCACCGGATACGCGACCGGTGGCGTCCTCGTGGCCCTGCTGTCCCCGCGCGTCACGCTCCTGCTGGCGGCCGGGCTGTACCTCGCGGCGGCCCTGACGGCGCGGCTCGGCCTGACACCCCGCGCACCCCGCGCCCTGGGCCGCCCGTCCATCGCCCGGACCTGGCGTACGAACGCCCGCCTCTTCTCCTCACCGGAACGCCGCACCCTCTATCTCCTGCTCTGGGTGCCGAACGGCCTGGTCGTCGGCTGCGAATCGCTGTACGTGTCGTACGCGCCGAGCCGGGCCGGCGCGCTGTTCGCCTTCGCGGCCCTCGGCATGTTCGTCGGGGACGTGACGACAGGCCGTCTGCTGTCACCACGGGTACGCGCCCGTCTGGGCGTCCCGTTCCTGCTGCTGCTCGCGACGCCGTACCTCTTCTTCGTCCTTCGTCCGGGCGTGGCCGTGGCGGCCGGCCTCGTCGCCGTCGCCTCGATCGGCTTCGGGTCGAGTCTGATCCAGCAGGAGCGGCTGGTGGCCCTGATCCCCGACGAGCTCAGCGGCCACGCCCTCGGACTCCACACGGCGGGCATGCTCACGATGCAGGGCGTGAGCGCGGCACTGGCGGGCGGTATCGCCCAACTCGCCTCGCCCGGAACGGCGATGACAGTCATGGCCGCCGCCTCGGTCGCCGTGACGCTGAGCCTGGCCCCCTCGCTGCTCCGTCGTCGCGCCGTCCCTCCGGAGAGCCGGCGCCCGGAGCCGTCCGCACCAGGAGGACGGCAGCCAGAGGTGAACTCTCCCTGAATCAAGGAAAGTTGTACGACAGGGGGCCACAACCGCCCATCCCCGCCGGTGTCGAACTCTCCGGCGCAGGGACCCGGTCCCCTCTCCGCACGGAGGCGGGGCCCGGTGGGGCCGAGGGCCGACGGGAGCCGTCAGCGATACAGCCTCTTGCGGACCCACAGAAGCCCGGTCACGGCGCCGACGACAACCATGTACGCCGTCAGCGGCCCGTCGTTCAGCAGGAGCCCCGGCGAGGCGATGGCGGCCACGATGAGCAGCCATCCGCAGCCGGCCACCACGAGATCCGCTGCGTCAGGACGCCGCCGTCCGTCTCCCATCCCACCCCAACTTCCTTTTGTCCGAATCCTGTTCTGGAGCGTACGGGGATTTTCGCAGGCGCCGGTGTGCCTCCGCGCGCTCTGTCCGGTGCGGCTCGGCGGGTGGAACGATCTCGGTGCTCGGCACCGGCGGGGGAACGCCTTTGGCCGTCGTGGAGGTGTGTGCGGCCCCGAGTGGATGTTTGCTGGTCCGAGAACGGCGTAGGCCACTACGAGCAGTAAGGGGCTGGACATGGCAATGGTGATGTCGATGCACTGGGCAGGAGTCACGCCGGAGCAGTACGACACCGTGCGGGACGCGGTCGACTGGGAACAGGTGCCGGCGGCCGGTGGTCAGATGCATGTGGCCTGGTTCGACGCCCAGGGACTGCACGTCACCGACGTCTGGGAATCCCAGGAGGCGTTCGAGGCCTTCTTCGCCGAACGGCTCGCACCCGCGATCCAGAAGGCCGGCCTGACCGGTGAACCCGAGACCGCCTTCAGCCCGCTCCACCGGCGCTTCATCGCCCCCGAGATCAGTGGTGCCGCATAGGGACACGGCACGCCGTTTCCGACCCGCGAAGAAGAACCGACGCTTCGTGGAGCGGCCCCGACAGCATGCTGTCGGGGCCGCTCGTCGACTCCACCACCGACCTGCCCGGGGCCGCCGGCGGGCGTCAGGAGGTCGATCTTCGTCAGATGACGGCCCGGTACCCCTGCCAGCCCGTCGCGATCTTCGTACGCCCGCCGAACGACCCCTTGCCGTCGCCGCCGTTGCGGTACAGGTTGCCGCCGGTGTCGCGCGAGACGAGGTCCGCCCTGCCGTCGCCGGTGATGTCGCCGACTCCCACGATCGCGTTGTAGGAGGAACCCCAGGCGGAGAACACCTTCGCGCCGGCCCCGAACGTGCCGTTGCCCTTGCCGTAGTACCGGTACAGGTTGTTCGACGTGTCCTGGGCGAGAAGGTCGCCGATGCCGTCCCCGTTCAGGTCACCGGCCCCGACGACCTTCTTGTACGTCTTCCAGTTGCCGTACAGCTTCACCCGCGCCGACAGGGTCCCCGCGGTCGTCCCCGTGTACAGGTACACCGCTCCGGTGGACGTCTCGCGCGTGATCAGGTCGGGACGGCCGTCGCCGGTGACGTCCCCCGGCGAGGTCAGCACGTCGTACTGGCTCCAGCCGGACGTACCGAGCGAGGTGTACGGCGTCGAGGGCGTCGGTGCCGCTCCACAAGCCGGGCGGTAGGCGCGCAGGGCTCCGCTGCTCAGCCGGACCAGGACGTCGTTGCAGCGGTCACCGCTGAGGTCGCCGAAGGGCACGAACCTCGCGGTGGTCGGCCAGCCGGAACCGGAGACCTTGCTGCCCAGCGTGCCCGTGCCGGTGCCGCGCTGGATGGTGAGGGTGCCGGAGGAGTCGAGGGTGAGGAGGTCGCCGACGCCGTCCTTGCCCGCGTAGTCGCGCGGTGCCGCCGCTCCGGCCGTCACCCCGATGGCCCCGGAGAGGGCGAGGGCGGCACCCTGTCCGTCGGCGGGCTGAGCGGTGAGCGTCCAGGTGTAGGCGCCGTTGGTGACGAGACGGCCCGCGGAGTCCTTGCCGTCCCAGGCCGCTTTCAGCGAACCGCCGGCGGCGGACCCCGACACGGTACGCACGGTGGCGCCGGACGACTTGCGGCGGATGGTCACCTTCCAGGAGGCCGCGGGCTTCGACAGCCACCAGGCGCCGGACCAGCTCGCCGCCCCGGCGGTGACCGTGGAGTCGATGGCCGACAGCGCGGATGCCGGAACGCCGGTCGGTACGAGGTGGACGCGCTGCTCGCGGTCGGCGTAGGCGACGCCACCGCCGAAACGGTCCACGGTCCAGGTCGTGCCCACCCCCACGTTGTCCCGGCCGAGGTCGGTCCAGTCGGCGAGCTTGCGGCTCGGCAGATCCGTGTAGTCGCCGCTGGACGGCAGCCCGCCGTGCAGGTCGACGAGCTTCAGCCCGCTGACCGACTGGGTGTTGCCGACGCGCTCGACGAGGTAGCCGTCACCGAGCAGGACCCTGCCCGCCGGGGCGGTGGCGGTGCGCTTCGCCGTACGGTCGTAGACGCCCGAACCCTTGACGGTGCCCCAGTCGTCCACACAGGTCCAGTACACCCAGCGGCCCACGGCCTGAAGGCTGGACGGAGTACAGCCGTTGCGGGTGGTGAAGGACTCCACCGCGGTGCCGGACGGTAGCCGGGTGGCCGTGACCTTGCCTCCCGTGCCGGCGCCGCTCCACAGGGTGTCGCCCCAGACGGCCGCGGCGACCCTGTCGCGCTTCTGCAGGACCTTGCCCGCCGAACCGTCGGCGAACTCACCGATGTACTGGTTGCCGGAGGAGGCGCCGTCCACGACCGCGTACCGCCCGGAGAGGTCCTGGAGTTCAGGGCTGTCGTCGCCCGTGTCGAGGGTCGGGCCCCAGCCGGTGGCGCCGTTGGCGCGCAGCATGGTGAGGCCGGACTCGGTGGAGTCGCGCCGGCCGTGGCGGCCGGTGCCGTCGGCGAACATCTTGATGCAGCGGGTGGCACCGCCGGTGCAGTCGCCGTCCCAACCGCTGACCAACCCGTCCACGCTGGTCCTGACGACGCTCGGGGTGCCGCTCGTGGTGAGCCAGGTGCTGCGATAGGCACCGAGGATCGTGTTCGGCTCGTACAGCGTGCTGTTGTCGGCGGTGGTGAGGATGCCGCTGCCGAGCGAGAGGCCGTTGATCTGCGCGGGCATCGGCTGCACGGCGGTCAGACGGCTGCGGGTGACCGAGCCGTCGGCCGCCCGGCCGATCCGGTACACACCCCAGTCGAGGTCGCCCTGCTCGACGTACCGATCGGCGCCCGCCACGAGGACGGAGCCGTCCGGCGCCTGGACGATCTGCTGGGCGGCCGGATCCATGACCTTCGTCAGGTCGGTGTCCGTACCGTCCGAGGTCAGGGCCCACAGCGGCTGGCCCCGGTACTTGTTGTCGCCGGGCGACACCGGTTCGACACCGAGCAGTTTGTCGCCGATGATCCCGTACGCGGCTTGGTAGCTCAGGGAACCCGTGTCGAAGGTACGCGGCGCGGCGGACAGGTCGTCACGGTCGTACACGTCCGCCTTGCTGCGCCCGCCGCGCAGCCGCAGGACGGAGTCGGTGCCCAGCCGGAAGCCGGTCACCTCCCAGCCGTTCTCCGGGTCGACCCGGTCGGGCAGCGTGCTGAACACGCCGGTGGCGAGGTCGACGATGCCCCAGTGGCTCCAGCCCGACTCGTTGTCACCGGTGTCGTAGCGGAGGATGACGGACCGGGCGTCGCCGTCCTCGACGAACACGTTTCCCGCGCCGTCCGGCAGCCCGGTCACGGGTGTCTGCGCGACCTCGCCTCCGCCCTGCACGCGCCACAACTGGTAGGCGTTCGGGTTTCCGTTGCCGCCGGTGCTGCTGCTGGTCAGGACGGTGTCGCCGAAGGTGCCCTGGTAGGTGTGGCCCTCGGGCACGGGCACCACACGGGTGTCCTGCGAGGTGCCCGCGCCGCGGAGGAGGGTGACCTGTGCGTCCTCTTCGGAGTAGAGGGCGACGGTGTCGGACCCCTTGCCGTAGTAGCCGGTCCGGAACGAGGCGGCCGCACTGAAGTGGCCGCTGTCGATGTCGTACTGGACGGGGACGTCCAGCCGCTGCTCCAGTGCGGTCGTGGCGCCGGTCGCGTAGTCCGTCCACAGGAGCCGGTCGTCGCCCTCCTGGGCCCAAAGGAACCCGCCGGCACCCGCGTTGAGGATCTGTGTGGCTCTGGGGACGGCACGCGGAGCGGCGGGCAGCACGAGCTCTCCGGCCGCACCGGGCTGCGGGGCGGCCGCCGCCGGGAACGGCACGGAGGCGAGCGGGATGCTGAGGGCCAGCGCCGTCGCGAGGACGGCCGCGGTACGTGCCACTGGAGCACCGCGACGTGCTGAGCCTGCGTCGAGAGCCGCTCTGAGTCGGTTTCCGTGTCGGCGACGGCCGAATCGGGCCACGGTTCCTCCTGAAGGCAACAAGAAGGCATGGCGGGACGTACGACGTTGCCCTGGCGTTCCCCGGCCCCCCGGCCGCTCCCCCCACACGCGTGACCGGAGCCTAACAGCATGCTCATGACTAACCGTCACTGTCGTGGTGGCCGCGGGTTGCCGGCCGACTGCGGGGGCCCGGCCGCCGGTCGGACACCATGGCGCGCCACCACCGCACGCCTGAACTGACAGCACCCATGCGACACTTGCGCCACCTTGAATGTGACGGCACGGTAACGTGCGGATGGAGCGGCGTCGTTGAGCGTGACTCTTGCAGGACAGATAGACATCGCGGGACCGGTGGGCAAGCTGCTCCACCGGCGCCCGCTCAAGAACGAGACCGTGATGCAGTCGTTCGGCATCGACCCGGTGTCCGGCGACATCTTCACCCTCCAGCTGATGGAAGGGGGGCTGACCCTCAGCGGTGAGTCCGGTCCGGTGTCCTACGACGACCGGAACCTCCACGGCGACATGTGCGTGACCCGCCTCAACCGGTCGGGCGCGATCACCGGGTACATGTACCTGCGGGGCTTCGGCCACGGCGTCAACCTGGGTGTCGAGAACCGCAGCGGAGTCATCCGCCTGTGGACCGAGACCGCGTCCGTGAAGAACTCGAAGAACGAGGGCTTCGGCACGGCCGTCACCAACTTCGACTTCCGGTCCGGGACGGTGCTGGACTACGGGTCCTCCCTGCACAGCACGCCGTACACGCCCGCGACGGGGGCCCTCTTCGTCACCCCCACCATCGACCGCAGCACCAACGAACTCATCGTCCGGTTCACCATCAACGGCAACCAGACGTACTTCGAGCGGTACGACCTGACGCAGGCGGCGGCGGGGGTCTTCACGCCTCTCCAGCGCCTGGCGCAGCCCACCGGACTGGGCACCTTCCAGGGGTACGCGTCCCACAGCGGCGTGCTGTACCTGCTCAACGGCGAGGCCTACAGCAGCACCAACCCGGCGCCGGGCAACACCTACATCACCGCCCTCGAGTGGGCCACCGGGAACGTCCTCGACCGGCAGTTCATCACCGCCGCGCCGGGTCTCGAATGGCGCGAGCCCGAGGGCATCACCGTCGAGGTCGTGAGCGGCGTGCCGTATCTCCACTTCGGCTTCGCCTGCGAGGACACCGGACCGCGCACCTGCACCATCGCGTCGTTCTCCGGGGCCCCCGAGGTCGACGGCGTCAAGGTGCTCACCGACTGGCAGACGATCCCTCTCGCCTCCGGCGTCACCGCCGACCAGAACGCCCCCAAGGGACGCCTCATCAGCGTCAGCGGCACCACGACGCTGCAGCTCAGCGGCGGGATCAAGGGCAGCTTCGACGCCGACGCGGTCATCGGCACCCTGCCCGACACCCTCTCCCCGAGCATGGCGACGCGCTGCAGCGTTCCGCGCAACAACGTCGGCGGCTACTGCGTCGCCCGGGCCGAGGCCGGCATCGACCGCCAGCTGCGCCTGTTCGGCGGGAACTCCAGCAACGTCATCACCTGGGCGCAGCTCGACAACTTCAGCGCCGTCTGGCGCTGACCGCGCCGCTCACCACCCGCCCTTCTTCCGCACACGGCCTCGTCAAGGAGACCAACGACCATGTCCCACAGCCGCCGTAGCATCCTCGGTGCCGCCCTCGGCCTGCCCGCCGCTGTCGCCGTCACCGGCCTCGCCACCGCCACCCCCGCGGCCGCGGCCGCCGTCGACGCCACCGCGTGGACCGATCTGGTGCTGGAGTCCGGCATCACCCCGCAGACCGGTGCGACTCCGCAGGTCCGCACCGTCACCATCCTGGGCACCACGTTCCTCCAGGCCCGCGGCGCGATCACCTGCAGCCTCAGCGCGGACACCAAGATCGCCACGCTGCCCGCGTCGATGACGCTGCCCACCGGATACATCCGTGCCACGGCCCCCCGGAACAACAGCCAGGGCATCAACGCCTGCCGCTTCGAGGTGAACACCGCCGGTTCCGTGACCATCTACGGCGCCAACAGTGGCAACCCGATCACCTGGGTCCAGTTCGACTCGGTCCAGGCGATCTGGCGCTGACGACGATCCGGCGCTGACGACAGGAGCCCCTGTCGCACGAACCGCCGCGACAAGTGCGGGAACCCGGACGGATCGCCGGCTGCCGGGGATGCCGGTCGCCGCTCCCCGGGTCTCCCGCACCCACCCGCCCGCGGGTGTCGACCGCGGATGCCAAAGGCCCCGAACCACGATCGGTCCGGGGCCTTTCCCCTGCGCCTTCGGGAGAAGCCGGGTCCGGTGGAGGGGTTGAAACAGGCGTTGAGCCGGGGCCACCTGCACCTCGGGGCTGCCAGGGCCGCGTCTGCTCGGCTCTGCCTGGGGCGACGGATCGGTTACCGACGCCGCCCTGTCGTACAACCGTTCGCCACCTTCGGTGGTCACTGTGGCGCAGCCCTGATCTGAACGACACATGTCCGTGGGCTGATGAGGGATGAAAAGGCGGACGTATGAGCAGAGTTCGAAAGCTGGCCGTGCTGGCCACCGTCACGGCCGCGTCGCTGGGTACGGCCGTGCTGGGCGCGGGCGCTCCCGCCGGTGCCGTGCCGGGTTCCAAGGCACCGGCGGCCGGCAAGTCGGCCGACTTCAACGGGGACGGCTACGGCGACCTGGCCGTCTCGGCGAACGGCTACGTCGCGGTCATGTACGGGACGAAGACAGGTCTCAGCGCCTCCCGGCACCAGGTGCTGGTGGCCAATCCGGGTTCCAGCGACGGAGGCTACAACTCCGGCTTCGGCGACTCGATGGCAACGGGGGACCTGGACGGCGACGGCTACGACGACCTGGTGGTGGGCTTCGACCGCCTGGCCCCGGCGGTGTCGATCTTCTGGGGCGGCCCCAAGGCACTGTCCGGCCGCACGCCCCTCTCGTTCACGTCGAAGCACTCCAGCCCGATGATCGTGGGCGACTTCGACGGCGACGGCGAGAACGACCTCGTCGCCGCCGGGAGCGTGGGCGGCGACGGCAGCGAGGAGACCAGGCTGTTCCGGGGCCCGTTCGGCCGGGACGGCACGAACGCCTCGACCAGCGTCGTGGACACGAAGATCGATCCTGGAAGTCTGGCGGCCGGGGACGTCAACGGCGACCACGTGCCCGACCTGCTTTCCGTGGGAAGACGCGGCGACAGGGCCGACGCCTCCCTGGTCCTCGGTTCGAAGAACGGCTTCGGGCCCGCCAAGGTGTTCTACACCATGGTCAACTCGGGGAGCATCGCGGACGTCGACGGTGACGGCTACGGGGACGTCGTCCTCGGTGCCGGGCTGGAGGGGTACCAGCCGAAGGGTGTCGTGGGCGGTTCGGTCGTCGTCGAGTACGGCAGTGCGGGGGGCGTGAGCACCACCCGCAAGCCGGTGCGCATCAGCCAGGACACCGTCGGCGTGCCCGGCACCGGCGAGAAGTACGACCGGTTCGGCTACAGCCTGGACACCGGCGACGTCGACGGCGACGGCTACGCCGACGTCGCGATCGGAGTGATGCAGGAAAGCATCTCCGGCGTCAGCACGACCGGCGCGGTGACCGTGCTGCGCGGCTCGTCCAGGGGACTGACCGCGACCGGCGCCGTGTCCTGGCACCAGAACACCGCCGGAGTGCCGGGAGTCAACGAGTCGCACGACATGTTCGGCTCGCAGGTCTCCCTCCTCGACATGAACGGTGACGGACGAAGCGAGCTTGCCACCGGCACGGACAGCGAGAACTGGTACGAGGGCAACCTCTGGTACTTCAGGTCGGGCACCAAGGGCCTGACCACGAACCAAGTCGTCTCCATCGGCCCCAAGACCGTTGGACTGGCGGCCAAATACCGCTACTTCGCCCGCTCGATGACCAAGTAACCCCACACCCGGACCGGCCCAGGTCGGGGTACGGGAGGACCTCGGCGCACGGCGCGCCGGGGCCGTCCCGCATCCTGGCCCGCCCCAGGCGCTCGCTCTCACCGCCGAAGCGCTCCCTGTACGCCTCCAGGTCCTCCTCACGTCTCGCAACCCTGGAACCGTCACAGCCGTATTGACGTGCAGGTACCGGGGAGTGCCTGGGATGCCGCCCCGGATCGGGACATGACTGCACAGGCCGACGGATGGATGCGAGTACGGACCACATGGATGCAATCCACGATGACGTAGCGGAGTTCGCGTTACTGCTGACGCGTCTGAAGGAGCGCACGGACCGCAGCTATGCGGGGCTGGCCCGCCGTCTGGGCATGAATGCCTCCACGCTGCACCGCTACTGCGCCGGAGAGACGGTCCCCCTGGACTTCGCCGGGATCGAGCGGTTCGCCGCCCTCTGCGGAGCCTCCTCCGAGGAACGCGTGGAGATGCACCGCCGGTGGATCGTGGCAGTCGCGGCACGGCAACGACCACGCCCGTCCGATGCCCGGCGGGCGCCGACGCCCCACGACACCACGAGCACCGCGGCACCGACCGCATCCGCGAGCCACAGCAGCCCGGCCGCCGAGGCCCCCGAGCCGACCTCGCCGGCCGTCCGGCGCCCCGAGTCGATCTCGTCGGCCGATCCGCGCCCCGAGTCGATCTCGTCGGCCGATCCGTGTCCCGAGCCGGCCTCGTCGGCCGATCCGTGTCCCGAGCCGGCCTCGTCGGCCGATCCGTGCCCCGAGTCGATCTCGTCGGCCGATCCGCACCCGGGGCCGGCCTCGTCGGCCGACCGGCAGCCCCATGCCGGGGGCCCCCGACGACGGCGCGTGCGATCGATAGCGCTGGCGGCCTCGCTCGCCGTCGCGCTCGCCGGCCTCACCACATCCGCTGCCGGACCCCCCTCTGGCGGCGGTGAGTTGTCGGCCTCGGCTCACACCACACCGAAACCCTCCGCGTCGGCGACGCTCAGCGGCGGCGGCCCGCGGAAGAACCGGGCGAGCACCGGCGCGGTCCCACCGCAAGCCTCGGCTCACACCACACCGAAACCCTCCGCGTCGGCCACGCTCAGCGGCGGCGGCCCGCGGAAGGACCCGGCGAGCACCGGCGCGGTCCCACCGTCGGCCCCGCTCACCTGGACGGCCAACTCCCACATCTGGCAACTCGAATGCGACCACAACTACGTCATCGCCAAGCCGCCGCAACAGGTCCCGCCGCCGCCGACGCCGGGGGACGCCGCGGCGTGGGCCGCGTCCCAGCGGGCGGTGCACGGGCGTACCACCGATCTGCGGATCTCGGTGCAGGGACGCGGCTCCGCCGCAGTCGTCCTGGAGGCACTCCATGTGCGCGTGGTCAACCGCACCACCCCCGACGCCCGCCGGGGCATCGCCTATTCCATGTACGAAGGCTGCGGCGCCGTCCTCATCCCCCGCTACTTCTCCGTGGACCTCGACGCGAACCGACCCGTGGCCCGTTCGATGCCCGGCAACGACCCGGACAGGCCGGCCCCCGCGCTCGACTTCCCCTACCGGGTGTCCCTGCAGGAGCCGGAGGTCCTGCAGCTCTCCGCGCTCACCGAGGCCTGCACCTGCGACTGGTACCTCGACCTCGACTGGTCCTCACAGGGCCGGACCGGCACGGTGCGCATCGACGACCACGGCCGCCCGTTCCGCACCACCAGCATCGAGGGGCTACCGCACTACTGGTACCGCAACCCCGCCGGCTGGGTCCCCATGACCGCCGCCTACGACAACGCGGAAACCGGCGACTGACGAAGCGACAGGACCGAGTCACTCGGCGAGGCGCCGTCCACCGGTCCAGGACGGCGGCTCGCAGTGCACCTGCCTTGAGGCGTGACCGCGGTCCCGATCGAGGTCCGTCACTTCGAGCCGAACCGGTCCTGCCCCGCACCTGGTTCGCGGACGTACTCGCGTCCCCCGACGCCGGCCTGGTACGCCTCCCCATGATCAGGGAGAGGCCCTACTGGTAGAGCCGCACGCCGCCGTTCGACCCGAGGGCGTTGAGTACCAGCACGTCGCCGTCCGAGGTGACGTACACCGTGCCGGAGGTGAAGCTCCACTTGCCGGTACCCACCGGCAGGCCCGCGACCGGGGTGGTGCGTCCGGTGCGCGGGTCGATGGTGATGAGCTGCGGGGAGTCGGACGTGGTGACGGCGTACACCTTGTCGTCCGCGCCGGACGCGGGGATGGCGAGCGCGGCGGAGCGCTGGGTCCAGAGTTTGGCGCCGGTGGTGGTGTCGAAGCCGTCGATCACCGTGCTGCCGGCGGACGAGGCCGGGGTGACCAGGACGTTGCCGTAGAGCCGGACGGAGTGGTCGGCGCCGGTGTTGTTGCCGGTCGTGAGCTCGTCGTCGCCCACGGCCAGTTTGCGGCCGGTCCCGGTGGTGTCGAAAACCCGCACGGCGTCCTGGCGCGCCGTGTGGACGGCGGCGACCAGCGGAGAGCCGGACAGGAAGTGCGTCACATCCGAGTGGGCGCTCTCGGGCTTCCGCCAGATCACCTTCCCGGTCCTGCCGTCGTACGCGGTGAGGGTGAACCTGGTTTTCTGGTCGAGGCAGAAGTCGTCCACCAGCACGGCGCCGTCGGTGCCCCAGTCGTAGGCGTTGCAGTAGTGACCGCGGGCCTTGTAGCCCCATACGCGGCTGCCCGTGCGGACGTCCACACCGCCGAGGAAGTTCTCGCTGACGATGGTCGCGACATCGCCCTGCAGGTAGGTCGCGGCGGTCGCCGCCGAACGGTGCTTGGTGCTGGTCAGCGGCATGGACCAGAGGATCTTGCCGGTGGACGCCTTGACGCCGGCCAGCCAGGTGCAGGTGCTGCCGTCCTTGCCGAAGGCGACCGTGCCGATGCCGCGGGCGCTGAGCGTCGGCGACATCGCGCAGGGGACGGTGCCGAGCTTGGCGGCGCCGGCGAAGGACGCGGCGCGCCACACCTGCTTGCCGTCGGTGAGGTCGTAGGCCCGCAGGCCGCCTCGGCTGCCGGCCCGGACGAGCAGCTTGTCGGTGAGCCAGCTGCCGATCAGCGCGTCGTCGGTGGCGGGCGCCGGTATCTGCCACGCCTGCGTCAGCTGCCTCGAGGCAACGGTGGCGTCGTCCTCCTGCTTGAGCACGACGGCGGCCCCGCCTGCGGCGAGGACGGCAAGGGCGAGCGCGGTCCTGCCCACCCACTTGGTCTTCCCGGCCCGTTTGCCGCCCGCGCCCGCAGGGGGCTGCGGCTGCGCGGCGACAGGCTCGGGGCGGCGGAGGGCCGCCCGGTCGAGGACGGCGGTCGCCGCTGACGGGTATCCGGACTCCTGGTCCGCCGGTCCGTTGCCGCGCCGGGTGTGCGGGGGTATCCGGCGCCCCGGCTCGGGCATGGCCTCGTGGGTGTCGGCGCGGGGGCCGCGCATGGCCTCGTGGGCGTCGGCGCCGGGCTCGGGAAACCGCAGCGGCATGGTGGCATCCCACCGCGTGCCGGAGGATCTGCCGTGCGGCTCGGCCGGCGATCGGACGTCCCACGGCAGGTCCGGCTCCGTCTGCTGCTGTTCCCGGTACGGCTGCGGGCGGGCAGCCGACTGGCGGGGCCGGAAGGCCCAGCCGTGCTCCTCCTGCGGAGCCCCCTGGCCCGGCGACGATTCCGTCGTCATCTCCGTGATCTCCCCTGGTCGGGCATCCGCGAGCGCCAGCCGCAGTGATGCGCCATGATAAATGTCGTTCCTTGCGGGCTTGCGCCCGGCTTCCCCTGCTTGCTCTGGATCAGCCGTTTTTGAACGAATGACCGAAGCTGCTCCGGGCCGACTCCACCTGGAACGCGGCCAGCGCACCCACCGAGGTGCTGATCCGCCAGTCCATCAGCTGCCTGCCGCCCGGCCAGTCCTTGCGCTGGTCGTACCAGACGAGCCCGATGACGCCGGCTTTCGTGGCGCCCCGGAACAGGTCACGGATGTGCGCCTCCTTGCCTTCGCTCTCCGCCACTCCGGTTTCCGCGATCAGCACCGGTTTGCCGGAGAAGCCCGAGATCTGGCGCAGGGTGGGGGTGAACAGGCTGGAGAAGGCGACGCCGTCGATCGGCCCGTAGTAGCCGATGAGGCCGACCCAGTCGACGTAGGCGTTGCCCGGGTAGTAGGGACGCAGTTTGGCGGTGGTGCCCGAGTCGACCACGTGCGGAGTCCACACCCAGATCACGTTGGTGACGCCCTGCGCGGTGAAGATGTCGTGCACGTGTTTCCATGACGCGACGAAGTCGGCGGGCTTGGTGTGCTTGGGACCCCAGGAGTTCCACGGACCGTTCATCTCGCCGGCGAAGGAGAGGGCCAATGGGCCGTCGTAGGCGGCGATCTGGCCCGCCAGTCGGCGGATGTAGGCGTCGTCCTTGCCCTTGGCGATGTCGGCGAGCGAGATGGCGGAGGGCACCAGCGCCATCATGGGCAGCTGGCCGTGCCGCCACAGGAAGGTGTTGCCCTCCGCGTCGAAGTCGTCGCCCCAGGAGCTGTAGTACTCGCGGATGTCGGGGGCCCGCCCGGCCTCTTTGGTGAAGGCGGTGACGATGCCGTACTGCCAGGGTGTCTTGTCGTCGACAACGCCCAGCGCGCGGCCGGACGGCCTGAGCATGGACGAGACCTGGAAGCGCGCGGCCGGGACGGTGGCCGTACCCGCCTTGACGCCGCCCTCGCTTGCCGCGCCGCCGCAGGCATTCACCAGGAACGCGACGGCGACCATGAGGGTCGCGGCGAGCGTCAGGCGGCTGCGGCGGCGGGGTATGGCCATGGGTGAAGGTCCGTTCAAGCAGAAGGCAAGCTACTTCGCCGGAACTCTACGAGACCCGCGTGACATTCACCGAATCTTCATACTAATCTTGTTACAAGATCGAGGGTGGGTCGGATAATCTCCCTTTCCTCGCACATTGATCATTTTTTTCCGCACTACTCACTACTTTTGGCAGCGCCGAGCTGGCAACGATGAAGGAAGCTCGAGGCTGTCGATGACCAGTGCCTCCACGGAGGTCGAGTCGGCTCCCGTCTTTGTGGACCAGTCCGGTCTGCGCGGCCGCCGTCTGCGCGGTCTCGGCTGGCTGTTGGGCATCATCTGCACCGGGTTCGTGGTGGCGATGATCTCCGGCCTGATCGGAACCCACTCGCAGGCGCCCGCGCTCATGGTCCCCGGCACCGCGAACACCACACCGCCCAGCCAGTACCTGAACGCGCCGCTGCCCGCGGCTCCCGGCGCCGCCAAGCCCGGAAAGAGCACCACCGCCCCAGCGGCCGCATCCGACGCCACCGCGTCAGTCACCGCCACGCCGGCGGCCGGTACGGCAGCGTCAAGCTCCGTGTCCGATGTCACCGCGTCAGTCACCGCTACCCCGGCGGCCGGTACGGCAGCGTCAAGCTCCGTGTCCGACGCCACCGCGTCAGTCACCGCTACCCCTGCGGCCGGTACGGCAGCGTCAAGCTCCGTGTCCGACGTCACCGCGCAGTAGCCGGACGCGATCGACCAGGAAGTCCATGTCCCGCACCCGGCACCAACGCCCCCGGCAGTCCATCGCGCGGCCGCGCCGACTCGCCGCACCTCCTCTGCGCTTCTTTCTGCCGGTGACCGTACTGGCGACCCTGCTGGCGCTGATGGTGCTTCGGGGCATGGCGAACAACGAGGTCTTCCACGACGAGCGCATCGCCATCTCGGTGGACAAGGGCACCGTCCCGACCAGCGTGCTGGAGGGCGGCCCGGTCGTCGACGCACGCGGCGGCAAGAACAGCAAGCCGGTCAGCTACACGATCCCGGACAAGACCGTCGTCCTCTCCTTCGACGACGGGCCGTCAGCTCAGTGGACGCCGAAGGTCCTCAAGGTGCTGAAGGAGGAGAACGTCCGCGCCGACTTCTTCGTCACCGGCTCGATGGTCACCCGCAACCCGGCGCTGATCCGCCAGATCGTGGCCGACGGCCATGAGATCGGTCTGCACACCTTCACCCACCCCGACCTCGCGCTGCACTCCGGCAGCCGGCTCACCTGGGAGCTGGGCGAGACCCAGCTCGCGCTGGCCGGCGTCGCCGGCATCCACTCCAGCCTGTTCCGCCCGCCCTACTCCTCCACCGTGGACGCGCTGGACGACTGGTCGTGGCCGGTGGCCAAGCAGGCAGGGTCGGAGGGCTACCTGACCGTCTTCATCGACAAGGACACCGACGACTGGAAGCGTCCCGGCGTCGACTCCATCGTCAAGTCCGCCATGCCCGACCTCCCCGGCCAGGGCGAGATGATCCTGCTGCACGACGCGGGCGGCAACCGGGCGCAGACGCTGGCCGCGCTGCCGGTCATCATCGACAAGCTCAAGGCCCAGGGTTACACCTTCAAGACCACCGCCGAGGCGCTCGGCACCGGCTCCGCCAACACCAAGGTCGGCAACTACAGCCTGTGGGTCGGCAAGGCGTTCCTGTGGTGCACCACCTTCTCGGTGGGGCTGCTGCCGTGGCTGGTCGGCCTGCTCGCCGTCGTCGGTGTACTGGTCATGCTGCGCTTCGCGCTGATGCTGGTGCTCTCGGCCGTCCACGTGCGGCGCACCCGCAAGAAGGACTTCTCCTGGGGCGACCCGGTCACCGAACCGGTCACCGTGGTGGTACCCGCGTACAACGAGCAGGAGTGCATCACCAACACCCTGCTTTCCCTGGCGGCAAGCGACTACCCCATCGAAGTGATCGTGGTCGACGACGGGTCGACCGACGACACGTCCGCAATCGTGGAGGAGCTCGACCTGCCGATGGTGCGGCTGATCCGGCAGCCGAACAGCGGCAAGCCGACCGCCCTCAACACCGGTGTGGCCGCCGCCTCGTACGACCTGATCGTCATGATGGACGGCGACACGGTCTTCGAACCGTCCACCGTCCGCGAGTTGGTGCAGCCCTTCGGCGACCCGCGCGTCGGCGCGGTCGCCGGCAACGCCAAGGTCGGCAACCGCGACACGCTGATCGGCGCCTGGCAGCACATCGAGTACGTGATGGGCTTCAACCTCGACCGCCGGATGTACGACGTGCTCAACTGCATGCCGACCATCCCCGGCGCCGTGGGCGGCTTCCGCCGTTCGGCGCTGGAGCAGGCGGGCGGGATGAGCGACGACACGCTCGCCGAGGACACCGACGTGACCATGGCCCTGCACCGGGCCGGCTGGAGGGTCGTCTACGCCGAGAACGCCCGGGCCTGGACCGAGGCGCCCGTCAGCATGAAGCAGCTGTGGTCGCAGCGGTACCGCTGGAGCTACGGCACCATGCAGGCGATGTGGAAGCACCGGCACTCGGTGCTGGAGCGCGGCGCGGCCGGCCACTTCGGCCGGGTGGGTCTGCCGTTCGTCGCCCTGTTCATGGTGGTCACCCCGCTGCTCGCACCCGCCATCGACATCGGCATGGTCTACGGCGTGGTCTTCGTCGACGCGTACAGGACCCTGGCCGCCTGGTTCGCGGTGATGACCCTGCAGGCCGTCTGCGCCTGGTGGTCCTTCCACCTCGACAAGGAGAAGGCGTGGCATCTGATCACGCTGCCGGCCCAGCAGGTGGTCTACCGGGTGCTCATGTACATGGTGCTGCTGCAGTCCACCATCACCGCGCTGACCGGGGGCCGGTTGCGCTGGCAGAAGCTGAAGCGCACCGGTGAGGTCGGGCTTCAGGTCACAACGGGGGCGACGTCTTCATGAGTACCGCGGAACGAGGTGCCTTCGGCACCCGGAACTCTTCCGAGACCATGGCCCTGCGGGTGATGGACCCTGCCGTGATTCCCGCGCCGCGCGCCCCGCAGCCCGAGGAAGCCGCCCCGGTGGCCGCGCACAAGCCCGGCCGCGACCGCTACCTCGACCTCCTGCGGGCACTTGCCCTGGTCCGCGTGGTGGTCTACCACAACTTCAGCTGGAACTGGCTGCCGATCGTCTTCCCCTCCATGGGCGTCATGTTCGCGCTGGCAGGGTCGCTGATGGTGCGGTCCCTCAACCGGCCGGCGCTGAGCGTGATCCGCGGCCGGCTGCGCCGTCTGCTGCCGCCGATGTGGCTGTTCGGCGCGGTCGTGGTGCCGCTGATGCTCCTGGAAGGCTGGAGGCCCGACGTCGGCCATCACCCCAACTGGTGGTGGGGCGACCTGGCGTACTGGATCCTGCCGTTCAGCGAGCCGCCGTTCGGGGCCTCGCTGCACACCTTCGGCGGACACCTGCCGAGTTCCTGGGCCGAACAGATCTGTGTGCCGCTGTGGTACCTGCGCGCCTACCTCTGGTACGTACTGCTGTCGCCGCTCATGCTCAAGGCGATGCGGAAGCTGCCCTGGGTCACCCTGCTGGTGCCGCTGGCGCTCGCGGTCTTCATCAACTCCGGACTGGTCGACCAGTCCGGACGGCTGATGGAAACCGTCACCGACTTCACCACCTTCGGCTCCTGCTGGCTGCTCGGCATGGCCCACCAGGAAGGGCTGCTCCGCAGGATCCCGCAGTACATCGTGCCGTCCATCGCACCGCTGGTGCTCATGTTCGGCTACTGGTGGCTCATGCAGTCACCCGTGGACAACCCGCGGATCGGACACGACCTGGAAGCGGTACCGGTCGCCCAGGCCATCTGGTCCTTCGGCGCGGTGCTGCTGCTGCTCCACCTGAGTCCGTCCTGGGAGCAGTGGCCCAAACCGCTGGAGCGGTTCAACGGCGTGATCACGCTGCTCAACTCCCGCGCGGTCACCGTCTACCTGTGGCACTCCTTCGCACTGGTGCTGACCGAGCCACTGATCGACCCGCTGTGGAGCAACAGCTTCTTCTACGACCACGCGCAGTGGCTGCTGGCGAGCCAGTGGACCCCGCTGGTGATCGCCGTTCCGCTGATCTGCCTGGCGATCCTGCTCTTCGGCTGGATCGAGGACGTGGCTGCCAAGCGCCGCCCGCGGCTCTTCCCCTACCCTCGCCGCTCCAAGGGCCGCCGCCGCAGCCGCTAGAAGCTGCGGCGGATCGTGCGCCGAGACGGCACCAGGTACGACAACGGCTTCTCACGAGGAGTGCCGGCGGTAGGTTGCCGCCGGACTCGACGCGACCGTGCGCGCGGCACGCCAGGAGGCTGCTGCCGTGCCAGGGGCGGACACCGGTGATCCAGACGAGCAGCGAGCCGGCCTCGACCCGATCCGGCTTCGACCCGATCCGGCCTCGACCGCCACTGTTCGTCCTTGTTGGTGCCGGCCGCTGACGTCAGAAGGCGTCCATGTCCCCTGGGCCCGCGATGCATTTCCCGGTCTCGTCCACTAGGTAGATGACGTCACGGGTGCCCACGCTGTCCGGGTCCTCCGTCTTGCCGGGCTCCGGGTCGATGACCGGGCAAACCGACTCCACGCCTCGGACGACAATCTTGTACGTCACAGGCCAAGGGCGTTTTTCGAACCACCCAAAGTATTGACCGCCGCTCTCGCCCGGCGTTCGGTCGGGATCCCCCTCGAGCAGAACACTGCTCTTTCCGCACAGCGGACAACCGACCACGTGGGCATCCCATGCCGACTCATTGACCACCCGCACCGGCAGTCCTTCATCGTCGGAACTGCCGCACCCCGTAACGGAGATGGCGGTGATGGCGAGCGCGGCCAGCAGGGAAGTACGCGGTCGTTTCGTCTTCCGAAAGGACGCGGTATTGGGACTGCCTGGCCTCAGAGGTTGCATGCCCGGACTCCCCCGTGATCATGGATCGGCCTCGGATCATCGCAGGTCATAGCCCTGATGAGCAACGGTCCAAGACCGCCGTCCGGTCTGATCGAGTGCGCCGCCGGTAGAGCGGGGGTGCAGTTCCGCTGGTCGCGGAAAACGGCTGAGTCACTCTGGGGATGAGGCCGGTCGGCAGCGGTCGCTGTACTTCGCTGCTGCACTGCACGCCGCGCAGCGGGTCACCGCCTTGGGGGTTCGGTCAGGACCTGGCAGATCACGGGCCGAGCGGACTCCAGTTGAACCAGCCCCGCGAGGTGTTGTACGGGTTCGTGGGTTCGTCGCAGGTCTGGGATGTCGAGATCTGCGAGGCGACGGCATCCACGCGCGCCGCGTAACCGTCCGCCAGAACCACCAAGGCCAGAACCGCAGACAGCGTCAGCAAGGGGAGAGCCCGCCAGTGGCGTACACGTGAGACGACCAGTGCTGCCGCGGACAGCACCAGGCCGGCCAGCAGGAGCCACCGGTTCACACTTGCTTCCCGGTCGAGTTCTTTGGACAGCTCGACAAGGTCATCGCAGAGTATGTACGTCTTCGGTCCGTCGAGCAGCGACAGGCAGCGTTCCAGCACCGCGCCCAGCGCGATGAACACCCCGAGCACCGGCAGCAAACTCGGATCTCTTTCCGACTCCGCCACCGACCTGCCCCGCGTCTCAACCCCCATGGCCCCCTGCCCTTCGACCACCTGTCGGAGTGTCAAGCTGACCCCAGAGGTTACCCACCCGCGCACCGCGGGTGCGGCGTGACTGGCTGCGGCTGCTCGTGGCGTTGATGACGGACCCTGTTTCCGTGTCTTGTACGTCCGACAGCAGACGCAGCGTCGTCACGGGGTCCTCATTCTTGTGAACCCGGCGGTCGAGTTCCACGATTCCTCAAACCGCCACCCTCCTCAGCTCCCATCCCGTCTGCCGTCTGCCGTCGGCCCTCAAGTGCCCGAAGACCGAGGCGGCTCAGGTCAGCCTCTTCCCCCGGTGGGACGATTTCGTCGCCAGGGTCGGCTCAGCCCCTATGAGGGCTGGCCGAGTCACTTCCTGCCGAGCCGCCGGCTGCCCCAAGGTCTCCGCAGATCCATTGGCGACATAGTCGTTCCCGCCTATCGCGGCCCCGACGGTTCGGCCGGCCGGTTCGGCGGAGCCTTGGCATTCTTTGCGGCGGCTGCCGCGACGGTTGCCAGGTCTTCGCCCGAGAAGCCGGCGCGGCTCAGCACTGCCAGAGATTTGTTCGTCGCCAGCGTGCACAACGCCAGCTCTGCAGCCTCCTGCTCACCGGCCCCCGCCGCCAGCAACGCCTGCTCCAGCATCGCCCGCAAACCGTCGATCATGGCGCGGACCATCGCCCGTCCCTCCGGGTCAAGCGCCGGGAACTGCGTTGCCGACACTGTGAGCAGGCAGCCATCCGGGACCGTCGGGTCGGCGATACGGTTCAGGGCGACCTGCAGGAAGGCGGCCACGACGGCTCTCGGGCTCGGGTGGGGGCCGGACAGTGCCTGCTCGTACAGCGGGTGGTAGGTCTGCGCGTACCGTTGGAGGCTTTTGCGGAAGAGGGCGCTCTTGTCGCCGAAGGTGCCGTAGAGCGAGCCCCGGCCCAGGCCCGTGCCCTCGGCCAGGCGATCGATCGAGGCCTCCGAATAACCCCAGCGCCAGAAGACGTGCATCGCACGTCGTAGCGCCTCGTCCACGTCAAATTGCTTGCGGCCTGCCATGGTCCGTCAGTCTACACATCTTGTACCGATCGTTCAAAGATGTGTATGGTCGTTGGCATGACAAGCTTGAGTTCGCTGCGGCTGCCTGACGGATTCCTTGACGTCTTCACCAGCCGGCTCGTGGAGGTGAACGGACTGCGGCTGCACGCGGTCACCGGTGGGGACGGCCCGGCGCTGCTGCTGATCGGCGGGTGGCCCCAGACCTGGTACGCCTGGCGGGAGGTGATGCCCGCGCTCGCCCGACAGCACACCGTCGTCGCCGTCGACTCGCGCGGGGCCGGGCTCTCCGACAAGCCCGACGACGGGTACGACGCCGGCACGCTGGCCGCCGATCTGGTCGCGTTGATGGCCGAGCTCGGGCACGACCGGTTCGACGTGGTCGGCCACGACATCGGTACGTGGACCGGATACGCCCTCGCCGCCGATCACCCCGAGCGGGTGGGCCGGCTCGCCGTCCTCGAAGCAGTGATCCCAGGTCTCACGCCGTCCCCGCCGGTCTTCGGCCCGGACGCGGTCAACCTGAAGCTCTGGCAGTTCGGCTTCAACCGGCTCACCGACCTCAACGAGGAACTGGTCCGGGGACGGGAGCGGCTCTTCTTCGGCTGGCAGTTCGCCACCAAGGCCGCCACGCGGACCGCGATCCCCGCGTACGCCGTCGACGTCTACGTCGACGCGATCACCGCGGATCCTCGCGCGCTGCGGGCGAGCTTCGCGTACTACCGGGCGCTGGACGAGACGATCGCGCAGAACGAGCAGCGCAGCAAGACCCGGCTGACGCTGCCGGTGCTCGCCCTCGGCGGCGCGCTGTGGAGCGGCGCGAATGCCGCCCAGACGATGGGGCTGGCGGCCGACGACGTCACGGGGGTCGTCCTCGACGACTGCGGCCATTACCCGGCCGAGGAGCAGCCGGCGCGGTTTGTCGAGATCCTGGAGGACTTTCTCGCGGCCAACCGGTAGCAGGCACGCCACACAGCTGAACTTCGCGAACGACAGGCGGAGCTTCACAAACTCCGATACGTCGTGGAGCAGGCCTTCGCCCTCCTCCACCAGTTCAAACGCCTCGCCATCCGATGGGAACGACGCCTCGAACTCCACGACGCCTTCGTCTCCCTGGCATGCAGCCTCACCTGCTGGCGACGCCTCAAGAAGGCCCACCCATGATTCTGCTACGAGCTCCAAGTGAGGGGAGCAGGAGGGCCGTTGCCCTCATGAGGGACAGGCGCAGGGAGCGTCCGCTGTGTACCCGCAGCAAGTCGCTCGCTTCGAAGGCTTCCTGAAGGGCGGTCTCCACCGACTCGAGTGTCTGCTGGAGCCGGGCTGCCTCGGCCCGCGTCCCGTCGGTCCAGTCGCGGACCGGACCGCTCGCTCGGACATGGTCAGCCAAAGACATGCGAGCGGCGTAGGCAGCGGATTGCAGGGCCACCGGGGAGTCGGGAACCTGTATGTCGTCCACCTCCACATGCTGGGCACGGCGGGGGAGTGCCATAAGGCAGCTCAGGGCGTTGTGGCACGCGAGTGGCACGGAGTCGGAAACGACAAAGGGCCAGCCGGGAGAAAATTTCTCCTGAGCCGGCCCTTTCCTGGCTGCCAGCGCTGGCAGCCAGGAACATGATGCCGGAGTTGGTGCGGCACCTGGAGGAAGTCTTACAAAGTCGCGCGGCTACATGTACCCGTCACCGCCCCGACGCCGCCGTTCCAGCACCGAGTCCCGCCGAGCCCGCGCAAAGGCCAGCAGCGGGGTCCTAAACGCTAGAAGAGCGACGACGGCTGCCGCAACGCCACCCCACGCCACAAGCTCACCGCGCACCCAACTCACCCTGTGAGAAACAGTATTCGTCACATGGAAAAAGATCGTAACGGGATGAGATGTTGCCAGGGCTCGGTTCGACTCTCCTTGATACGTGGTGATTCGCAGCACGAACTTGTATGTGCCCGGCTCGGTCGCGCTGACTGCCCACTCCCATACCGCCGAGTCCGTGGGCTGCGTGACTATCTGCTTCACGCTGGAGTCGAAGAGCGGCCGGATCTTGACCTCACTGCTAAGCGAGGTCAGGGACGCTCCCTCGACACCGCCCACGGGGATATGACGGATCTCGCTGCCCGCAGGTGGAGACACCGATGGGCCGGTATGGCCAACGCTCTTTCCATCCATCCAAAGCTCCACCGAGACACTTGTTGATCCCCCCACGGCGGAGCTAGCGGAATCGGGAAACAAGAAGCCTCCCGGCACCAGAGTCTTCCTGTCGTTGCTGACGTCCTCCAGGAACATCGTCTGTTTCGGGGTCGCCAGGGGGTCTCCAGTGGGCTCTTTCGTGATAGACGTCGGAGGGGGCTTCGGCTGGGTCGTAGGCGTACCATCACCGAAAAGCAAGGTGATCAGCATCGCCGCGAAGGCGCACGCAAGGCCTACTACCAGAGTGGCTCCGACGGGGGAGCGTAAGGCTCGCTGCAGTACGCCGACGCGATCAGTACCGCCGGAAGTTGACGTGCCGTACCAATCTTCCTTCACACCCACCCCCGTGCCGCACAGTGGCCAGGCATGAGCAGCTGGCCGTCCCCGCATTCTTCTCTCGGTCGCCTCACGCTCATGACCATTTGAGGCAACCGAGATGGGAGCCTGGCACCGCAGGGCAGCTCACTGTGCACGATGCAGCTCAGAGCTCCGAGCGTGCAGGCAGCGTCAGGGGTAGCTAGCGAGCCGCGCTTGCCGTCAAACTTCGCCGTCAAAGGCCCCGGACCATGATCGGTCCGGGGCCTTTTCCCTGGTGCCCCCGGCAGGATTCGAACCTGCGACACCCGCTTTAGGAGTTCGATCTGCACCCGCCCCGGGCGCCGTCGACGGCTGGTCCAGCGGTCGTTCGGGGGTGCTGCCGTATGCCGCCGTCCGGCCTCGTTGATGTCAGCCGTGGATGTCAGACGGGGCGGGGGACGATGCTTACCGCGCGGTAGTCGTACCCGTCCTGCTTGAATCCGGGTGCCTCCCAGATGAGATCGACCTGCTGCCCTGATGACAGCGTGCGAAAGCCGGGCGCCTGAATGTCGGCGTAGTGGCCGAAGCACCCTCCGGGAGTCTGAGGCGAGTCGAGGACACCCCAGCCCTCCTCGTCGCTCCACTCACGCACAGTCGCGGTCACGACTGCGGCGACCTTACGGGTCTCTCTGCGGCGACTCATTTGCCTCTCCCCTCATCTCTCTCACAAGATTACAAAAGGCCTGACCGCTCAGGTTGGCACGGTCCTTCGTGGGAAACGCTGTGACGCTGGCATCTGCACCTCAGTCGCCCGCGAGCCATACGTAGCTACCCGGGGTGGCCGCGCACTGTTCCAGTACCGCTGCGAGATCATCCAGTGCCGCGCGTTGTCGCTCGTCCGCGCACAGCTCCCTCAAGCCGGGCAACTCGCTGAGGGCTGCTGCGGCTTCCTGTTCGTTCATCACCGTGTCCCCGTAGAGGTCGACGGCGGTAAGCCGGCTGGGGACGCCGAGATAGTGAAGCGACCCCAGCGCGTCGGCCAACGCTTCCGCGTGCCCGTAGCACCCTTGAAGGAACGTCGCACGCGCCTTCTTCCAGCCGCGTGCCGGCCGAGCAGAGTGCAGTTCCACATCGATCCCCACGCGCGTCATGATGCCCGCCGTGAAGTGTTGGGGGCGACTGATTAGCGATTGATCGGGATCTCGTAGACGATCTCGCACAACGAGACTGGCACCACGATGTCCGCAGTCTCGACCGGCCGTCCCTGGTCGCTGTAGTACGTCCGCCGGATGTGCGTGACGAGTGCGGCCTTTTGGATGCCCAGGAGTGAGGCTTCCTCGGCCGTGGCCGTCCTCGGCTCAGGCTGCTCGACGGCGTGGCTGACGATGATGCCGATCGCGGCCATCCGGTTCACGACTCCGGCCCCGGCGTGAGGCCCTCCCTCAGGGAGGACGACGAGTGTGCCCGCGGTGAGGTCGTACGGCTCCCAGCTCGTCGACAGTTGCACCGGCCTGCCGTTCGCCAGGAATTCGTATGCCGTCCGCACACACAACTCGCCCTCGGCGATGCCGAGACGCGCCGCGATCTCCGTCGGGGGCGGCACCTTGGCGTCGGTCCTGCTCTCCCAATCGCCCTGCCTGCCGACGGCCTTCATGTCCGCGCGGAACGGGGACCCGTCGCGCTGCTCGCGCGCCATCGAGCGGACGACTCGCACGCGCTGTCTGGGCTCGGCGACATACGTGCCGGAACCGGCGCGGCCCTCCAGCACGCCCTGGGAGATCAGCAACTCCTGGGCCCGTCGCACCACGTTCTCGCCCACGTCGTACTCCTGGCCGATCTGGGCGCGGGAGGGGAGGCGGTCCCCCGGCTCCCAGACGTGCTCCGCGACGCGCTGCCGGAGTTCGTCGGCGATGCGGAGATAGGGCGGCTGCTCAGGCATATGGAAAATCTAGTCCACTAGCTCTAATCTAGTTAACTAGCTTCACTGAAAGTGATTGTCAGTGACGGAGGCTGTCCTGTGCCCACCTCGGGAGTCAGCGCGGCGGCCATCGCTGCCCGGCTGACCGCTGTCGGGCTCCTCGCGCGCTTGGAGGAGCACGCCCGGCACACGTCGGTCGAAGCGGAGGTGCCGAAGTCGCTCTCCGCCGAGTCATGGCGGGAGGTCCTGGAAGTGGTGGCCGAGGCCGATCGGTTCGGCCTCGTCGCCACCAGCCTGAACGGCCGCACCCTCTGGGCGGTCGTACGCAAAACGGTCCCCACGACGGGTGAAGTTCCCCCCGGGTCCTGGACAGCGGGTGTTTACGCTGCGGGGGTGAGGTCTTGCCTGAGCAAGGTTCTCGTTTCGAGTGGGGTGACGTACCCGTACTCGGGGTGTCTGCGGAGTCGGCTGCGGTTGTATTCGATCTCGATGTAACGGAAGACGTCGGCCCTGGCGGCCTCGCGGGTCTCCCAGACGGTCGTTCCGATCTCCGCTTTGAGGACAGCGAACCAGCTTTCCGCAGCAGCATTATCGTAACAAGAGCCGACACGTCCCATCGACTGCCTCATGCGCAA
>NZ_JBIAIQ010000017.1:0-191676 GCF_042871525.1 Streptomyces sp. NPDC005784
GAACGGCACGCACTACAGGCCATGCACCCACCGGGACCGAGAGGTCACAACCCTACTCGTGAGGGCTGCAGAAGGGATGGTCCTCTAATGAGCACTTCCGAACTGGGCCTGCCGATGGCCGTACCCGCCCAGGCTGTACCCGTCCAAAACCCGCCCGCCCGGGTGCGGATCTACGAGGTCGGCGCGCGCGACGGGCTGCAGAACGAGAAGACGACCGTTCCGACCGAGGTCAAGGCGGAGTTCATCCGGCGCCTCGCGGACTCGGGACTGACCACGATCGAGGCGACCAGCTTCGTCCACCCCAAGTGGGTTCCCCAACTGGCCGACGCGGAACAGCTGTTCCCGCAGGTGGCCGACCTGCCGGTGGCTCTTCCGGTCCTGGTGCCGAACGAGCGCGGACTGGAGCGGGCGCTGGCGCTCGGCGCCCGGCACGTGGCCGTCTTCGCCAGTGCGACGGAGTCCTTCGCGAAGGCCAATCTCAACCGGACGGTCGACGAGTCGCTCGCCATGTTCGAACCGGTGGTGAGCCGCGCGAAGGCCGCGGACCTCACGGTCCGCGGCTACGTCTCGATGTGCTTCGGCGACCCCTGGGAGGGCCCGGTCCCGGTCCATCAGGTCGTCCGCGTCTGCAGGGCGCTGATGGACATGGGCTGTGACGAACTGAGCCTCGGCGACACGATCGGCGTGGCGACGCCGGGCCATGTGCAGGCCCTGCTCGCCGAGCTGAACGAGGAGGGCGTGCCCACCAGCGCGCTCGGCGTGCACTTCCACGACACCTACGGCCAGGCACTCTCCAACACGCTGGCCGCCCTCCAGCACGGCGTCAGCACCGTCGACGCCTCCGCGGGCGGCCTCGGCGGCTGCCCGTACGCGAAGTCCGCGACGGGCAACCTCGCGACAGAAGACCTCGTATGGATGCTCCAGGGCCTCGGTATCGACACCGGGGTCGACCTCGGCCGCCTCACCGCCACCAGCGTGTGGATGGCCGGACAACTGGGCCGACCCAGCCCGTCCCGCACCGTCAAAGCCCTCGGTAAAACGACTCAGTCCCACCAGGAGTGATCCGCATGTCCCTGGACCACCGCCTCTCACCCGAACTCGAAGAACTCCGCCGTACGGTGGAGGCGTTCGCCCACGACGTCGTGGCGCCGAAGATCGGCGACTTCTACGAGCGGCACGAATTCCCGTACGAGATCGTGCGGGAGATGGGCCGCATGGGCCTGTTCGGACTGCCGTTCCCCGAGGAGTACGGCGGCATGGGCGGCGACTATCTCGCCCTCGGCATCGCCTTGGAGGAGCTGGCCCGGGTCGACTCGTCCGTGGCCATCACCCTGGAGGCGGGCGTCTCGCTGGGCGCCATGCCGATCCATCTCTTCGGTACGGAGGAGCAGAAGCGGGAGTGGCTCCCCCGGCTCTGCTCCGGCGAGATCCTGGGTGCCTTCGGCCTGACCGAGCCGGACGGCGGCTCGGACGCGGGCGCGACCCGTACGACGGCCCGGCTCGACCCCGAGACGAACGAGTGGGTCATCAACGGCAGCAAGTGCTTCATCACCAACTCCGGCACGGACATCACGGGCCTGGTGACGGTCACCGCGGTCACCGGCCGCAAGCCCGACGGCAAGCCGCTGATCTCCGCGATCATCGTCCCCTCGGGCACCCCCGGCTTCACGGTCGCGGCCCCGTACTCGAAGGTCGGCTGGAACGCCTCCGACACCCGTGAACTGTCCTTCGCGGACGTGCGCGTCCCGGCGGCCAACCTGCTTGGCGAGGAGGGGCGCGGCTACGCGCAGTTCCTGCGCATCCTGGACGAGGGCCGCATCGCCATCGCGGCGCTGGCCACGGGTCTGGCGCAGGGCTGTGTCGACGAGTCGGTCAAGTACGCCAAGGAGCGGCACGCGTTCGGGCGCCCGATCGGCGCCAACCAGGCGATCCAGTTCAAGATCGCCGACATGGAGATGAAGGCCCACATGGCCCGCGTCGGCTGGCGCGACGCCGCGTCCCGGCTCGTCGCGGGCGAGCCCTTCAAGAAGGAGGCGGCGGTCGCCAAGCTGTACTCCTCCACGATCGCCGTCGACAACGCCCGTGACGCCACCCAGGTCCACGGCGGCTACGGCTTCATGAACGAGTACCCGGTCGCCCGGATGTGGCGCGACTCCAAGATCCTGGAGATCGGCGAGGGCACGAGCGAGGTGCAGCGGATGCTGATCGCCCGTGAACTGGGGCTCACCGGCTGACCCTTCACCCAGGACCAGCGCATCGCGGCCACCGCCGGGCACCCGCCCGCCGGTGGCCGCGATGCGTCCGGCGTCCGGCCGACGGCCGCAAGGGCTGCGGCGCGCCCGCGCACGGGATCATCGCCGACCCGCTGAGCTGCAAGTGAAGCGACACTGGGTGGTCATCAGGGGCAAGGCCTGACCATCCGTCACCCCGCCGAACCGAGCAGGATCGGCGGGTGAGTTGAGGCGTCGCGGTTCCGGGCCCGGACCCGGGAAGCACGGCGCCGTCGCATCGGCCGCACCGCGCAGGCGGGCCGCCGATTCGGCCTCCGCGCGCCCCGCCCCCTGGACAAGAACTGAGGTTAGGCTAACCTACCTTCGAACTCGTCCGGCGGGCGCTCCCGCCCCGTGCCGAAAGCAGCCACACTCATGCCCAACGCCCGTGCCACCCACCTCACCCGTCGCGGCATCCTCGCCGCGGGCGGCGCCCTCGGCCTCGGTGCCATCCTCGCGGCCTGCGGCGACGACAACGCCTCGAAAAACGGTGGCTCGGACTCGACGAAGGCCGCCGAGAAGTCCGGCCCGTGGGCGTTCAAGGACGACCGCGGCACGACCGTGAAGCTGGACAGGGTTCCGGCGAACATCGTCGCCTTCACCGGTGTCGCCGCCGCCCTGTTCGACTACGGCATCGAGGTCAAGGGCGTGTTCGGCCCGACGAAGACCAAGGACGGCAAGGCCGACGTCCAGGCCGGCGACATGGACATCAGCAAGCTGACGATCCTCGGCAACGAGTGGGGCCAGTTCAACATCGAGAAGTACGCGGGCCTCGCCCCCGACGTCCTGGTCTCGACGATGTTCGACGCCGCGGGCACCCTCTGGTACGTCCCCGAGGAGTCCAAGGACAAGATCCTCAAACTGGCCCCGAGCGTCGGCATCTCCGTCTTCGGCATCCAGATGCCCCAGCCGCTGGAGCACATGCTCGCGCTGGCCGAGTCCCTCGGCGCCGACGTGAGGTCCGCGAAGATCGTCGAGGCGAAGAAGAAGTTCGAGACGGCCGCCGAACGGCTGCGCAAGGCCGCCAAGGCCCGCCCCGAGATCAAGGTGCTCGCCGGCAGCGCGAGCCAGGACATCTTCTACGTCTCCGGCTCCAACCTCTCCATCGACCTTGAGTACTTCAAGGCGCTCGGCGTGAACATCGTCGAGCCCTCCGCCAAGGCCCTGAAGGCCAGCGGCGGCTGGTTCGAGAACCTGAGCTGGGAGAACGTCGACAAGTACCCGGCCGACGTCATCATCATGGACGACCGCACGTCGACCATCCAGCCGGCCGACATCACCGAGGCCACCTGGAAGAAGCTGCCCGCCGTCAAGGCCGGCCAGGTCATCGCCCGGACCCCCGAGCCGATCCTGTCGTACGACAAGTGCACCCCGATCCTCGACAAGCTCGCCGAGGCCATCGAGAACGCGAAAAAGGTCGCCTGAGACCCCCTTCGCGACCCCGTCCGCGACCCCCTGACGACGGCTCAGGAGCACTCATGACGACGGCCGTAGCCGCCCCGTTCCGTTTCTTCTCCCTCCAGGTCGTACTGACGAGGCGGCTCGGCCCGTCCCTGCTCCGGGTGACCTTCGCCGGGCCCGATCTGCGGGCGTTCCACTCCGACGGGCGCGACCAGTCCCTGTCCCTGTTCCTGCCGCACCCCGGCCAGCGCGAGCCGGCCGTGCCGATCGAACTGGGCGACAACTGGTGGCAGGGCTGGCGCGAACTGCCGGACGGCGTACGGGCGGTGATGCGCTCGTACACCCTGCGCGAGCTGCGCCGCGACCCCGACGAGATCGACATCGACTTCGCGCTGCACGGCCTGGAGCCGGGCACGGCGGCCCCCGCGGGGCCCGCCTCGCGCTGGGCGTCCTGCGCGCGGGCCGGTGACCGTGTCGTGCTGCTCGGCCCCGCCGTCGAGGACAACCGGGCCATCCGGTTCCGGCCGCCCGCGGACACCGATCTCGTCGTCCTGTGGGGCGACGAGACGGCCGTCCCCGCAGCCGCCGCCATCCTCGAATCGCTGCCGGCGGGCCTGCGCGTCCGCGCCTGGCTGGAGGTCCACCATGCCGCCGACATCCAGGATCTGACGACCTCGGCCGACGCCGAGATCACCTGGCTCGTCCGGGACGAACGCTCCGACGCGAGCTCCCCGGACTCCCCGGGTTCCTCCATGGCGCTCGACGCCTTGCGCGCGGCCCAACTCCCGTTCTCCCAGGCTCCGTACGCCTGGATCGCGGGCGAGTCCGGCCGGGTGAAGGAACTGCGCCGCCATCTCGTGCGCGAGCGCGGCATCGACCGCGGGCGGGTCACCTTCGTGGGCTACTGGCGGCAGGGGCTGAGCGAGGAGCAACTCCGGGAGCGGGGCGAGTAGTTCGCGGGCACCCGCGGCGCCTTCCGGAAGTCCGGAACGGTCCGGCGACGATCCGGGGCCTGCGTAACGAAAGACCCAGGTGGGGCGGGATCGCACGATCGACTTAGGTTAGGCTAACCTACGTTGAACGTCGGGATTCCGCCCCTTCTCCTGTCCCGCTCGGACTCTCCCCCGCACGGAGGACCCCCACATGCGCTCGCACCTGCTCAATGACACCACCGCGGACCGGTACCGCCGCTCCGTGACCGAAGGCGTCGAGCGGGTGGCGGCCAGACTCGCCACCACCGACCGCCCGTTCACGGGTGTCACGGTCGACGACCTCGCTCCCCGCATCGAGCGGATCGACCTCGACAAGCCCCTGCACGACACCACGGCCGTCCTCGACGAGCTGGAAGAGGTCTACCTCCAGGACGCGATCTACTTCCACCACCCCCGCTACCTCGCCCACCTCAACTGCCCGGTCGTCATCCCGGCGGTGCTCGGCGAGGCCGTCCTCTCCGCCGTCAACTCCTCCCTGGACACCTGGGACCAGTCGGCCGGCGGCACCCTCATCGAGCGCAGGCTCATCGACTGGACCAACGAGCGGATCGGCCTCGGCCCGGCCGCCGACGGTGTGTTCACCAGCGGCGGCAGCCAGTCCAACCTCCAGGCCCTGCTGCTGGCCCGCGAGGAGGCCAAGCCCGGCGGGGAAGGATGGGAGGGCGAGGGAGCGGGGGCCGACCTCGGCAAACTGCGCGTCTTCGCCTCCGAGGCCGGCCACTTCAGCGTCAAGAAGTCGGCCAAACTCCTCGGCCTCGGCGCCGACGCCGTCGTCTCGATCCCCGTCGACCACGACAAGCGCATGCAGACCGTCGCCCTCGCCCGCGAGCTGGAACGCTGCAGGCAGGACGGCCTCGTCCCGATGGCCGTCGTCGCCACCGCGGGCACCACCGACTTCGGCTCCATCGATCCGCTGCCCGAAATCGCGGAGCTGTGCTCCCAGTTCGGCGCCTGGATGCACGTGGACGCCGCCTACGGCTGCGGACTGCTCACCTCGCTGAAGAACCGGGACCGCCTCGACGGCATCGAGCGGGCCGACTCCGTCACCGTCGACTACCACAAGTCCTTCTTCCAGCCCGTGAGTTCCTCGGCCGTGCTGGTCCGGGACGCCTCGACGCTGCGCCACGCGACCTACCACGCGGAGTACCTCAACCCGCGCCGCATGGTCCAGGAGCGCATCCCCAACCAGGTCGACAAGTCCCTCCAGACCACCCGCCGCTTCGACGCGCTGAAGCTGTGGATGACGCTGCGCGTGATGGGCGCCGACGGCATCGGCGAACTCTTCGACGAGGTCTGCGACCTGGCCGCGGAGGGCTGGAAGCTGCTCGCCGCCGACCCGCGCTTCGACGTCGTCGTGCGGCCCTCGCTCTCCACCCTCGTCTTCCGGTACATGCCGGCCGCCGTCACCGACCCGGCCGAGATCGACCGCGCCAGCCTGTACGCCCGCAAGGCCCTGTTCGCCTCCGGTGACGCCGTCGTCGCGGGCACCAAGGTCGGCGGACGCCACTACCTGAAGTTCACGTTGCTCAACCCCGAGACCACGACGGACGACATCGCCGCCGTCCTCGACCTGATCGCCGGCCACGCCGAGCAGTACCTGGGAGAGTCCCTTGACCGCGCTTGCTGAATCCACGGACACGACCTACGACTTCGTGGGCATCGGGCTCGGTCCCTTCAATCTCGGCCTCGCCTGTCTGACCGAGCCCATCGCCGAACTGAGCGGCGTCTTCCTGGAGTCGAAGCCCCACTTCGAGTGGCACTCCGGCATGTTCCTGGAGGGCGCGCACCTCCAGACCCCGTTCATGTCGGACCTGGTCACCCTCGCCGACCCGACCTCCCCGTACTCCTTCCTCAACTACCTGAAGGAATCGGGCCGTCTGTACGCGTTCTACATCCGCGAGAACTTCTATCCACTACGGGTCGAGTACGACGACTACTGCCGCTGGGCCGCGTCGAAGCTGAGCAGCGTCCGCTTCGGCACGACGGTCGCGGAGGTGACGTACGAGGACGAGGTGTACGTCGTACGGACCGAGGCCGGTGAGCTGCTGCGGGCCCGGCACCTGGTCCTCGGCACCGGCACCTCGCCCCACGTCCCGGACGCCTGCGCGGACCTCGGCGGCGACTTCATCCACAACTCCCGCTATACGCAGCACAAGCGGGAGCTGCAGGGCAAGGAGTCGATCACCCTGGTCGGCAGCGGCCAGTCCGCCGCCGAGATCTTCCACGACCTGCTGAGCGAGATCGACGTCCACGGCTACCGGCTGAACTGGGTGACCCGCTCGCCGCGCTTCTTCCCCCTCGAATACACCAAGCTGACCCTGGAGATGACCTCCCCGGAGTACATCGACTACTTCCACGCGCTCCCCGAAGCGACCCGCTACCGCCTCCAGTCGGAGCAGAAGGGCCTGTTCAAGGGCATCGACGGCGAACTGATCAACGAGATCTTCGACCTGCTCTACCAGAAGAACCTCGGCGGCCCGGTCCCCGCGCGGCTGCTCACCAACTCCTCGCTCGAAAGCGCGCGTTACGACGAGGGCACGTACACCCTCGGCCTCCGCCAGCAGGAACAGGGCAAGGACTACGAGCTGCGCTCGGCCGGCCTGGTCCTGGCCACGGGCTACCGGTACGCCGAGCCCGCGTTCCTCGCACCGGTCCGCGACCGGCTCCGCTACGACACGCACGGCAACTTCGACGTGGCCCGCAACTACGCCGTCGACACCACGGGAAGCGGGATCTTCCTGCAGAACGCGGGCGTCCACACCCACTCGATCACCTCACCGGACCTCGGCATGGGCCCGTACCGCAACGCGTCCATCATCCGTGAGCTGCTCGGCGGAACCGAGTACTACCCGGTCGAGAAGACCATCGCCTTCCAGGAGTTCGCAGTATGACCACCGCGACCGGCATCGGCACCTTCACCGTCCGCCCCCTCGACCCCGTCGAGGACGCCCCGCTGCTGCACGGGTGGGTGACGCATCCCAAGGCCGCCTTCTGGATGATGCAGGAGGCGAGACTGCACGACGTGGAGCGCGAGTACATGGCCATCGCGGCGAGCGAGCACCACGACGCGTTCATCGGAGTGCTGGACGGCGAGCCCGTCTTCCTGATGGAGCGCTACGACCCCAGGTATGTCGAACTCGTCGGGCTGTACGAGCCGGAGCCGGGCGATGTCGGCATGCACTTCCTGGTCGCGCCGAGCGACACGCCCGTGCACGGCTTCACCCGGGCCGTGATCACCGCGGTGATGGAGCAGCTGTTCGCCGACCCGGCGACCCGCCGGGTCGTCGTCGAGCCCGACGTGGCCAACACGGCAGTGCACGCACTCAACGAGGCCGTCGGTTTCGTGCCCGAGCGGGAGATCCAGAAGCCGGAGAAGAAGGCGCTGCTGAGCTTCTGCACCCGGGAGCGGTTCGCGAAGGCGGTGGCGGCATGAGCCTCGCCGGGAGCGTCGCCCACCTCTCCCCCGAGCGCTGGGCCCTCGCCAACCGACTCCTCGTCCGCAAGGCGCTCGCCGAGTTCGCCCACGAGCGGCTGATCACCCCGCGGAGCCTGCCGGACGGCCGGTACGAGGTCCGCGGCGACGACGGTCTGACGAGTTACCGCTTCACCGCCGTGCTGCGTTCCCTCGAGCACTGGCAGGTGGCCGCCGAGTCCATCACCCGGCACCACGACGGCAGCGAACTCCCGCTGTCCGCCCTGGACTTCTTCATCGAGCTGAAGGATTCGCTGGGGCTGAGCGACGAGGTCCTGCCGGTCTATCTGGAGGAGATCTCCTCCACCCTCTCGGGCACCTGCTTCAAGCTCACCAAGCCGCGGGTCCCGGTCCGTGAACTGGCCGGCGCCGGTTTCCAGGCCATCGAGACCGGCATGACCGAGGGGCACCCCTGCTTCGTCGCCAACAACGGGCGGCTCGGCTTCGGCGTGCGGGAGTACCTCGCCCACGCGCCCGAGACCGCGAACCCGGTCCGGCTGGTGTGGCTGGCCGCGCACCGCTCACGGGCCGCGTTCACGGCGGGGGCCGGCATCGAGTACGAGTCCTTCGTGCGCGAGGAGCTGGGCGCGGACACCGTCGAGCGGTTCGCCCGGACGCTGACCGGCCGGGGGCTCGACCCCGAGGACTACCTGCTCATACCCGTGCACCCCTGGCAGTGGTGGAACAAGCTGTCCGTGACGTTCGCCGCCGAGGTCGCCGAGCGGCGCCTGGTCTGCCTCGGCGAGGGCGACGACGAGTACCTCGCCCAGCAGTCCATCCGGACGTTCTTCAACACCAGCAGCCCCGAGAAGCACTATGTGAAGACCGCGCTGAGCGTCCTCAACATGGGCTTCATGCGCGGTCTGTCCGCCGCCTACATGGAGGCGACCCCGGCCATCAACGACTGGCTGGCCCAGCTCGTCGAGAACGACCCGGTGCTGAAGTCGACGGGACTGTCCGTCATCCGTGAGCGGGCGGCCGTCGGCTACCGGCACCTGGAGTACGAGGCGGCCACCGACCGCTACTCCCCGTACCGCAAGATGCTGGCCGCGCTGTGGCGGGAGAGTCCGGTCCCCTCGCTCCAGGAGGGCGAGAGCCTCGCGACGATGGCGTCCCTCGTCCATGTCGACCACGAGGGCCACTCGTTCGCGGGCGCGCTGATCGAGCGGTCGGGCCTGACGCCGGTGGAGTGGCTGCGCGGCTACCTGCGCGCCTACCTCACGCCGCTCCTGCACAGCTTCTACGCGTACGACCTGGTCTACATGCCGCACGGTGAGAACGTCATCCTGGTCCTGAAGGACGGGGCCGTGCGGCGGGCGGTCTACAAGGACATCGCCGAGGAGATCGCGGTCATGGACCCGCAGGCGGTGCTGCCGCCCGCGGTCGAGCGGATCCGGGTCGAGGTCCCCGAGGACACGAAGCTGCTGTCGATCTTCACGGACGTCTTCGACTGCTTCTTCCGCTTCCTGGCCGCCCAGTTGGCGGACGAGGGCATTCTCGGCGAGGAGGACTTCTGGCGGACGGTCGCCGAGTCGGTACGCGCGTACCAGCAGGCGACGCCCGAACTGGACGACAAGTTCCGGCAGTACGACCTGTTCGCGCCCGAGTTCGCGCTGTCCTGCCTCAACCGGCTCCAGCTGCGCGACAACCGGCAGATGGTCGACCTGTCGGATCCGTCGGGCGCGCTGCAGCTGGTCGGCACCCTGAAGAACCCGATCGCCGGGTTCTGAGCACCGGGCTCCGCGAGGAGCCCCACGGACGGGCGGGCGCCCCGGAGACGGTCCTCCGGGGCGCCCGTCGGCCTTCCGCTAACGAGCCGGCCAGGGGACCTGCGGCGAGCGGTAGTAGCCGATACCCAGGGCGTCCCAGCGCGGCCCCTGGGCGGCGAGCCGCACCTTGTAGGTGTCCCAGTCGTGCGTCGACGCGGGCGACCAGCCGAGTTCGGCGGCCCCGGGCAGCCTCGGGAAGGCCATGACGTCGATGTCGGCGGAGGTCACGATCGTCTCGGTCCACAGCGGCGCCTCGACGCCCTTGACTGCCGAGGCGGGCACGCCGGGAAGGTAGCTGCCCGGGTCCCAGTCGTAGGCCCGCCGCACCTCCACCAGACCGGCCCAGTCCTGGCCGAGCGGGGTGTCGGCGGTGTACTTCATGTCGAGGTAGAGCCGGTCGGCGGGCGACAGCACGAGCCCGGTCCCGTTCTGGGCGGCGCGGGCGACCTGCGCCTTCTCCTCGGCGCTGGTGTCGTCGAGCCCCCAGTACTGCGCGACGGCGCCCTTCGCCGGGGTGGCCCCGGTCAGCTGGTGCCAACCGATCACCTTCTTGCCGTACTTGGCGACGAGGGGCTGCACCTTGTCCATGAAGGTCACGTAGTCGGCGTGGCTGGTGGAGTGCGCCTCGTCGCCGCCGATGTGGAGGTACTTGCCCGGGGTGAGCGCGGCCAGCTCGCGGATCACGTCGTCCACGAAGTCGTACGTCAGCGGCTTGTTCACGCACAGCGAGCTGAAGCCGACGTCGGTGCCGGTGTAGAGCGGCGGCGCGACGCCGTCGCAGTTCAGTTCGGCGTACGAGGCGAGGGCCGCGTTGGTGTGTCCGGGCATGTCGATCTCCGGGACGACCTCCAGATAGCGGGAGGAGGCGTACCGGACGATCTCGCGGTAGTCGGCCTTGGTGTAGGAGCCGCCCCGTCCGCCGCCGACCTCGGTGGACCCGCCGTGGGCCGCCAGCCGGGGCCAGGAGTCGACGGCGATGCGCCAGCCCTGGTCGTCGCTCAGGTGCAGATGCAGCTTGTTGACCTTGTAGAGCGCCAGTTCGTCGATGTAGTGCTTGACCTGGGCGACGGTGAAGAAGTGCCGGGAGACGTCGAGCATCGCGCCGCGGTAGGCGTAGCGCGGGGTGTCCTCGATGGTGCCGCCGGCGATCAGCCAGGGTCCGCGCTGGACGGAGTTCTTCTCGACAGTGGCGGGCAGCAGTTGACGCAGGGTCTGCACGCCGTGGAAGAGGCCCGCGGGCCGTCCGGCCGTGATCGTGACGCCCGAACTGCCGCTGTCGAGGCGGTAACCCTCGGCGCCCAGTCCCTTGCCGCCGAGCCGGAGCCGGATCGCTCCCGCGCCGTGCGAGGTGACCGGCAGCCGGTAGCCGGTGGAGGGCCGCAGGATGCCCGCGAGGTATTCGCCGACCGTGCGGGCCTCGCGCGAGTCGTCGACGCGGATGCGGGTGCCGCCGGTGACGCGGTACGGGGATCCGCCCGGGTGGACGGAGACGGGGGCCGGGACGACGCGGCCGAGCGGAGCGGCGGCCTCGGTGTGCGGTGCCGCGCCGACGAGGGAGATACCGGCCGCCGCCACGAGCAGCAGCGTACCGAGGAGGCGGGGCGTTCTGTGGTGCTGTCTCACATGCGCTCCCTTCGGTGCCCGGCGAAGGCTCTCGGCCCGTCCTCGGCCGCGCCCTTCGCCGCGCTCTTCGAATTGGTCGAGACCACTCTCCCGCAGACGCGGTGGAACAATCCCCTTCATGGCGGAAATCATCCAGCGGGACGGCACGTGGATCTTCGACGGGGACGCTCTGCGGCTGACTCCCGGGCGGGACAAGAACGTCAGCCTGCTGCGCCGGACGCTGGGTGAACTCACCGTGCCGCTCGGCGCGTTGGCGGGTGTCTCGCTGGAGCAGGGCAGGAAGGCCGGGCGGCTCAGGCTCCGGCTGCGCGACGGCGCCGACCCGCTGCTCCAGGCGACGGGCGGCAAGCTCGCGGAGCCCAACGACCCGTATCAGCTGACGGTGGAGGCCGACCGTTTCGGCGTCGCCGAGTACTTCGTGGACGAGGTGCGGGGCGCGCTGCTCCTCGACCAGGTTCCGTCCGATCCGGTCGACGGCTATCTGCTGCCCGGCCCGGCGGTGCCGCTGTCCGCCTCCGCCGGTGACGGCACGGCGAGCTTCGACGGCGAACGCGTACGCCTGGAGTGGAACTGGAAGACGGAGGACGCGAAGTCCGCTTCGGGGGCCCGGACCCTCGCCCTCGGCGACATCGCGGCCGTCGAGTGGCGTCCGGCGGCCGGGCTGGAGAACGGCTGTCTGCGCTTCACCGTGCGCGGTGCCGGCGCGTTGGCGCCGCCGAAGTACGACCCCAACTCCGTGGAGCTGTGGGGCTTCAAGAGGGACCCGCTGATGGCGCTGGTCGCGGCGGCGGTGCAGGCGAGGCTGCCGCATCCCACTGCGGCGGTGCAGGAACGGACGGTCGAGGAGCCGGCCTGGGAGGCGGCCCCCGAGCCCGGACCCGAGGCCGACCACGACGCCCTCCTGCGCAGGCTTCGCGAACTCGGCGAACTGCACCGGGAGGGCGTCCTGACGGACGAGGAGTTCACCCTGGCCAAGCAGGCGGTCCTCAAGCGCCTCTAGGAACGGGCGCTCGAGGACCACCGCTCGCGGAGCCGGCCGCCGGCCAGGTAGGCGGTACGCCCCGCCTTCTGGGCGTACCTGTGTACCTATGTGCCTGGCACCTGTGCGTCCGGTACCTGTGTGCCCGGGAGCTACTTGGCCCGGCGCGCGACCGTGAAGTGGTCGACTTCCGCACCGGTCTCGGCGATGCCACGGACCTTCAGGGTGGCGAGGCGGCCCTTCGGGGCCGGGGTGACGTCGACGCGCAGGAACGAGTAGTTGAGGTAGCGCACGCGCGACCAGGCGACCGTCTCGGCCTGCTTGCCGTCCTTGAGGTTGATGAAGGAGGCGACGGACTCGACCTCGTTCTCCTTGCCCTCGTAGGACTCCGGGGCGGTGAAGGCGTACAGGCTGCGGCCGGCCGCGCCCGCCGTCACGTACACGACACCGTCGGTCTCCGGGTACGCCGTGCCGCCGATCGGCAGCTTCTTGGTGACCGCGTTCGCCTTGATGACGTCCGTGCGCTCGTACTGGTGGTTGTGGCCGTTGATCACCAGGTCGACGGTGTACTTCTCGAACAGCGGCACCCACTCCTGTCGCACGCCCCCCTCCGAGGCGTGCGCCGTGGAGGTGCAGTACGCGCAGTGGTGGAAGAAGATCACGATGAAGTCGATGTCCCGCGAGGCGCGGTAGGTCTTGAGCTGGGTCTCCAGCCACTTGGTCTGGGTGCCGCCGGAGATGCCGAGGTTGGCCGGGATCTCGAAGGAGATGTCGTTGGCGTCGAGCGAGATGATCGCCGTGTTGCCGTGGACGAAGGAGTAGACGCCGGGCAGGTTGGCCTTGTCGGGCCCGTTGTCCGGCAGCGTCCAGCGGGCCTCCTCGCCGCCGTACCCGTTGGGCGAGTACCAGGCCTCCATGTCGTGGTTGCCGTACGCCGGCATCCACGGCACCTGCTTGGCGACCGTCTCGGTCTGGGCGAGGAACTGGTCCCAGATGCGCGAGTCGAAGCCGGTGTCGGCGGTCTTGCCCTGGCCCGCCGGGTCCGCGTACGCGATGTCGCCGGCGTGCAGGTGGAAGGCGGGGTTCTGGGCGAGCAGCAGGGCGTCGTTGGCGAGGCCGTGGTAGCCGACGCCCTCGTCGCCGAAGGCGGTGAAGGTGAACGGCTCGGCGTGCGAGGGGGCGGTGGTGAAGGTGCCGAGCGTGCCGAGGAGGTGGGGCTCGGCCGGGTCGAAGCCCGCGTGGCCGACGCCGTAGTAGTAGGTCCTGCCGGGGCGCAGGTGGGTGAGCTTGGCGTGCAGGTAGTACTGGGTGTGGTCGCCGCTCGCGCCCACGCCGGCCGGGGTGTAGAGGGTGCGCACCTCGGCCTCGATCTTGCGCGAGAGGTCACAGGGGTGGGCGCCGATACGGATGTAGGGCTTGCTGACCGCGGCCGGGACCTGCCAGGAGACGGTCATCTCGGTGCGCGGGTCGTTGCCGAAGGCGAGGTGGCGGCCGAAGGGGGCGACGAGCGCGCCGTCCACCTTCTCCGTCGAGGTCGGGGCGGCCGTCCGCTGCGTCGGGACCGCGGCCTGTGCGGCGCCCGGTACGAAGGCACCGCCGGCGACGGCACCGAGGGTCACGGCGCCGCCTCTGATCATGTTGCGCCGCGAGAACTTGGCGCGAAGGTACTCGTACTGCTCGGCCATGGTCATCTTCTCGGCGAGCTGCTCGGGTACGCCCATGCGTGGAATGTCCATGGCACCAGAAGTTGCTCCTGGCAATCGACACGGCGCAAGACGCAGGATGGACAGCCTGTAAACAGCACACCATAAGAGATCCAACACCCTCTTGCCCGATATCGGGCAGGATTCTTGCGAAACGTCTTCCCGTCCTCCAGGATCATCGGGTGCACGACGAACTCGTTGATCATTTGACGCGGTCGACCCCCCTGAACCGGGGCGAGGCGCTGCGAGTGATCCAGGACGTGCTCGCCTACTTCGACGAGACGACCCAGGACTTCGTCCGTCGCCGCCACCGCGAACTCCAGGCCCAGGGCCTGGTGAACGCGTCGATCTTCGAGCGGATCGAAGCGGACCTGAAATATCGCGCGGTCGCGCCGCCGGAGCTCACGCTCAGGCAGCTGCGCCGCATCGTTTACGGCTGAGGGACTCTACGTATATGTGCGGAATCGTCGGATACATCGGCAGGCGTGATGTGACCCCGCTGCTCCTCGAAGGCCTTCAGCGCCTGGAGTACCGCGGCTACGACTCGGCGGGCATAGTCGTGACCTCCCCGAAGTCGGCCGGCCTGAAGATGGTCAAGGCCAAGGGCCGGGTCCGCGATCTGGAGGCCAAGGTCCCCAAGCGCTTCGCCGGCACCACGGGCATCGCCCACACCCGCTGGGCCACGCACGGCGCCCCCTCCGACGTGAACGCGCACCCCCACATGTCCGGCGACAACAAGGTCGCGGTCGTCCACAACGGCATCATCGACAACGCCTCCGACCTGCGGAAGAAGCTCGAGGCCGACGGCGTCGAGTTCCTCTCGGAGACCGACACCGAGGTCCTCACCCACCTGGTCGCCCGCTCCCAGCAGGAGAAGCTGGAGGACAAGGTCCGCGAGGCGCTGCGTGTCATAGAGGGCACCTACGGCATCGCGGTGATGCACGCCGACTTCCCCGACCGCATCGTGGTGGCGCGAAACGGCTCCCCCGTCGTTCTCGGCATCGGCGAGAAGGAGATGTTCGTCGCCTCGGACATCGCCGCCCTGGTCACCCACACCCGCCAGATAGTCACGCTGGACGACGGCGAGATGGCCACGCTCAAGGCCGACGACTTCCGGACGTACACCACCGAGGGCACCCGTACGACGTCCGAGCCCACCACCGTGGAGTGGGAGGCCGCGTCGTACGACATGGGCGGCCACGACACGTACATGCACAAGGAGATCCACGAGCAGGTCGAGGCCGTGGACCGCGTGCTGCGCGGCCGTATCGACGACCGGTTCTCGACGGTCCACCTCGGCGGCCTGAACCTGGACGCCCGTGAGGCGCGCGCGGTGCGCCGAGTGAAGATCCTCGGCTGCGGCACCTCGTACCACGCGGGCATGATCGGCGCCCAGATGATCGAGGAGCTGGCCCGTATCCCCGCGGACGCCGAGCCGGCCTCCGAGTTCCGCTACCGCAACGCGGTCGTCGACCCCGACACCCTGTACATCGCGGTCTCCCAGTCCGGTGAGACCTACGACGTGCTGGCGGCCGTCCAGGAGCTGAAGCGCAAGGGCGCGCGGGTGCTCGGCGTGGTCAACGTCGTCGGCTCGGCGATCGCCCGCGAGGCGGACGGCGGCATGTACGTCCACGCGGGCCCCGAGGTCTGCGTCGTCTCGACGAAGTGCTTCACCAACACCACCGTCGCCTTCGCGCTGCTCGCCCTGCACCTCGGCCGCACCCGTGACCTCTCGGTCCGCGACGGCAAGCGGATCATCGAGGGCCTGCGCAAGCTGCCCGCGCAGATCGCCGAGATCCTGGAGCAGGAGGACGAGATCAAGAAGCTGGCCGCGGAGTACGCCGAGGCCCGCTCGATGCTCTTCATCGGCCGCGTCCGGGGCTACCCGGTGGCCCGTGAGGCCTCGCTGAAGCTCAAGGAGGTCTCGTACATCCACGCCGAGGCGTACCCGGCGTCCGAGCTCAAGCACGGCCCGCTGGCGCTCATCGAGCCGGCACTGCCGACCGTCGCGATCGTCCCCGACGACGACCTGCTGGAGAAGAACCGCGCCGCGCTGGAGGAGATCAAGGCCCGCAGCGGCCAGATCCTCGCCGTCGCGCACCGCCACCAGGAGAAGGCCGATCAGACGATCATCGTCCCGAAGAACGAGGACGAGCTGGACCCGATCCTGATGGGCATCCCGCTCCAACTCCTCGCTTACCACACGGCGTTGGCGCTCGGCCGGGACATCGACAAGCCGCGCAACCTGGCCAAGTCGGTCACCGTCGAGTAGTCGACCACCGGGCGGTCCGCCGCCGAGAGATCCACCACCGAATGATCCGCCGTCGCGCATGTCCCCTGCCGGCGGCCGGACATGAACGATCCCCGTGCGCACCACCCGCGCACGGGGATCGTTCTTCAAGGGCCGAGGCCGCCCAATACCCCGGCCCGCGCCGAGGTCAGCCGGTGGCCGTCACTCCCCGGCCGGCGGCGCGTCGCGGAAGTGCCGTGGGCCAGTGGGCGAGCGCCGCGGTCGCCGCGTACCAGGCGACCGCGCCGGCCGCGACGGCGAACCAGCCGCCGGCCTTGGCCAGGTCGGCGTTGTCCGCGAAGCGGCCGATGGCGAGAAGCAGCAGGGAGACGAAGAACAGTCCGTAGGTGCCCTGGCCGAGCACGTCGCCGCCCGCGAGGGCGAGTGACAGCACGACGAGTGCGAAGAGCAGCAGGAAGAGCCCCGCCGCGTTGCCGGAGATCTGGCCACCGGCCGAGACGGCCCAGGTGAACCAGAGGGCACCGAGTCCCGTGAAGGCCGTACCGGTGGCCGTGTCACGGTCGCGGAAGGCGAGCAGGCCGGCGACGAAGAGCGCAACGCCGCCTACGTAGTGGGCCAGTGACACGGCGTCGGACGCCGTCACTCCGTCGATCAGGTCGGTGTACCCCAGGCCGAAGGCCAGCAGGGTGACGCCGAGCGCGAGTCTTCCTACGATCGTGGTGGTGCTTCCCGCAGAGACGTCATTGTCCACGGCGGGCTCCCTTCATGCGTGTGCGGTTGTGCTGCGCCGTACCGGTCGCCGCGTAGGACCGGCGTCCCGTATATGCCCTTCACAAAGGCACAAACACCTCTACGCGCCAGTAGGTTCACGCACCGCACACGGAACGCCGAACGCTTCCCCGGGGCCGTCCGACCTGGGATGACGGTGCGTTACGGAATGACGATGACCGGCCGCTTGGCGCGCTTGGCGAGCCGTCCCGCGACCGAGCCGAAGATGCGCCCGACGATGCCGTGCGTGGAGCCGACGACTATCGCGTCCGCCTCGTACTCCCGGCCCACCTCTTCGAGTTCGTGGCAGATGTCACCGCCGCGCTCGACCAGGATCCAGGGCACCTCGGAGAGGTATTCGGCGCAGGCGAGCTCCAGCCCCAGCACCTCGGTGCGGTGGTCGGGAACGTCGACGAAGACCGGTGGCTCACAGCCCGCCCACACCGTGGTGGGCAGCCGGTTGGCCACATGGACGATGATCAGGCCCGAGCCCGAGCGGTGGGCCATCCCGATCGCGTAGGCGAGGGCACGCTCGCTGGACGTCGAACCGTCGAAACCGACGACGACGCCGTGCTTGAAGGCGGGATCGCAGGAGTGGCGGGGTTCTTCCGCCGCCAGGGGCTCGGCCGCCGTGGGATCGGCGAGCGGGCGCTTGCGGTCCGCGGGATCAAAGAATTCGTGACCGGCCATGGGTGTCTCGGCGTTTGGATCCTCGTGGTGGGGACGACAACGAACGGCAGAGCTGTGTCTGGGAAACATCTTCCCAACCCCATACCCCCAAGGGTACGGCGGCACGCCTCCTCTGCCCAGATCCCGCGCGCCTTACGCGGCATTCCAGGGAGCATGCACGAGAGGGCGCCCGTAACGCAATGGTTGCTGCCCCGTACAGGCGGTTTGCGCAAGGCCCCCCGGGAATTTGCTCAGGCTTCCCGGGAACGGGAACTCTCGTCGCCGTACGGAGCCGGGCGGGCCCCTTCCGGACACACGCGGCACCGGCCGGGCAGTGACCGGCCGGTCGAACACGCGTTGAACCGGTCGCAGCCACCGCCATGGAGAACACCCGCCATGGAGAACACGGAGAACACCGGAGTACTAGGGAGCGCACGTGCCCGGACCCGACACCGCCCCCCATTCCTCCGCCCCCTCCACCCCGTCCGTTCCCTCCAGCCCCTCCCCGCCGCACGCGGCACCTCCGTACGGATCGCGATCGGGAACACCTTCCGGATCGCGCCCCTCGGCTCCGCCCGTGACCGACTCCGTGAGCGATGTGGTCCGCTGGGCGGCCTTCAGCTGCGTCCTGGTCCCGGTGGTTCTCCTCTGGTACGGCACCTCGCTCGCCGGCGCGGCCGGCACGGCCCTGGGTCTCGCGGCCGTGACCGGGGTCTGTCTGATCCTGCTGCGCCAGTCCGAGCGGGGGGCCGCGATCCTGGCCGAGGAGCGACGGGGCGCGCCCCGCTCGCGCGCCCGTCGGCGCGTCCCGCAGCAGCGCGGGCGGCACGGGAGGAGTGGCCCGGGGAGTGCGGGCGGCACGAGGAGCGCGGGGTACGCGGGGCGCGCGAGCGGAGCGGGACCGGGGGCCGATCCACGGGGCGGAAGCGGCGCGGGAGTTCACCGAGGCGGTCGTCACAGCGGGGGAATCAAGCCGGTCGACTGACCGGTTTGCGCGTACAGCTACGCTTCTTTTCAGCCAACTTCTGGCTGTGGCCCATCCCTTGCTCGAACGACCCCCCAACCCCCGTTCGACCTGCACCTAAAGGGGTACGGAGGGCGCGCGCACCCTACGTGGATTGGCCACTGCCACGAGGCGCACTTCCCTGCGGCGCCCACGAGTGCAACGCTTCGTGATCGAATGCTTCACGCCAAGTTGCCATGTCGACATTCTGCGGAGTACCGATCTGGTCACCTTGGCGCCAGCGGACACAGTAGATTCGATCTTGTCTTACGGCGGGGGACTCGTGCAGGACCGAGGGGAAACGTGCAGGAGCGACACAACCGAGGAGCCGCGACCACCGAGGGGGGCTTAGCAGGATGAGCCACGACTCCACTGCCGCGCCGGAAGCCGCGGCCCGGAAGCTGTCCGGGCGACGCCGCAAGGAGATCGTCGCGGTGCTGCTGTTCAGCGGCGGCCCCATTTTCGAGAGTTCCATACCGTTGTCGGTGTTCGGGATTGACCGCCAGGACGCCGGCGTGCCGCGCTACCGCCTTTTGGTGTGTGCCGGCGAGGAAGGCCCGCTGCGGACCACAGGGGGCCTGGAACTCACCGCACCACATGGCCTGGAAGCGATTTCCAGGGCCGGCACGGTGGTCGTGCCCGCCTGGCGGTCGATCACCTCGCCACCACCGGAGGAGGCGCTCGACGCACTGCGCCGCGCTCATGAGGAAGGCGCCCGCATAGTCGGGCTGTGCACAGGCGCCTTCGTGCTCGCGGCGGCCGGCTTACTGGACGGCCGTCCGGCGACCACCCATTGGATGTACGCACCGACCCTGGCCAAACGCTATCCGTCGGTGCACGTCGACCCCCGCGAGCTCTTCGTGGACGACGGCGACGTGCTGACATCGGCGGGTACGGCGGCCGGAATCGACCTCTGTCTCCACATCGTGCGGACGGACCACGGCAACGAGGCGGCCGGCGCGCTCGCCCGGCGCCTGGTGGTCCCACCACGGCGGAGCGGCGGCCAGGAGCGCTACCTCGACCGGTCACTGCCGGAGGAGATCGGCGCCGACCCCCTCGCGGAGGTCGTCGCCTGGGCGCTGGAGCATCTCCATGAGCAGTTCGACGTCGAGACACTGGCGGCTCGCGCCTACATGAGCCGCCGCACCTTCGACCGCCGGTTCCGCTCGCTCACCGGAAGCGCTCCCCTGCAGTGGCTGATCACTCAGCGCGTCCTGCAGGCGCAGCGCCTCCTGGAGACGTCCGACTACTCGGTCGACGAGGTCGCGGGCCGCTGCGGCTTCCGTTCGCCGGTCGCGCTGCGGGGTCACTTCCGGCGTCAGCTGGGTTCGTCCCCGGCCGCGTACCGGGCGGCGTACCGCGCTCGCAGGCCGCAGGCCGAGCGGTCCACGGATCCGGACGGCCCGACAGGTCCGGTCGGACCGCCACCGTCGCTGCACCCGGAGCACTCGGGCCCGGTCCCGATGCAGACCCGCCGCACCGCGGCGGCCGGCTCCCTGGGCGCGGCCGCGTCGCTCTCCGCGGAGGCGATGCGGGAGCGGGCGGAGCTGTACGCGGCGAGCAGGCCGAGCCTGCCCGGACAGCGCAGCGCGCCGTAGTCCGGGCGGCAGGAAGACGCGCGGGGCCCGCACCTTCGGGTGCGGGCCTCTTCGCACGTGGGCCGGGCCCCGACGCGATCCGCCGCCCCGGCGGGACGCACGGGCGGGTCCACCGGAGGGAGGCGGGCCGTAGGGTGAGACACATGAACGATCGCATGGTGTGGATCGACTGCGAGATGACCGGACTCTCGCTGTCGGATGACGCGCTCATCGAAGTGGCCGCGCTGGTCACCGACTCTGAGCTGAACGTGCTCGGCGAAGGTGTGGACATCGTGATCCGCCCGCCGGACGCGGCCCTGGAGACGATGCCGGACGTGGTGCGCCAGATGCACACGGCCTCCGGCCTGCTGGAGGAGCTCGCCGGGGGCACGACCCTGGCGGACGCCGAGGCGCAGGTCCTCGCGTACGTACGTGAGCACGTCAAGGAGCCGGGCAAGGCCCCGCTCTGCGGGAACTCCGTCGGCACGGACCGCGGCTTCCTGCTGCGCGACATGGCGGCACTGGAGGGCTATCTCCACTACCGGATCGTGGACGTCTCCTCCGTCAAGGAGCTGGCCCGCCGCTGGTATCCCCGGGCGTACTTCAACAGCCCGGAGAAGAACGGCAATCACCGCGCCCTGGCCGACATCCGCGAGTCCATCGCCGAGCTCCGCTACTACCGCGAGGCGGTCTTCGTCCCGCAGCCCGGCCCCGACTCGGACACCGCCCGCACCATCGCGGCCAAGCACGTCCTGCCCGCCGAATAGGCCTTTGACGGGGCCCTGATGGGCCCCGGAAAAAGCCGTGCGCGAGCACCCCTTCAGACCCTGTACACTTTTTCTCGGCCGGTCGGAGAAGCACGAAGACCGGACATGGTGGGTGTAGCTCAGTTGGTAGAGCACCTGGTTGTGGTCCAGGTGGCCGCGGGTTCAAGTCCCGTCACTCACCCTGAGTAATCAGCCGGTGACCTGTTGAACAGGTCACCGGCTGATTGCGTTCCCGGGCACGCCGACAGCCGATCCGCCGTAGGTCGCCGATTCGCCGGGACTCCACGGAAGCAGGCGCGAGCCCGCAGCCCGTACGCTCCCCTCGTGCGTCCTCCCGAAGAACCCTCCGCCCCCGAAGCCCTCCGCCGGGGCCGACCCGCCGAGCCCCGCCCCGGCGCGGTCGCCGAGCCGACGGCCGCCACCGCCCGGCTCGATCTCCTCCCGCTGCGGGTCGAGCATGCCGAGGAGATGGCCGAGGTGCTGGCGGATCCGGCGCTGCACGGGTTCATCGGCGGGGCACCGGACACTCCGCAGGCGCTGCGGGCACGGTACGGACGGCTCGTCGCGGGCTCGCGCGATCCCGCCGTGCTCTGGTGCAACTGGGTGCTGCGGGAGCGTACGGAGGGATGCCTGGTGGGGACGGTCCAGGCGACCGTCTCGGGAGAGGTCGCCGAGGTCGCCTGGGTGGTGGGCACGCCCTGGCAGGGACGGGGATACGCGGTGGAGGCGGCGCGGTCGCTGGTCCGCCACGTGGTCGAGGCGTTCCCCGTCAGCACGGTCGTGGCCCATGTGCACCCCGCTCACCACGCGTCCGCCGCCGTCGCCGCGGCGGCGGGACTCACCGCGACCGGCACGCTCCAGGACGGCGAGGTCCGCTGGGAGCTGACGGTACGACGGTGACCTCACCGCTCCCGGGACGCCCCGGCCGCGTGCCAAGCGGCCGCGAAGCGGTGCACGTCGGCGAAGCGGTCGTCCGGCGCGGGGAAGGTGGCGCGTTCGACGACCGCCAACTGCCGTGCGGTGCCGCGCCAGGCGCGTCCCTCGTCACCCGCGGCGAGCAGGATGCGGGCGGTGCGACCGAGGGTGAACACGGTCGTACGGGTGTCGATGACGGCGCCGCGTTCGAACTCCTCGGGGGCCATGAACCGTCGTGAGCCCGGCAGCCGTTCGTCGTCGAGGACGAAGGGGCCGGGCCGGTACTCGTCGAGGTCGATGAGGTGGACGGAGCCGGCGGTGAAGTCGTAGAGCAGGGCGCCGTCGTAGAAGTCGACGGCGACATGGCCGGCGGCCTCCACGGTGAGGTGGGCGTCGAGGACCCGGTCGAAGGCGCGCAGCACCTCGGCGGTGGGAAGGGAGCGGAAGCGGGCCATCGGGCTGCCCGCGCTCGTACGGTCACGGGGCCCGCCCGCGGTGGAGTGGTACAGCACCTCGCCCGCGCGCCACGGCATGACCACCGCCCAGCCGTCCCGCACGGCGATCCGGTGGACCTGCGGGACGATCGCCGTGTGCCGGACGGCCCGGTGAAATGCCCATCCTCGTTCGAGTGAACAGCGACCGCGTTCGTTGACCGCCTCCTTGACGAACCACCGGGCGCCGTCGAGCAGTCGCACTCCGTACGACACGCACCCCGAGTCCTGCTCCCCGAACACCCTGAACACCTCGCCCACCCGGCCCAGATACGGCTCCACGGCGGGCACTTCATCGACTCCGAGCAAGGGATGGAGGACCATGAACGCCAGCCTGCCCTACCCGGCCGCCCACGAAGGACAGAAGCCGCAGGCCGGACGACCCGAGTGAATCCGGGCGCCCTACGACGACGCCCGCACCACCAGTTCCGCCGGCAGCACCAGCTGCCGCTTCTCCAGCCCCCGGGAGACCGCGGGGCGGCGGTCCGCGATCTCGCCGAGGAGGAGGTCGATCATGGCGCGGCCCATCTCCTCGATGGGCTGGCGGACGCTGGTGAGGGGCGGGTCCATGTGGCGGGCGATGGCGGAGTCGTCGTAACCGATGAGCGCCACGTCGTCCGGGATGCGGCGGCCGCTCTCGCGCAGCACCTGCCGGGCGCCCGCCGCCATGACGTCGGAGCCGGCGAAGACCGCGTCGAGGTCGGGGCAGCGCTCCAGCAGCAGGGACATGGCACGCCGGCCCCCTTCCTCGGTGAAGTCGCCGGGGACGATCAGCCGGTCGTCCGCCACGCGGCCCGCGTCGAGCAGGCCCTGGCGGTAGCCGTCGACGCGTCGCTGGGCGCCGTAGACGTCCATACGGCCGGCCAGGTGGACGACTCTGCGGCGGCCCCGGGCGATCAGGTGCTCCACGGCCGCGCGCCCGCCGCCGAAGTTGTCGGAGTCCACCGACGGAAGCGTCTCCTCCGCCGAGCGACGGCCGCTGATCACCGCCGGGATCTCCAGTTGGGAGAGCAGGTCGGGGAGCGGGTCGTCGGCGTGCACCGAGACGAGCAGGACACCGTCCACCCGGTGCGCCGCCAGGTACTGGGCGAGGCGCTGCCGCTCCCGGTCGCTGCCCGCGAATATCAGCAGCAACTGCATCTCGGTCTCGGAGAGTTCGGCACCGACACCGCGCAGCATGTCCGAGAAGTACGGCTCCGCGAAGAACCGGGTCTCGGGTTCGGGGACGACCAGGGCGATCGCGTCCGTGCGGTTGGCCGCGAGGGCGCGGGCCGCCGTGTTCGGGACGTACCCGAGCTCCGCGACCGCCGCCTCGACCGCGGCGCGGGTCGCGTCGCTGACCCGCGGGGAGCCGTTGATCACCCGGGAGACCGTGCCGCGGCCCACTCCCGCGCGCGCTGCCACCTCTTCGAGGGTCGGCCGCCCACCGCTGCGGCCCCGCGCTCCGTGGACTGCCATGGGCTCCGCCTCCCGTCGATACCAAGTTGGCCTGGAATCTAACAGCCTCGTCCGAGGAACCGAGCGACACTGGGCCGCCACCCCCGGAGCCCTTGTCGCACCGGGCGCTCGTCTTCGAGCGCCGAACGGGCTATAAGACTCTTCGGGCCATGTGGCGGAATGACATCTTCAGCTAACAGGCCGATAACTGAACGCATCTCTCCGCTCCCCCACCCTTGACACCCCCGCTCGAACCGACGACTCTTCAACACATCACTGGTGGGAGCGCTCCCACAGTACCTGACACATACACAACCCGCACGTTCCCCGCCCGAGCCGCAGCGAGTAACAACGGGCGCCACCAATGCAGTTGGCCGGGGGGTCGGCACGTCAGGCAACAGGAGGACGCAATGCGCACGAGTACCCGCCGGTCCCGCAGGCTGGGGGCCATCGCGGCCGTCGCAGCGATGACCGCAGGGCTGCTGGCCGGCTGTTCCAAGGACTCGGACAGCGGTTCGAACGCGGACGGGGGAAGCAAGGGCAAGACCCAGCTGACCATCGGTACGTTCGGGGTGTTCGGCTACAAGGAGGCCGGCCTCTACGACGAGTACATGAAGCTGCACCCGAACATCTCGATCAAGGAGAACGTCACCACTCGTACCGACGTCTACTGGCCCAAGACGCTCACCCGTCTGCAGGCCGGTTCCGGCACCGACGACATCCAGGCGATCGAGATCGGCAACATCACCGAGGCCGTCCAGACCCAGGCCGACAAGTTCGTCGACCTCGGCAAGGAGGTCGACAAGTCGCAATGGCTGGGCTGGAAGACCGCCCAGGCCACCACCAAGGACGGCAAGACGATCGGTCTCGGCACCGACATCGGTCCGATGGCGATCTGCTACCGCAAGGACCTGTTCGCGAAGGCCGGTCTGGAGACGGACCGCACCAAGCTCGCCGCTCAGTGGAAGGGCGACTGGTCCAAGTACGTCGCCGTCGGCAAGGACTACATGAAGAAGGCGCCTAGCGGCACCAAGTTCGTGGACTCCGCCTCCTCGGTCTACAACGCGGCGCTCGGTGGCGAGAGCGAGCGGTACTACGACAAGGACGGCAACGTCATCTGGGACAAGTCCTCGGGGGTGAAGAAGTCCTGGAACGCCGCGATGGCGGTGGCGACCAGCAACATGTCGGCGAAGCTCAAGCAGTTCGACCCGACGTGGGACCAGGGCTTCGCCAAGGGCTCGTTCGCGACAGTGGCCTGCCCCGCGTGGATGATCGGCTACATCGAGCAGAAGTCCGGTGACTCGGGCAAGGGCAAGTGGGACGTGGCGGCCGCGCCGACCGCGGCCAACTGGGGCGGCTCGTTCATCGGCGTGCCGGTGGCGGGCAAGCACCAGAAGGAGGCCGTCGCGCTGGCCAAGTGGCTGACCGCTCCCGAGCAGCAGGCGAAGGTCTTCGCCAAGCAGGCCAGCTTCCCGTCGACCCCGGCGGCGTACGCGAACCTGAAGCCGGCCGCCGACACCACGGCGTACTTCTCGGACGCCCCGATCACGCAGATCTTCGCCGACTCGGCGAAGACCATCCCGGTCCAGATCTTCGGCACCAAGGACCAGCCGATCGGCACCGCGATCACCGACGTGGGCATCCTCCAGGTCGAGCAGAAGGGCAAGACGCCCGACCAGGGCTGGAACGCGGCAAAGGCGGAGATCAAGGACGTGCTCGGCCAGTGACCAGCTCCAAGCAGGCTCTCGCGCAGACCGCGACGAGCGCCGACGCCGCGCCCGGCTCACAGCCGGGCGCGGCCCGGGGCGCTCAGGGTCGCGGTACGCCGGCGCCCGGCCCGAATTCCTGGCGCAGCCGGCTGTACCGCTGGGACATGAAGGCGTCTCCGTACGCGTTCGTCGCCCCCTTCTTCATCATCTTCGGTGCCTTCGGACTCGTACCGTTGCTCTACACGGCCTGGTACTCGCTGCACAGCGTGCAGCTGTCCGGTCTGGACCATCAGACCTGGGCGGGCCTGGACAACTACAAGAACCTGCTGTCCTCGGAGTTCTTCTGGAACGCTCTGGAGAACACCTTCACCATCGGCGTGATCTCCACGGTGCCGCAGTTGCTCATGGCACTGGGGATAGCCCACCTGCTCAACTACCGGCTGCGCGGCTCGACCGTGTGGCGGGTCGTGATGCTCACCCCGTACGCCACCTCGGTGGCGGCGGCGACGCTCGTCTTCACGCTGCTGTACTCGTGGGACGGCGGCATGGTCAACTGGCTGCTGCACTTCGTCGGGGTCCACGCGATCAACTGGCGCGAGTCGGACTGGGGTTCGCAGTTCGCCGTCTCCTCGATCGTGATCTGGCGGTGGACCGGCTACAACGCGCTGATCTACCTCGCGGCGATGCAGGCGATCCCCGCCGACCTGTACGAGTCGGCGGCTCTCGACGGCGCGGGCCGCTGGCAGCAGTTCCGCCATGTGACGGTCCCCATGCTGCGGCCGACGATCCTCTTCACCGTGGTCGTGTCCACGATCGGCGCGACGCAGCTGTTCGGTGAGCCGCTCCTGTTCGGCGGTGTCAGCGGCTCGAAGGGCGGCTCCGCGCACCAGTACCAGACGCTCGGCCTGTACATGTACGACCAGGGCTGGGGCATCGGCAACCTCGGCAAGGCGTCGGCGATCGCATGGACGATGTTCCTGATCCTGCTGATCATCGCCGCGCTCAACCTGCTGATCACCCGACGGCTGAGGAAATCCCAATGACCACCACTGAACTGACTTCCCCCCAGGCGGAGGCGAAGGGAACCCAGGCCGACCGGGTCCCCGGACGGCGTCGGGTGCTCGGCGCGGGCAAGCAACTGCACGCGGGCCCGGCCACCTATGTCGTCCTGATCGTCTTCGCGCTGGTCTCGCTCGCTCCGCTGGTCTGGACGGCCATCGCGGCCTCACGGAACAACCAGCGGCTGGCGCAGACACCACCGCCGCTGTGGTTCGGCGGGAACCTGTTCAAGAACCTCCAGGCCGCGTGGGAACAGGCCGGGCTCGGCACCGCGATGGTCAACTCCACGATCGTCGCCGGAACCATCACCGTCGGTACGGTCGTGTTCTCCACGCTCGCCGGGTTCGCCTTCGCCAAGCTGCGGTTCAAGTTCTCCGGTCTTCTGCTGCTGCTGACCATCGGCACGATGATGATCCCGCCGCAGCTCGCCGTCGTACCGCTGTATCTGTGGATGAGCGACCTGGGCTGGTCGAACCAGCTGCAGACGGTCATCCTGCCCACCCTGGTGAGCGCTTTCGGCACGTTCTTCATGCGGCAGTACCTGATCCAGGCGCTGCCCTCCGAACTGATCGAGGCGGCGCGGGTGGACGGCGCGAACAGTCTGCGCGTGGTGTGGCACGTCGTCTTCCCGGCGGCGCGCCCGGCGATGGCGGTGCTCGGCCTGCTGACGTTCGTGATGGCCTGGAACGACTTCCTGTGGCCGATCATCGCCCTGAACCAGCAGGAGCCGACGGTGCAGGTCGCCCTCATGGCGCTGGGAACCGGTTACATCCCCGACCAGGCCGTGATCATGGCGGGCGCGCTGCTCGGCACGTTGCCGCTGCTCATCGCCTTCCTCCTGTTCGGCAAGCAGATCGTGGGCGGGATCATGCAGGGCGCGATCAAGGGCTGACCGCCCTCCAGGGGGCCGGGCCGGCGCCGCCTCGGCCCCCTTTGTCCCTCCCCTCCTCCAACCCGTCGGTCTCACGACCCCCCTTGGGAGCGCTTCCATGCCTGAGCCCATTACGTCCGTGACCTTTCCTCCGGCCTTCCTCTGGGGCGCGGCGACCTCCGCGTACCAGATCGAGGGAGCGGTACGGGAGGACGGCCGTACGCCCTCGATCTGGGACACCTTCAGCCATACACCCGGCAAAACGGCCGGCGGCGAACACGGTGACATCGCTGTCGACCACTACCACCGCTACCGCGACGACGTGGCCCTGATGGCGGACCTCGGACTGGGCGCGTACCGCTTCTCGGTCTCCTGGTCGCGCGTGCAGCCGACCGGCCGGGGTCCCGCGGTCCAGCGCGGCCTCGACTTCTACCGGCGTCTGGTCGACGAACTGCTGGCGCACGGCATCAAACCGGCCATCACCCTCTACCACTGGGACCTGCCGCAGGACCTGGAGGACGCGGGCGGCTGGCCCGAGCGGGAGACGGCGCTGCGATTCGCCGAGTACGCGCAGATCGTGGGCGAGGCGCTGGGTGACCGCGTGGAGCAGTGGATCACGCTGAACGAGCCCTGGTGCAGCGCCTTTTTGGGGTACGGCTCCGGGGTGCACGCCCCCGGCCGGACAGACCCGGCCGCGGCGCTGCGCGCGGCCCATCACCTGAACCTTGCGCACGGGCTCGGGACTTCGGCGCTCCGTTCCGTGATGCCGGCCCGCAACTCGGTCGCGGTGAGCCTCAACTCCTCCGTGGTCAGGCCGGTTTCACAGGACCCGGCGGACTTGAACGCGGTCCAGCGCATCGACGACCTGGCCAACGGCGTCTTCCACGGCCCGATGCTGCACGGCGCCTACCCTCAGACCTTGCTCGCGGCGACGCGGTCGATCACCGACTGGTCGTTCGTCCAGGACGGCGATCTCGCGGCGACCCACCAGCCGTTGGACGCGCTCGGCCTCAACTACTACACGCCCACGCTGATTTCGGGCGCCGCCGCTCCCGCCGACGGTCCGCGCGCGGACGGCCACGGCGCCAGCTCGCACTCCCCCTGGCCGGGCGCGGACGACGTCGCGTTCCACCAGACCCCGGGCGAGCGCACGGAGATGGGCTGGACGATCGACCCGTCGGGCCTGCACGACCTGATCATGCGGTACACCCGTGAGGCGCCGGGCCTGCCCCTGTACATCACGGAGAACGGCGCGGCCTACGACGACAAGCCGGACCCGGACGGCCGCGTCCACGACCCCGAGCGCATCTCCTACCTCAACGGCCACCTGACCGCCGTGCACCGCGCGATCGCCGACGGCGCGGACGTCCGCGGCTACTACCTCTGGTCCCTGATGGACAACTTCGAGTGGTCCTACGGCTACGGCAAGCGCTTCGGCGCGGTCTACGTCGACTACGCGACCCAGATCCGCACCCCGAAGTCGAGCGCCCACTGGTACAGCCGGGCGGCCCGCACGGGAACGCTGGCGCCGGTGACGCCCGCCGAGTAGGCCATCGCCCGGGGGACACGGGGGACGGGGCGCGACACCCGAGGGGGGTGCCGCGCCCCGCCGCGTTCGACCGCGTTCCCCCACCGCACGGACCTCGCCCACGCGCCGTCCCTCCCACGGCCCCGGGGCGATCCGAACCTCATCCCTGGGGCGGTGACGGGAAGATTCACCGAGGCGGTGCCTTCCGTTTCCCGGGCGGCTGCGTGAGTGAGGCCAGCGCGGTGGGCCGCACCGCTCCGGCTGCGGCCGAGCCGAGCAGCAGCCGGGTCAGATCATGGGGCCGCGCCCGCTCATCGGCCGGAGCCGCCGCTGTGATGCGGTCGAGCCGGAAGCCCCGGCCGGCCTGCCGTGTGCGACACCAGGCGATGAGGTACCAGCGGCCGTCGGCGGTCAGCAGTCCGGCCGGTTCCACCACGCGGTCGCTCTCGCGTCCCGCCGCGTCGATGTAGGACAGCCGCAGGACCGAGTTCGTGGTGAGAGCCTGCTCCACCGCGGCGCGGACCGTGGAGTCGGTCGGGGAGGGCAGCGTGACGATCCGTGCGGCGAGTTCCTGTGCCGCCACCGAGGCGGGACCGGTCATCGAAGCCGCGATCTTCTGGGCCGCCGCGCGGGCCGCACCGGCGTACGGGGCGGAGGCGTCCGCCGCGGCGAGCGCGACGGCCAGTGCCGAGGCTTCGGCGGCGGTGAAACGGATCGGGGGCAGGGTCATCTCCGGGTCGATCGACCAGCCACCGCCTCGCCCTGGTGTGGCGCGCACCGGGACACCGGCCTCCATCAGCGCCTGGAGGTCACGCTGCACCGTGCGGGTGTTCACCTCGAATCGCGCGGCGAGCGCGGCGACCGTCAGCGGCCGCGGCGCCGCCGCGCGCAACTCTTCCACCAGCGCGTAGAGCCGAGTAGTGCGGTTCACGCGGCCGACGCTACCTTCCCGCGGTGGACAGGAAGTCCCGCTCGCGCCGCAGTTCCCGCTCGGTGACGGTCAGGGGGAACAGGGTGAAGCCGTGCATCGCGCCGGCGACGACACCGAGTTGCACCGGCGCCCCTGCCGCCTGCCAGCGTTGGGCCAGGAACAGCGAGTCGTCCAGGAGTGGATCCTCGGTGCCGACGACGATTCGGGCGGGCGGCAAGCCCGTCAGGTCGGCGAACAGCGGTGAGACTTCGGGACCGCGGCGCTGTTCCGTCCCCATTTCCGGTGTGAACAGCTCATAACTGCCCCTCAGCGTTTCGGTGTTGCTCAGCAGCCGCTTTGATCCGAACAGTCGCTGGCTCGGTGTCATCGACAGGTCGTAGGGGCCGAAAAGCAGGTGGGCGGCCCGGAACTCGGCGGTGATGCCGTGCCGGTCGCGAAGGCGCAGCAGTGTCACGACACTCAGGTGGGCACCGGCCGACTCACCGCCGATCAGGAGCCGTCGAGTGCCGAACTCGGCCGCGGCGTGGTCCACCAGCCATCGGGCGGCCGCTTCACAGTCGTCGGGCCCGGCCGGGAACGGGTGTTCCGGCGCGAGGCGGTACTCCACGCTCACCACGGCCAGCCGTGCCTGCTCGGCGAGCCGCCACAGCCTCTCGTCCTGCCCGTCGGCGGAGCCGAACGCCCAGCCGCCGCCGTGTATGTGCAGGTACACGCCGTCGACGTGGTCGGGTACGAACACGCGGGCTTTCACTCCACCCGCGATGACGCGGTCCTGGCCCTGCGGCAGTCTCACCGGTGGCGTGTCGCCGGCGAGCCGGTTGCGCCGCAGGGCGGCCAGCAGGGTTGCGTCCGGCACTCCTTCGCGCGCCGGGCGGCTCGCCGCGGCGGCGGCGAAGCACTCGTTGAACTTCAGGGTCTCGGCGAGGCAGTCCTCGTCTGTGATCGTCATGCTGTCGACAGTCGCAGCCGTCCGCGACAACGTCCTGTCACCTTTTCCTGGTGAGCCGCGTCACAGCTCTGCCGCATCGCCTGCGTACCAGCCGGCCCCGCTGTCCATACGAGCGCACATGGCACCCGGCCGGTGACGGCGCTCGGCCGTCGGCCACACCCCTGCCAGGTCCCAGGGGTGTGGCCGACAATTCCCGCCGGGCCCGCGGCGCCCGGCACCGCCCCCCAGGCTCTTCGAGCAGGGGGGACCCCCACGCCGCGTTGTCGGGCACGCCCGAGTACGCCCAGTACGAGGGCGACCCTCCGCCTTGCGATGCACGGCACCGGACGCCGCGGCCCGATCCGACGCACATTGTCAGCCAGGCCCTAGCGGACAAGCCCCGCGACGATCGTGGTCAGGGTCCGTTCCACCACCGCGTCGCGCTGGTCCGGGGGCAGGAGGGCCAGTGGGCCGTCGAGGATGAGCAGGGACAGGCCGTGCACGGTCGCCCAGGCGGCCGCCTCGGCGGCGGGACGGTTCTCCGGCCGCATCCGGCCCGTCGCTACCAGCGCGTCGAGGGTGTCGGAGAGTTCCCTGAACGCGGCGAACTCGGCACCCGTGTCGGGCACTTCGAGGCCGGTGAAGTCGTGCTCCGCCGCCGCCGCGGTGCGGCAGAAGGCGGTGCGGTAGAGGCCGGGGTGCTCGATCGCGAAGCGGACGTAGCCGCGCCCGACGGCCTCGGTCCTGCGCACCGCCGCCTCGCCCGGGTCGTCGGATGCGGGCAGGGCACGTACGGCCGCTTTCATCGAGGCGGCGAGCGCCTGCTGGCCGTGGGTCTTCACCTCCTCCAGCAGTTCCCCCTGGCCGTCGAAGTGGCGGTAGGCGGCGGTGGGCGACACGCCGACACTGCGGGCGGCCTCCCGCAGCACGACCCGCTCGGGGCCGCCCTCCTTCGCGAGTTCGACCGCGGCCTCGATCAGGGCGTTGCGGAGATCACCGTGGTGGTACCGCGACTTGCCGGCACCGGCCCGCGTACGGGCAGCCGCCTTCCCCCGGCCGTCCGCACCGGAGCCGTCGTCGGCACCCGAGCCGGCATCCGTATCCGGGGTGCCCTTCCCACCCGTACGGGAGCCGCCGTCGACTCCCGCGCCGGAGCGGGTGTCACCCTCGGCTCCCACGCCGAAGCCGGTGTCACCCTCGGCTCCCACGCCGAAGCCGGTGTCACCCTCGGCCCTCGCGTCACCGCCGGTGTCCGCTCTGCCGCCCGTGATCGATTCCATGACTCCATCCTGCCCGAATCGGTGGTTCCGCCCGCACCCCCGTTCCGGCCCTCCCCCCTTGAAGTTGACGCCGTTAACATCCTATGCCATCGTCGATGTTAACAGCGTAAACATTCGGAGGCGATCACCGTGTTCGACCGCATCGCACAGCTGGCCCTCCATCGGAGCCGACTTCTGCTCGCCCTCGCCGCGGTCGCCGTGGTCGCCATGGCCGTCGTCGGACTCGGGGCGTTCGGCAAGCTCCAGAGCGGCGGCTTCGAGGATCCGAGCGCACCCTCGGCCCGCGCGCAGGCCCTCATCGACCAGAAGTTCGGCGGCGAGAGCAACCTCGTCCTGCTCGCCCGGTCCCACGACGGCGGGGCCATCGGCTCCCCGGCCGCCGACCGCGCCGGGCGCGACCTGACCTCCCGGCTCAAGGACGAGCCCGCCCTGTCGAACGTGATCTCGTACTGGGACACCGGCGCCTCCGCGCTGGCCTCCCGGGACGGCAAACAGGCCCTCGTACTGGCCCACGTCAAGGGCGACGACACCCAGCGGGGCGACAACGCCTCGACGGTCATCAGCCGGTACACCGGCGACCGGAACGGGCTGACCGTGCGGGCCGGCGGCGAGGCCGCGGTCGGCGACGAGGTGCCCACCCAGGTCGCCAAGGACCTCGCGGTCGCCGAGGCCATCGCCGTACCGCTGATCCTCGTCCTGCTGGTGATCGCCTTCGGCAGTGTCGTGGCGGCCATGCTGCCGCTGATCATCGGGCTGATCGCGATCGTCGGCACGTTCGCCGAGCTCTACGTGCTGGGCAGCCTCACCAGCGTCTCGGTGTTCTCGATCAACCTCACCACCGCACTGGGCCTGGGCCTCGGCATCGACTACGCGCTCCTCATGATCAGCCGGTTCCGCGAACACCTCGCGGAGGGCGCCGAGGTCCCGGACGCCCTGCGGCACACGGTCCGCACCGCCGGACGCACCATCGCCTTCTCCGCCGCGACCGTCGCCGCCGCGCTCGCCGCGCTGCTGGTCTTCCCGCAGTTCTTCCTGCGCTCCTTCGCCTACGCGGGCATCGGCGTGGTGGCCATCGCCGCCCTGAGCGCGCTGCTGGTCATGCCGGCCCTGCTCGCCCTGCTGGGCCACCGCGTCAACAAGGGCCGACTGCCCTGGGCGAAGACCGTGCGCAGCGCCGAGGCCCCGCTCTGGGCCAGGCTGTCCCGCACGGTGATGCGCAGGCCCGCCCTGACCGCACTCCCGGTCCTGGCCGTTCTGCTGCTCGCGGCCTCCCCACTGCTCGGCGTCGTCTTCGGCACACCCGACGAACGGGTCCTGCCCGAGAGCGCGCAGAGCCGGCAGGTCGCCACCGCCGTCCAGCACGACTTCACCGGCAGCGACGAGTCGGCGGTGCAGATCGTGACGACTGGTCCGGTGTCACGCGGCGAACTCGGCACGTACGCGACCACGTTGTCGCGGCTCGACGGCGCGGCCCGCGTCGAGACCTCGGCCGGCACCTACACCGACGGCCGTTCCGGTCCGCCAGGACCGGCCGCCGCCTCGCTCGGCCGCGCCGACGCCCAGCGGATCAGCGTCGTCACGGGCCTCACCCCCAAATCGGACGAGGCCCAGGACCTGGTCAAGGCCGTACGGGCCGTCGACGCGCCCGGCGGGACCGAGGCGCTGGTCGGCGGCACGGACGCCCGGCTCGTCGACTCCAAGTCCTCGATCGCGGACCGGCTCCCGGCCGCCATCGGCCTGGTCGCCGGCAGCACCTTCGTGATCCTGTTCCTCTTCACCGGCAGTGTGGTCCAGCCCCTGCGGGCCCTGGTCCTGAACGCCGTCAGTCTCACCGCGGCCATCGGCGTCATGGTGTGGATCTTCCAGGACGGCCATCTGTCCTCGCTGCTCGGCTTCACGCCACAGCCGATGGACACCTCGATGACCGTGCTGATGTTCTGCATCGCCTTCGGTCTGTCCATGGACTACGAGGTGTTCGTGACCAGCCGTATCAAGGAGCTCCACGACGCGGGGGCCGACACCGAGACCGCGGTCACCAGCGGGCTCTCGCACACCGGCCGGATCGTGACCATGGCCGCCGGGCTGCTCGCGGTGAGTTTCTTCGCCTTCGGCACGGCGCACGTCAGCTTCATCCAGATGTTCGGCCTCGGCAGCGGTCTGGCGATCCTGATCGACGCGGTGGCCGTTCGGGGAGTGCTCGTCCCGGCCGCCATGCGGCTGCTGGGCCGCGTCGCCTGGTGGGCGCCGAAGCCGCTGCGCGCGGTGCACGGACGGCTCGGCCTCAGCGAGGGCCCGTCTCCCGAGGACGCGACCACCACCGCCCCCGGCCGGTCACCCGCAGAGGTCTGACCGGCCCAGCTCGAACCAGGTCGCCTTGCCCCGCCCCGGCCCGTGCCCGCACACACCCCAGGCGTCGGCACCGTTCGAGATGAGCTGCATCCCCCGGCCTCCCTCTTCTTCGGGGCCGGGGGCACGGCAGTCGGGAAGACCCGGAGCCTCGTCGTGGACGAGGACACGGAGCCGACGGGGGCCGGCCCAGCCGGCGCACAGCGTCACCGGCGCCGAACAGCCCCGGCCGGTACACGCGTTGACGGCGTTGGTGACCGCCTCGGAGGTCAGGAGCACCGCGATGTCGGTGAGTTCGGGCCGGTGGGACGCGGCGAGGAGGGTGCGGACGGTCTCCCGGGCGGTGCGCACCCAGACGGGGTGGGGCGGGAAGACGAGGGAGACGTCGGTGGGGCGTCGGTGATCCTCCATCGGAGGGGGCTCCTTCGGGTTGCGCGCGGCCGCGGTGACCAGGTCCCGGGTCCTCAACTCCGTTGAGATCGGGGGTACTTCCTCGGGGCGCGGGGGCGAGGTGGATCGCCTCGAAGGTAGGGAAATGTTTTCCTCCGACGCAAGCGTCTCCCCCGTATGTCACCCACGCGGGTGACGTGCCGACGGGTCGGCGACTCGCGGGCGTAGAGATCGGCAGACTGCTCCGCGAGGAGGTCTGCCATGGCACCAAGGAGCAACCCGAGCGAGCGTCAGCGCAGGCTCGGTGCGGAGCTGCGCAAACTGCGCGTCCACGCCGGGCTCTCCGGCGAGCGCGCGGCGGCCATCCTCGACGCCGACCGTGCCCGCATCAGCAACATCGAGACCGGACGCATCGATGTCTCGCGCAACCGCCTGCACAAGGTTCTCCAGGAGTACGGCTGCCCGGCCGGACCCTACTTCGACGCGCTGATGGCGATGGCCCAGGAGAACGGCAAGGGGTGGTGGGACGAGTTCAACGACATCATCGGACCGGCGGCCCGTGACCTCGCGGAACTGGAATCCCTGTCGACGGTGCTGCGGACGCACGAGCCGCTCGTGATCCCCGGAATGCTCCAGACCGAGGAATACGCCCGCGCGGTGCTGGAAGCCACCGAGAGAGACCGCCGACGCGCCCATCGCTACGCGGAGTTCCGCCTGGCCCGGCAGCGCGTGCTCACCGGCGGGTCACCGGTGACGTACCGGGCCGTGGTCCACGAAGCCGCGCTGCACGCCCAAGTGGGGGGCGCGGCGGTCATGCGGCGGCAACTGCTGCGGCTCATGGAGATATCGCGGCTGCCCAACGTGGCCGTACAGGTGTACCCGTTCGAGGCGGGGATCTACGCGGCCCACACCCAGTCGTTCGTCCTCTACGGGAGCTCCGCGCCCGAACTGGACACGGTCTACCTGGAGCACCCGACGAATTCCCTCTTTCTCCGGGATGCGAACCATCTCGACGAGTACACAAAAATGTTCGAGCGGCTGTCGGAGCTGGCGCTGGCGCCGGTCGACCCCGAGTCGGCACCGGAGTCGCACGCGTCACGTGACTCCCTGAGCCTGATCCAGCACGTCATGTACGCCCTGTGAAAGGAACCCCCATGCCCCGATTCGCCTGGCAGAAGTCCTCGTTCAGCACGGGCGGCGAAGGCAACTGTGTGGAACTGGCGGCGGCGGTGTCCGGTCACATCCACCTCCGCGAGAGCGACCAGCCGCACGACGTCGCCACGGCCGCGCCCCACGCGCTGGCCGGTCTGCTCCGCGCGCTCAAGGACGACTCCTGGGAGCCGCCTCGGAGACAGTGAGGAAGAGAAAGGGCCTGGGCCGCGTCCGGAAGATCACCGGACACGGCCCAGGCCCTTTTCGCGAACCGGCTACGACGCCCCGGCCGGGTGGGGGGTGGAGAAGTCCGGCCGGGGCGCGCAACCCCCGTTTCGCAGTGGCTACTTGAGAGCCGCGAACGCCTTCGAGAAGGCGCCGTCGCTCTGGACGATGGAGCTGCAGACCGCGTCGGCGGAGTTCTTGGCACCGCCGGCGCACTGCTTGTCACGGGCGGCGGACCACATGGAGAGCCAGCCGATGCCCTTGGACTGCGCGAAGGTCACCAGCTGCGAGGCGTCGTCGACCTTGAAGATCTCCGAGGCGACGTCGTTGACGCCGATCATCGGGGTGATGGCGACGGTCTTCCACGCGGCGCTGTCGGAGAGGCCGAGGACGCTCTTGATCTGCGCCTGGGTGGCCGTCGCGGCCTGCTGGGCGAGGTCGCCCATGTCACCGCTGAACGCCGGGCCGTAGTCCATCGCCATGATGTTCACGGTGTTGATCTTCACGCCGTTGGACTTGGCGTCGGAGAGCAGGTTCACGCCGTCCTGGGTGAGGCCCTGGGGCAGGACCGGCAGGGTGAAGGAGACGTCCAGGCCCGGGTGCTGCTGCTGGAGCTTGGCGATGGCCTTCGCGCGGTTCGTGTTCGCGGTCGCGTTGGGCAGCGCGCCGCCCTCGACGTCGAAGTCGACCTTGGTGAGCTTGTAGGCGTCCACGGCCTTGCCGTACGCCGCCGCCAGCGTGTCCGCCGAGGAGCAGGCCGTGGCCAGCTCGGAGCCGGAGGCTCCGCCGAAGGAGACCCGGACGTCGCCGCCCTTGGCGCGCAGCGCGCCGATCTGCGCCGCGACCGCGTCACTGGCGAGGTCGCTCACGCCGCCCCACTTCGGCGTGCAGCCGCCGCCGTCGGTGATGAAGGCGAGGTTGTAGTTCTTCACGCCGGTGGCGTCGGCCGCCTTGAGCAGGTCGAAGGCGGGGAAGAGGGAGGTGTCGACGTAGGGCGCGAAGCCCGCGGACGTCGTGGTGCCGCCGCCCGAGGTCTGCGTGGGGGACGGGGTCGCCGTGGCGGTCGCGGTGGCGGTCGCCGTGGGCTTCGGGGTCGCGCTCTGCGTCGCGCTCGCGGTCGGGGTGGGGGTGGCCGTCGGGGTCGCGGTCTGCGTCGGGCGGCCGCTCGGCTCGGGCGTCGCGCCGTCCACCGAGCACTTGGTGCCGTCGATGACACAGCCGGTCGGGTTCGCGGTGCCGTTCACGACGAAGCCGACGGTGACGGACTCGCCGGCCGCCAGGCCGTCCTTGTCCCAGGACGGCGGCTTCACGGTGACGTGCTGCCCGCTCACCGTCGACGTCGCGTCCCACAGCGAGCTGAGCTTGGAGCCCGAGGGCAGGTCGAACTCCAGCGTCCAGTCCGGCTTCGCCTGGTTCGTGTCGTTGGAGACGACGTACTGGGCGGTGTACCCCGTGGACCACTCGCTGGTCCTGGTGTACGCGGCGCCGACGCTCGACGCGTTCGCGATACCGGTGAACAGGAATGCGCCACCGCCGGCCACGGCCGCCGCGACGATGCCGCCTATCGCCTTGTTCCTGCCACTGACCTTGCGCCGGTGCGTACTGCTCATCGCGTGTGCCTGCCTTCGCGGATTCACGGGGGCTGGGGACGTCCCAGGGGGTGCGGGCATCACGCTAGCGATCCGGAATCGGTCAAACCGCTTGATCCGGACGCAGGTTGAGGATCTTAGGGCGCGCTTAAGGAAGGCATCGGGAGCCGTTAAAGGTCGAGACCAATGTGGGCGGTTTGGCGCGACCCAGGGCCACGGGCCCGAAGCGGTCGGGCACACCCGCGGCCATGGGCCCGGAGCGGCGGGCACATCCCGCGACCACGAGCCCGGAGCGGCCGGGCACGCCCCGCGGCCAGAAGCTCAGGGCAGTCCGGCGCGGCCCGCGACCAGAAGCTCGGAGCGGTCCGGCGCGTCCCGCGGCCAGAAGCTCAGGGCGGTCCGGGGCGTCCCGCGACCACGAGCCCGGAGCGGCCGGGCACGCCCCGCGGCCAGAAGCTCAGGGCGGTCCGTGGCGTCCTGCGGCCAGAAGCTCGGAGCGGTCCGGCGCGTCCCGCGGCGTGGCTCAGCGCACACCCGCGCCGCGCCTGCGGCGCCGTACCCTGCCCCGGTGCCCGCTCCGGACCGGCGCTCTTCCGTCCAGCTGGATCCAGATACGCACCTCGGTTCCGCCCAGCACGGAGGAACCGATCCGCACGTCCCCGCCCGTCGACTCCGCGAGCCGACGCACGATGTCGAGGCCGAGACCGGTCGACCCGTCGTTGCCCGAGCCCCGTCCGCGCGCCATCGCCGCCACCGGATCCACTATTCCCGCGCCCGCGTCCGACACCAGCATGATCACGGCGTCCTCGGCGTTGTGCACGTCGACCGCGAAGGCCGTTCCCTCGGGGGTGTGGCGGAAGACATTGCCGAGGAGGGCGTCGAGCGCGGCGGCGAGGTCGGCGCGGGCCACGGGTATGCGGACCGGCCGGTCCACTCCGGCCACCCGCACCTTGCGGCCCTCGTCCTCGGCGAGCGCCGACCAGAAGTCCATGCGCTCCCGGACGACTTCGGACGCGTCGCACCCGGCGCCGACGCCGATCGCCGCGGTCTGCGGCTTGGCCTCCCGGGCCGTCCGGATGATCGTGTCGACCTCGCGCTCCAGCTGCGCGACGGCGGCCCGGGTCTGCTCGGCGGCCGGTCCGTCGCCGAGCGAGGCGGTGTTGAGGCGGAGCACGGTCAGCGGTGTACGCAGCCGGTGCGAGAGGTCCGCGGCGAGCTCCCTTTCGTTGGCGAGCAGTTGGACGACCTGGTCGGCCATGGAGTTGAAGGCCACGGCGGCCAGCCGCAGTTCGGTCGGTCCTTCCTCGGGCACGCGGGAGCCCAGCTTCCCCTCGCCCAGCTCGTGCGCGCTCTCGGCGAGTCGCTGCGCGGGCTGCACCATCCGCACGCCCAGCCGGTCGGCGACCGCGACGGAGCCGATGACGAGGGCGACGCCGACCGCGGCGAGGACCGCCCAGGCCGTACCCACGCCGTTGCTGACCTCGGCCTCGGGGACGTACACCTCGATGACCGCGATCTCGCCGGAGCTGAGCGCGATGGGCTGGAGCAGCGCGGAGCCGCCGGGCACCTCCGTGGTGGAGGCCCGGCCCAGCCGCCGGGTCATGGCGATGTCCTTGCCGACCGCGCGCTGCTTGCCGATCTCGACCGCCGGCTTGCCGTCGGCGGCGGGGATGTGCACGCCTATCCCGGCGTCCGAGCCGGCCGAGGCGACGACCCGCTCCAGCTCGTCCCGCTCGGTGGTGATGGAGAGCGCGGGCGCGATGGCGGCGGCCTGCCGCTCGGCGTTCGAGAACGCCCGGTCCCGCGCCATCTCCTTGATCACCAGGCCGAGCGGGACCGCGAAGGCGATCACGACCATCGTCGTCACCGCCACGCACACCTTGACCAGTGCCCACCTCATAGCGGCCGCTCCACTCTCGGCGGCTCCAGCTTCACGCCGACGCCCCGCAGGGTGTGCAGATAACGCGGACGCGCCGCCGTCTCCCCCAACTTCCGTCGCAGCCACGACAGATGGACGTCGATGGTCTGGTCGTCGCCATAGGCCTGCTGCCACACCTCGGCAAGCAGTTCCTTGCGCGGCACGACGACGCCGGGGCGCCCGGCCAGGAAGGCGAGCAGGTCGAACTCGCGCCGGGTGAGGTCGAGTCGTACGCCGTCCAGTTCCGCCTGGCGGCGCAGCGGGTCGATGGCGAGCCCGCCGACGCGGATGACCGTCGACACGGGCGCGTCGCCCACGGTGGTGCGCGAACGGCGCAGCACCGCCGCCATCCGCGCCGACAGGTGCTCGACCGAGAACGGCTTGGTCAGATAGTCGTCCGCGCCGGCGTTCAGCAGTCGGACGATCTCCGTCTCGTCGTCCCGCGCGGTGGCGATGATCACCGGGACGTCGGTGATTCCGCGCAGCATCTTCAGCGCCTCGGACCCGTCCAGATCGGGCAGTCCGAGGTCGAGAATCACGACGTCGAAGGAGAAATGGGCGACCTCGCGCAGCGCCTCCAGGGCGGTGCCGACGCTGCGCACGATGTGCGCGGCCTCGGTCAGATGCCGGATGAGGGCCGAGCGTACGAACTGGTCGTCCTCGACAACGAGCACACTTGCCATGGGCGGCACCGTACGCCATCCGGGCGCGGCCGTACGGCGCCTGTGGACAACCCTGGTTGGGCACCTGTGGACAATCCCGGCCCGCCCTCCGGGGACATTCCGGATCTTGGCAGGGCCGTGAGACACCCGTGGTGCTCGTGGTGCAGTATGGCCGCGATGCGCAGAGGACTCGTACACGTACTCGCGTGGTCGCTCGCCACGGGCGCGGCGGTCACGCTGTCGTGGTGGGGTGTCCACACCGTCATGACGGGGACGGCGTACGACCCGCCGCGGGCCCTGCCCATCACGGCGGCCGGCGCGACGACGCGGGAGACGAGACCGCTGGGGTCCTCGACCCAGCGGGCCGAGCCGTCCAGGGACGCGACGAACCTGCCGTCCACGAGCCCGAAGCCGAGCACGGCACCCTCGAAGTCCGCGCCGGCGAGCGGCGGTCCGTCACCCGCCTCCCCCACTTCGACGGCCTCCCCGACCTCCTCCGGACAGATCAAGGGCTACGACTCCGACGGCGGCCGGGTGGTCTTCGACATCGCCGCCACGTACGGGACGCTGGTGTCCGCGACGCCGAACACCGGCTGGTCGATGCAGGTGTGGAAGGTGGACACGTATATCCGCGTGGAGTTCACCTCCGGCGCCGACCGGGTGTCGGTGTTCTGCGACTGGCACGACGGGCCGCCGCACGTGGACATCGGGACGTACTGACCCGACGGATGTGGCGGGCGGGCGCACGTACGCGGGCGGCCGGAGCCGCCACGCGGGAGCAGCGACCGGCCGGCGAACCGGGGAGCGGAAGTACGGGGCCCCTGACGAGCCGGGGCACGTGTCGGAGCCGCCGTCCAGGGCGTTTGACGCCGGGTCAGCGGAACACGGACGGCGGCGGGGCCGGTGACGCGACCGCCACCGCGTCCGTGACCGGTGACGCGCCGCCCGTGAAGTCCATGAGCTCCTTGCCGTGTTCGACCCGGGCGGGATGCGGGTCGGAAGCCGCGCGGCGGGTCAGTTCGGCGATCGGCAGCGGCCGTCCCGAGGCCACGAGGACGGCGTTCCCGAAGCGTTTGCCGCGCAGCACCGTCGGGTCGGCGACAAGGGCTAGTTCGGGGAAGACGGAGGCCACGGTCGCGATCTGGCCGCGGAGGTGGGCGAGCGGGGGGCCGTCGGCGAGGTTCGCGGCGTAGACGCCGGAGTCCTTCACGGTCCGGCGGACGTCCATGACGAACTCGACGGACGTCAGGTGTGCCGGGGTGCGGGCGCCGCTGAACACGTCCGCGATGACCAGGTCCGCCCATCCGTCGGGCACCTTGGCGAGACCTTCCCGGGCGTCCGTGGAACGCACCCTGATCCGGGCGTTCGGATCCAACGGCAGCTCGCGGCGCACCAGTTGGACGAGGGCCGCGTCGCGTTCGACGACCTGCTGGGTGGACCGGGGGCGGGTCGCGGCCGTGTAGCGGGCCAGGCTGAGGGCGCCGCCGCCGAGGTGCACGACCTGAACGGGCTTGCCGGACGGGGCGACGAGGTCGATGACATGGCCGAGGCGGCGCTGGTACTCGAAGCTCAGGTAGGCGGGGTCGTCGAGATCGACGTGGGACTGCGGGGCGCCGTCGATGAGCAGGGTCCAGGCGCGCGCCCGGTCACGGTCGGGCAGCAGCTCGGCGAGCCCGCCGTCCACGGCCTCCACGACCGCCTCGGCCGCCCCCTGCCCGCGCCGCCCGCCCCGCCCGGCGTCGCGGCCCTCGTCCGCCCGCTGATTCCTCGCCCTTGCCATCCCGCCATTATCGGTGCGCGACGACGCCTCGGCCCAGCGACCGTTCACCGGGGTGCCCGGACCGGCGTCGGCAGAACTCGGGGCACCGTCTCCGAGGTGCCCCGACGGGCGTCGGCACGGCTCACGAACGCGGTCCGCGAGGTACCCCGACCGGCGCCGGCAGGGCTCGCGGGAGCCGTCTCCGAGGCGCCCGGACCGGCCGCGCACGGGCCGCGGGAAGCGGCGGTCATCGGTCACGGCCCGGCGAGCTCACCGGCAGCCGTCCGCCGCCTCGATCAGTCGCGCGGCCTCGCCCAGCGCGGCTCGCAGCACCGCCGGGTCGGTCGCGAGATCCGCCTCGCCGGGCGGGAGGAGCCAGTCCGAGCCCTCGACCGGGGGCTCGGGGGCCGGCCGCAGGCCGCGGCCGTCGGTCTGCGTACAGGTGCTGCCGGGTACGTCCCAGGCCTCAGCGGTGCCGAGCGGCACCAGGAAGCCGAGGGTGTCGCAGCCGCCGTCGTGCAGGACGGGCCCTACGAAGTCGGCCGCGACCCGGCGCAGGATGTCGACCGCCTCCAGCCCCTGGCGGGCCGGCACGGTCACCAGGTCGCACTCGGCGGCCGGCCGCAGCGGAACACCGCACTCCGGGGACGGCCTGTGCTGCGCGGTCGACGGCGGTGTACGGAACTCGGCGCTCTGCGTGATCTGCATCCCGGCCTCCAACGGAACCCCTCCTCATGACGAGTGGGTCGGGAGTTCGGGCGGCTCCCGGTCCACACGGTTCAACGCGCCAGGACGTCAACGGCTACGGCGAAACTCCGCCACAAAGGATGGCAGTTCATGGCAGATCGTGGATGAGATATCCGTTTTGTAGCCAAACCCAGCGTGGCGGCGCCGTCACAACAGGTACGTTCTTGCCCCGCCGGAAGCAGGGCACCTACTGGGCACAACCCGGTCAACTCGGCCCGGATTCCGGCATGGTTCGACGGTTCGCAAGAGAGGGCCCGGCCATGGCGTCGTCAACGGTGACCTCGTCCCCGTCCCCCCGGCCACCACGGCCGAATCTCGCCTTCCGGCGGTTGCGCGGCCAGCGCTCCCCGGGCGAGTTCGCCGCGGCGGTGCGGAGGGCCGCGCGCGAGATCGGCGAGCGGGTCAGCTGCGACGCGCGCTACATCGGGCGCGTCGAGGCGGGCGAGATCCGCTGTCCCAACTACGCGTACGAGCGGGTGTTCCTGCACATGTTCCCCGGCCGCACGCTGACCGACCTCGGTTTCACTCCCCGCTCATGGGTACGCGGACGCGGGGCGCGAGACATCGACGAGGCACCCCCCACACACTCCACGAACCGTTCGCACGCCCCATATGAGACGGACGGGGCGCACGAGACGTATGAGACGCCGGGTCCGCACCACCCCGGGACCCCGCGCACCGCGTACCACCCGCACGATCCGTACGACACCCATGACCCGTACGACCCGCGCCACTCGTACGACCCGTACGACCCGTACGACCCGTACGAGAAACGCGATCAGAACCACGAGGAGAGCGACGTGCAGCGTCGCGCATTCATGACCGGAGGCACCGCCACCGTGGCGGCGGCCTCACTGGGACCCTTCGCGGGCGCCTTCGGCGGCAGCGCCGCGGCGGCCGAACGGCGCGTCCACCGGGCGGGTACGTCCGAGGCGGACGCCCTCGAAGAAGCCGTCCGCAAGATCCGACTGCTCGACGACCGGCACGGGGCCGACGGCCTCTACCGACGCGCCGCGACTCCCCTGCGTACGGCGTACGCGCTGCTCGATGCGGGCACCACCCGGCAGACCACCGCCGACCGGTTGTACTCCGGTGCGGGCGAACTGGCCATCTCGGTGGGCTGGTTGGCACACGACTCGGGGCGCTTCGACGACGCGCGCTCGCACTACGCGGAGGCCCTCGCGACCGCCCGGATGGCGGGCGACCCGGGCCTCGAGGCGCACGCCTTCTGCAACACGGCGTTCCTCGCCCGCGACGCGGGGCGCCCTCGCGAGGCCGTGCGCGCGGCCCAGGCGGCCCAGCGCGCCGCACGCCCTCTGGGCTCCCCCCGCCTGCTCTCCCTGCTCGCGCTGCGCGAGGCGGGTGGCTGGGCCGGGCTTGCCGACCGCAAGGGATGCGAACAGGCGATGGCGCGCGCCCAGGCCCTCTACAAGCGGGGCCCCTCGGAGACCGACCCGGAGTGGATGACCTTCTACGGAGAGGCCGAACTGGAGGGTCTCGAAGCGCAGTGCTGGTCGACGCTGGGCGACTGGCCCCGGGCGGCCCGCCACGCGCGCCGCGCCGCCCACCTCCAGGACCCGCACTTCACCCGCAACATCGCCCTCTACACCGCCGAACTCGCCGACGACCTGGCCCGCGGCGGTCGCCCCGACGAGGCCGCCCTCGCCGGTCTGCGAGTCCTGGACCTGCTGAACGAGGTCCAGTCCTCCCGCATCCAGACCATGCTGGCGGGAACGGCCCGCGTACTGCTCCCGCACCGCAGGGCCTCGGGCGTCTCCGCGTTCCTCGACCGCCACGCGAACCTGCCGCGCACGGCCTGAGGGCCGCCCCGGGCGCCGGTCAGGCGCTCAGGTGTCCGCAGTCGTTCCACACCTCGACGGCCGGCTCCCCGTAGGCCCAGCCGAGCACCGACAGAGAGGTGGGATTGAGGCGGATGCGGGCCGCGAAGTCCAGCGGAAGACCAAGCCAGCGGGCGCCTATGGAACGCAGGATGTGGCCGTGGGCGAAGATCAGCAGATCACGGTCCTCGGAGCGGGCCCATGAGACGACCTCGTCCGCGCGCGCGGTGACCTGCTCCAGGGTCTCCCCCTCGGGGACGCCGTCGCGCCAGATGAACCAGCCGGGCCGGATGCCCTGGATCTCCGCCGGGGTCATGCCCTCGTAGGCGCCGTAGTCCCACTCCATGAGCACGTCCCAGGTACTCGCGCGCTCCCCGAAACCGGCCAGTTCGCACGTCTCGTGCGCGCGCGCGAGCGGGCTGGTGCGCACCTCGACACCGGGGAGTCCGTCGAAGGGCGCCCGGTGGAGCCGCTCGCCCAGCAGCTTGGCACCGCGCCGCCCTTCTTCCAGGAGCGGGATGTCGGTCCTGCCGGTGTGCTTTCCGGACAACGACCATTCGGTCTGTCCGTGCCGGGCCAGCAGGATGCGCGGTGCCATGGAGAAGAGCCTTTCCGGAACGGGCGGCACGAGTGAGAGATGGCTCACTCGACGACGGCTTGAGGAGTGGGTGATTCCATCATCGCTCACCACTGCTGCGGGCAACCCGGGGGGCGATCCCCGCGTCTTTGAGATCCGGGGCGCCCCTCCGGGGCATTCGCGTACACCGTAAAATCCCGGGGTGGCCACGGACCGTCGTCAGCGGACAGCGGACTGTCGGGTCACCACAAGCAGATGGGCACGAGCAGATGGGGGAGGGCGATCGGATGCCGCAGACCGATGCACCGCGTACCGAAGCGGCACCGCGCACCCGGTCGCGCCGGTGGACCGAGCCGCGCACGTCCGCGGCGGAGCGGGCACGGCTCCGCTGGTGGACCGAGGTCCCGCTGATCCTGCTCGTGTACGCGTCGTACACGGCGGGCCGGCTGCTCGCCCGGGGCGACACCGACGGCGCCGTGGGCCACGGCCTGTCGATCCTGCGGATCGAGAAGCTCCTCCACCTCAACGCCGAACATCCGCTGAACCGGCTGTTCACGCGTGAGGCCTGGCTGGGCGTGCCCGCCGACTTCTGGTACGGGTCGCTGCACTACCTGGTGACGCCCGCGATCCTGATCTGGCTCTTCCGCTCCCGGACCGTGCGCTACCGCGCGGCCCGCACCTGGCTGATGACCTCCACGTTCATAGGCCTGATCGGCTTCACCCTGCTGCCGACCTGTCCGCCCCGGCTGCTGTCGCCCGGTCACGGCTTCGTCGACACGATGGCCCAGTACAGCTCCTACGGCTGGTGGGGCGGCGAGGCGAGTGCGCCGCGCGGTATGGGCGGGATGACGAACCAGTACGCGGCGATGCCGAGCCTGCACGTGGGCTGGGCGCTGTGGTGCGGAGTGATGCTGTGGCGTCACGGCCGCACGCCCGCGGCCAAGGTCGCCGCCGTCGTCTATCCGCTGTTCACCACGATCGTCGTGATGGGCACGGCCAACCACTACTTCCTGGACGCCGTCGCGGGCGCCGCGGTGATGGGGGCCGGCCTGCTGCTGACCCCGTTCGTGATGCGGGCGGCGAACCGTCTGCGGACCCTCGTCGAGGGCCGCGTCCCGTGGGTCTCGGGTGCCTCGCGGGGCGAGGGTTCCACGATTGTCAGTGCGGGGTGCCAGACTTCCCCGGGTGAACGAATTCCCCGACAGCGCGAGTCCCGAACCGGGCCGGGAGCCGAGCCGGGTGCCTCTCCCACGGACGCGGGGGAAAGCGCTGCGACAGCAGCTCGCTGAGCTGCGCGGTCCGGACGTCGCACCGAAGGCGCTCGACGCGCGCGCCCTCGCGGCGCTCGCGGCCAACCCCGGGTGCGACCGCCGCGCCCTGCTGGACGGGGCGGGCGTGGACAAGGCGAAGCTGGCGAGTGCGCTCGGCGCGCTGTCCGCGTTCGGAATGTCGCAGTTCGCCTTCATGCGGGGCAACGCGTTCGAGGCGCGGGTCAAGGCCGACGGCGGCGCCGAGCTGCTGCGGCTGGTGCACGAGAAGCTGGACCCCGGCGCCGAGCCGCCCGGCGCCGGTGCCGTGCCCGACCTGAGCGCGATCGGCCCCGAGGGGCGCGCCGCGCGTACGGCACTGGCGCTGCGCGAGGCCACCGAGGCCGGCGGCTGGACCCTGCTCGACCACCCCATGCTCGCCCTCGACGTGGCGGGCTCCGCCGCCTTCCTGGAGCCGGACGCGGTGGTCGTGCACCCCGACGGCGGCTGGACGGTCGTCGAGATCAAGTCGTTCCCGATGCTGGACGGTTCGGCCGACCCGGCCAAGGTGGGCGCCGCCGCCCGGCAGTCCGCGGTGTACGTGCTGGCCCTGGAAGAGGTCGCCGCCCGCCTCGATCCCGCCCCCGAGGTCCGCCACCGCGTCCTGTTGGTCTGCCCGAAGGACTTCTCCAACCTCCCGGCCGCCTCGGCCGTCGACGTCCGCAAGCAGCGCGCGGTCACCCGCCGACAGCTCGCCCGGCTCACCCGCGTCGAGGACATCGCGGCCGCCCTCCCCGAGGGCAGCTGCTTCTCCCCCGCCCTTCCGGCGGAGGCGCTGATCACCGCCGTCGAGGCGGTCCCCGCGACCTACGCCCCCGAGTGCCTGTCCGCCTGCGAACTGGCCTTCCACTGCCGGGCCCGCGCACGCGCCGAGGGCGCGGTGACGTCGCTCGGCCGCTCGCTGCGCGCGGAGCTGGGCGGTCTGACGACCGTCCCGGACGTACTGGCGGCGGCGCACGGGAGGGCGGGCGACCCCGACGACCCCGCCGTCGCGGCCCTCAGGAGAGCGGCACTGCTCCGAGCGGAGGCCCTGCGCGGCACGGCGTCGGAGACCCACGCCCGAGCCGGGGAGGCCCGGGTGCCGGTCGCGCCGACGTCGCGAGCCCGCGTACCGGAAGACCTCGCGCCACGGGTTCCCGAACCAGGAGCCTCCGCGCCCGCAGTTCCCGCACCCGGAACCCCGGTGCCCGGAGCCTCCGCGCCGACAGCCCCGGTGCCGGTGGCCGGTGCCTCGGACGGTCGGAGGGCGGGCTCATGTCGCTGATCGCCGCCCTCGCGCGGCTGGAGGCCGTGGAGAGCGGGCGGGCGCAGCCCGCCGCCACCGTGCTCCACCGCCATCTCGTCGAACGGCCGCTGGTGTTCGTGCCGCTCACCACCGCGGGCGAGGCGGGAGCACCGCTCGGCGCGCTCGTCGGCACGGACCGGGACGCGCCCCGGCTGCTGGTCGTGCCGCAGCCCCGCGACCGCGACCTGCGCTTCGCCTTCCTCGCCGAGCTGGCGGACGTCGTCCTGCCCTACATCGACTCGTACGCGGACGTGGTCGAGGCGGCCGAGCGCAGCGAGACCGATCCGGAGACCGGCAAGCGCGTCAAGGTCGAAGTGGAGCTGTGCGCGGACGCACCACAGCTGATCGTGCCGGGCCGCGCGGGCATCGATCTCATCCGCCTTCTCGGGCGCTCCACGCGTTTTCGCCGGACCGCCGAGCAGGATCCCGAGGCACCGCATCCGGCGCCGCCCCGGGTGCCGTTGTTCGGGCGCTGGCTGACCCACTTCGGGGAGCGTGCCCGGGTGCCCGGCTCCGCCCTGCTCCTCGCCCTCACCGATGTCCTGTCCCGGCACTGGGCCACCGGACAGAGCAGCCTCGAGGACCAGCACCTCGGCGCGCTGCTCGCGTGGATCGATCCGCCGGACGGCGAGCCGGGCGCCGAGGCCGCGGTGCGGGCCGAGCTCCAGCGGGACGCACGCGGCCAGCTCGTCTGCCCGCCCGCCGGACCCGCCACCGACCCCGCCTTCGACAACCAGCTGCTGGCCCCCGCCATCGAGCGCTACGACCGCGCGCGCACGGCGCTGGCCGCCGCCGAGGACGGCATCGAGGCCGACGACCGGCTCGGCGAACTCACCGCCGCCGAGCGGGAGATCCGCGAACTCGTCGAGCGCGTCACCCGGCCCACCTGGGACACGGTCTGGCAGGGACTCGACCTGCTGCGCACGCTGCCGGAGGGGGCGCACGCCGCCGACCGGTGGACCCGCGACCGCTGGTCGTTCACCGGACACCGCGACCGGGTCGTGGCGGGCGAGCCACCGCAGCCGCGCCGCGACGACGCGGTCACCGCCGCGAACAAGCTGGCCACCCGCGAGCGTGAACAGGCCCGCCTGGAAGCACAGGAGGCCCTCGACGACCCGCTGGTCATGGCCGGCCGGCGGCTCGCCGGAGAGGCGTTCGCCGGCGAGGTCACCGATGTCGTGATGGCGTACAGCGAGGGCAAGCGGCCGAGCCCCCGCCCCCTGGTGACCATCCGCACGGACGACCGCCCGCACCTGGGGGAACGGGCCAAGGTGTACCGCTCGCTCGGCGGGAAGCCGCAGGCCGCGGAGTTCGTGGAGCTCGACGACGAGGGCGGCGCCGTGGTGTTGCGGATCGTCGACAAGATGGGGCGCGGCAAGGAACCCGAGGCCGGGTCCCTGCCGGAGAAGGGCGACCTCGTCTGCTTCACGCTCTTCGAGCACGAGCAGCGCGGCGGCGCCAAGCTGCCCGACCCGGAGGAGACACCGTGGACGCACGGAGGGCCGCCGGGTGAGCCCGACGCCGTACCCCTGCCGGACCCGGTGACCGAGGAGGACGTCCTTTGACCGCCGTGTTCGACCCGGGCGCCGAGGCCGCCCGCGCCACCGATGCGATCCTGCGCGACACCCTGCACGGCACCGACCGCGGTGTCGTGGTGGACTCCCCGCCGGGCGCCGGCAAGTCGACCCTCGTCGTCCGGGCCGCGCTCGAACTGGCCGCCGCGGGACGCCCGTTGATGGTCATCGCGCAGACCAACGCCCAGGTCGACGACCTGGTGCTGCGGCTCGCCGAGAAGGCCCCGGAACTGCCCGTGGGGCGGCTGCACAGCAGCGACTCCGACCCGTACGACAAGGCGCTCGACGGTCTCGATCACGTGCGCAAGTCGACGAAGGCGGCCGACCTCGCGGGCCTGGACATCGTCATCTCCACCGCCGCGAAGTGGGCCCACGTCAAGGGCGTCGAGCCCTGGCGGCACGCGATCGTCGACGAGGCGTACCAGATGCGCTCGGACGCGCTGCTCGCCGTGGCCGGGCTGTTCGAGCGGGCGCTGTTCGTGGGCGACCCCGGGCAGTTGGACCCGTTCGCGATCGTCGGTTCGGAGCAGTGGGCCGGACTGTCCTACGACCCGTCGGCGTCCGCGGTGACCACGCTGCTCGCGCACAATCCGCAGCTGCCGCAGCACCGGCTGCCGGTGTCCTGGCGGCTGCCCGCGTCGGCCGCGCCACTGGTCTCGCACGCCTTCTATCCGTACACGCCGTTCCGCAGCGGCACCGGTCACGGCGACCGGCTGCTGAACTTCGGTGTCCCGTCGGACGGTTCGGGAACCGACCGGGTCATCGACGAGGCGGCGGAGTCCGGTTGGGGTCTGCTGGAGCTGCCCGCCCGGCACACACCGCGTACTGACCCGGAGGCGGTGCGCGCGGTGGCCGGGGTCGTACGGCGGCTGCTCGACCGGGGTGGCGCGGCCACGTCGGAGCGGGCGGAGGATCCGGTGCCTCTGACGGCCGACCGGATCGCCGTCGGCACGGCGCACCGGGACCAGGCCGCGGCCGTGCGGGCGGCGCTGGCCGGCCTCGGTGTCACGGACGTCACCGTCGACACGGCGAACCGGCTCCAGGGACGGGAGTTCGACGTCACGGTCGTCCTGCATCCGCTGTCGGGGCGGCCCGACGCCACGGCGTTCCACCTGGAGACCGGACGGTTGTGCGTGCTCGCCTCGCGGCACCGGCACGCGTGCATCGTGATCTGCCGGGAAGGAATCACGGAACTGCTGGACGACCACCCGTCGACCGAGCCCGTACAGCTGGGAGTGACCGTGAAGTTTCCGGATGGTTGGGAGGCCAATCATTCGGTGTTGTCCCATCTGGCGGAGCATCGGGTGGCGTGGCGGCCCTGAGCGCCGTTCCGGGCTCACCCGGCCCGGCAATGTCCCGGCCCGGCGGGGCGCGCTCGCCCCTTCGGGCCCACTTGCGCGGGCGCGAGACAATGGACGGTGGCCCTTTACGGAGAGGGGCCCCTGAACCGTACGAGGAGGAGAAGACATGGCGGAGCCCACGCCGCGTCGGAACGAACCGCGGCTACGCCCCGCGCCCCTGCTCTTCGAGCCCGCGGAAGCCGCCGGGGATCCGGAGCACTTTTTCGACCTGGAGTCGATCGACGATCCGCGCGCACTGCTGGACCGGTCCACGGAGCTGGCGCACGCGTTCCGCGCCGCCGCCGACCGGGCCGTCGAGTTCCAGGCCATCGCCGCCGCGCAGCTCGCCGATCCGCGCCGCTTCGACCGGCTGACCGCCGCCTCGATCGCCGAGCGGGCCGAGTGGACCGAGGACTACGCGAAGAAGATGGTCGAGTTCGGCCAGGACCTGCTGCGGGGCACGGAGGGCAACGGACACGGTCACGGGGTGACCGACCCACTCTGACCGCCCGGCCCGCTCGGACCCGCCCGGACCCACTCCGGCCCGCTCGGACCCGCCCGGACCCACTCCGGCCCACTCGGACCCGCCCGGACCCACTCCGGCCCACTCGGACCCACACGCCCGGGACAGGGACCGGGGCCGGACCGGGACCGGAGGCCGGGGCCGGCCCGGGACCGGAGGCCGGGGCCGGACCGGGACCGGGGGCCTGGGACCGGACCGGGACCGGAGGCCGGGGGCCAGACCGGGAGCGGAGGCCGGGGCCGGACCGGGACAGGGACCCGGGCCGGATCGGGACCGGGGGCCGGGGGCGGACCCGGGGCAGGGACCGGGGGCCGGATCGGGGGCCGGACCGGGGCCGGAGGCCGGTTCTGCGACCGGCAGACGGACCGGCGAACGAGCCAGTAGAGGGACCGGTGGAGAACCTGGCAGAGGGAGAGCTCCGCCACAGATCCAGGCCCCCTTGGCATATGCCAGCCGGGCAAGATACTCCACCTCACCCGCTCCTGTCCCGATTTCCGGCAACCCTCCGGGACCGAGCGCTCACCAGCGGTAGATGTATCCGGCATGAGCAGCACACGGAACCCGCCGAGCAGCACCCCTCGCAGCCCCGGAGCGCAGTCGCCCGAGCGGCTGGACGTCTCGGGTGTCACGTCCGAGGGAGCCGCCTGGCTCGCCTCGGCGGGAACGTATCCACGAAGCATGCTCGCCCTCTGGCACGAACGGCCGAACGCTCCGGTCGTCCTGCCCTGCGGCAGCACCTTCGACGTCGTCAGCGCGCCGGCGCTGTTCGGGCGGCGGATGCTCGACCGACTCTGGGACGACGGACCGGGCTCGGGCCCGGTGGCGGCGCACCGCGGGCGAATGCTGCTGTTCGCCGCGCCCGGCACCGCCCAGCGGCTCCCCTCACTGATGGAGTGGGAGGAGTGGGGCTCGGGCGCCGCCGCGGGGCGTGAGGCCGTCGCGGAGCACGGTGGACACGCGGGGCGTGAGGCCGTGGGGCACGGCGGGCACGTGGGGCGGTGCCGGGAGGTGCCGCCGCTCCTCTGCCACGGTACGGGGGACGCGGTCACCGTGCCCGCGCTGAGCACCGGCGATGGCGGACCGGAGGCCGTCCGGCCCGATTCCCGCTGGCTGGTCGCCCCCGACACTCGGCAGCCCTGGCTTCCCGGCCCCGAAATCCTGCTCTGGGCGGCCGTACGGGCGGCCCGGGCGGCGGCGTCCGCGGCGGTACGGATATCGATTTTTCCTCGCGCCGATCAGGATGCTAAGGTCTACGACGTCAGCAGGCGCCGCTAGCTCAGTTGGTTAGAGCAGCTGACTCTTAATCAGCGGGTCCGGGGTTCGAGTCCCTGGCGGCGCACGCCAACGAGAGCGGGATGATTCGCGGAAACGCGAGCATTCCGCTCTCGTCGTTTCCGGACACCACGGAGCCCCGGCCGCCCGTCACCCGGCCACCCGTCACCGGCACCCGCCGCCCAGCACCCGGCACATACCGTCTGTCGCCTGCCATCTGTCGCCTGCGATCTGCCGCCCTGCACCGTTCACGCGTGTCGCTGCGGCCGGTGTCACGAAGGCGGCTCAGCCAGTTGTGATCTTCACTGTCCAGGCCCCCGAAACCGTCCGGTCCTCCACCTGGACCCGGACCTTCGCGCCCGGCACCTTGAAGCTCTGGCCGAGGCTCACCGGCGCGTCCGCGAGCGGCGGGTACACCGAGTCCTCCCAGCAGGACTCGGTGTGGGGGTGGGCGTCGAGCACCTGAATGGGTCCGCTGCCCGACTCGGTCTCGCTGCGGACCCGGTAGACGAGGACGCCCTGCTCGCATGTCGAGCCGTCGTTGCCCGTCGAACCGCGTGCCTCGAAGGCGACCGCACTGTCCGGACCCGTCGGGACCACCGCCAACTTGGTGCCCCGGCCGACGCCGAAGGTCTGCGAGCCGGGGGGAGCCGCCACGCCCAGCGCGTCCGGGGTCGTGCCCGGCCCGCCCGAACCGCGCGAGGACGTCCGGGGCCCGCCGGAGGGCACTCGCGGGCCGAAGGAGGCCTCCCGAGGCCCGGAAGCGGAAGCATCCGACCCGCGCGAGGACACCCGAGGCCCGGAAGCGGAAGCATCCGACCCGCGCGAGGACACCCGCGGCCCCTGCAGGGGCGCCCCCGTCCCGCTCGGCGCGGCCGAACGGGTCGCCAGCACCCCGGAGCCGGCCGCCCCCGCGGCGCTCGCGCCGGCCGAACCGACCGCGGAGTCGACGGGTCCGGCTTCCAACGGCTCCAGCGTCAGACGGGTGATGCCGGAGCCCAGTACGCACGCCACCTGGTGCGGTTCCAGCCACCCCAGCCGCCATTTGTGCCAGCCGAAGAGGTCCGGGGCGAGACCGAATTGGCTGCCCATGAGGTCCCAGTCACCCACATAGGTGTCCCAGTCGCCCTTGCCGTCGGAGGGGCGGTGGTAGAGGTCGGGCAGGTCGAAGACATGGCCGGTCTCGTGCGCGAGGACGAGGCGGTCCGGCGGATGCTTCTCGAAGACCGTGACGACGCGTTTGATGTCCTTGCCGTCCGCGTGCAGGGGTGTGTCCAGGTTGACGACCTTCGTGGCGTCCGAGTCGACGCCGGGCGCGTCCGGATCCGCGATGAAGTAGACGACGTCGTAGCGCGAGAAGTCGACCTGCGGGTCGGCCGCGGAGAGGGCGTCGCGCAGATAGGCGGCGCGGTCGGTGGCGTTCCAGTCGCGCTGTATGGCGTACGACGTGGAGGAGTGCGGCATCTGGATCCAGGCGCGCTGCGGATGCGGACGAATCGTGAACTTGCCGTACGAGGCATGCTCGAAGAAACGGCTGGTGGCGGGGAAGTAGTCGCCCGTCAGTTCGGCGGGCGTGGTGCGCGGGGTGGAGTCCGGGAAGGACAAGAAGACCATCACGGCGTTGAGGGGACGGGTGGGGCGCGCATAGGAGGAGTTCCAGGTGTCGACACCCTCCGAGTGGTGCGCCGCGGTCCGCGTCAGGGCGCAGGGGGACGCGAGGGGTCCGGCGAGCGCATGCCCCGGTACCAGGGAGGTCGCGGCGAGCGCGGTCATCGAGGTGAACACGGCCGCGGTACCGCGCCAGCGCGGTGCCCCGTCACGGGCGAGGCCGCGCGGAGCCTCGCGGGTGAGAACCCTCAGGGGGAGCGGACGCGGCACGTCGACCTCCGGATGCGGATTTCGGGACACCGCACCCAGCCTGATTCAATTTGTAATACTTCGCCCTGTTTGTCTGCACCGGAAGAGTGAGAGGGCATACGGGCCGACACCCCCGGACCTTCACGGAACGTCACATGCGGTCGACGGGGGAGAGAACCCATCCAGATACAGGCAGAAACGATCTGTCAGAACAGGTGGTTGTTCCTGGACACTGGACAGTGGCTGCACCTTTTCGAGGGCAGCCTCTATGATCGGCACACTTTCCTGCACGGACACGGCTTGTGCGGCGGTCCATCACCGGCCGACCGCCCCGAGAGACCTATACGAAGAACGAGTGCACTGCGGGAGCGAGCGGTGAGCGGAACGTCCGAAGGGCCGGCGCCCGCGGGAGACCTCGTCCGGCCGACCGTCACAGAACGTCACGTCGACACGTCTTCTCGTACGTCCGCCGGGACCTCTCCCGGCCCACCCGTCCCCTCCGCGTCTCCCGTACCGCCGGGGTCGCCCTCCGGGGCGCCCGCGCCCATGGCGGTTCCCGACGGAACGTCACCCCGTACCTTCCGGGCGGCCTTCGCCACCGCTCCCCTCGCGATGGCCGTCGTCGACCGCGAGGGTCTCGTCGTCACCGCCAACGAGTCGCTGGGCACGCTGCTCGGCGCCGGGGCGGGGACGTTCGTCGGGCGGGTCGCCGCCGACCTGGTGGACCTGGCTTCCGACGCCCGCACCTGGCAGGCGTACCGCGAGGTGGTGAGCGGCAGCCGGGCCCGGCTGCGCTGCACCCGCCGGCTCAAGCACCCCGACGGCCATGCGATCTGGGCGCAGGTCACGGTCGCGCCGCTGCCCCCGCAGGAGCGGGCGGTCCTGATCTCGGTCACCGACATCGGCGCGAGGCGTGAACTCCAGGCGCGGCTGCGCCACTTGCAGATGCACGACCCGGTGACCCGGCTGCCCAACCGCACGTTGTTCTTCGAGCGCCTGACGGCGGCTCTGGAGGCGGAGGCGTACGACGAGGGCGGCACCGGCCGGATCGGGCTCTGCTATCTGGACCTGGACGGGTTCAAGGCGGTCAACGACACTCTCGGCCACCGGGTCGGGGACCGACTGCTCGCGGCCGTCGCGGAGCGCCTGACGCGCTGCGCGGAGGAGGCCGGCCTCACCAGGGCGGCCACTCCCCTGGTGGCGCGGCTGGGAGGGGACGAGTTCGCGCTGCTCGTCGAGGACTCCACGGGCACCGACCAGTTGGCGGACCTCGCCGAGTCCGTACTGAAGGCACTCCAGGCGCCGTTCGACCTGTCGGGGCAGCGGCTGTCGCTGTCGGCGTCCATCGGGGTCGTCGAGCGGCGTGCCACCGGCACGACCGCCACCGGTCTGATGCAGGCCGCGGACACCACGCTGTACTGGGCGAAGGCGGACGGCAAAGGCCGCTGGACGCTCTTCGACCCGGAGCGCAACGCGCACCGCATGACGCGCCAGGCCCTCTCGTCCACTCTTCGTGCGGCCGTCGAGCGGGGTGAATTCGCCCTGGAGTACCAGCCGTTGGTGGGCATGGAGGACGGCGGTGTGCACGGGGTCGAGGCGCTCGTGCGCTGGAACCACCCGCGGTTCGGGATGCTCACGCCGAACCGGTTCATCGGACTGGCCGAGGAGAACGGCTCCATCGTCCAGCTCGGCCGCTGGGTGCTGGCCACCGCCTGCCGCCAGGCCCGCCGTTGGCAGTTGGACCGTCCGGACGCCCCGCCGATCTTCGTCAGCGTCAACGTCGCCGTGCGTCAGGTCTGGGACTCGGACCTGGTGGCGGACGTGGCGGAGATCCTGGCGGAGACCGAACTGGCCCCGCAGCTCCTCCAGTTGGAGCTGACGGAGTCGGCGGTGATGGGCTCGGCGGGCCGGCCGCTCCAGGCACTGCAGGCTCTCAGTGACATGGGGGTCCGCATCGCCATCGACGACTTCGGCACCGGCTACTCGAACCTCGCCTACCTGAGCAGGCTCCCGGTGTCCGTGCTGAAGCTCGACGGCTCCTTCGTCCGCGGCTTCCAGTACGAGAACGCCGACGGCTCGTCCGCCCACCCCAACCCCGCCGACGAGGTCATCGTCGAGGCGCTCATCCAACTCGCCCACCGGCTGGGCCTGACCGTCACCGCCGAGTGCGTGGAGACCGCCTCACAGGCGTCCCGGCTGCGCGGGATCGGCTGCGACACCGGCCAGGGCTGGCTGTACTCCCGGCCGGTGGCGCCGGAGCGCATCTCCGCGCTGCTGATGTCGGCGGCCTGCCCTCAGGCCTGAGCGCCCCGGTTCGCGGACCTGAGGATCCCGGTCCTCCGGACCGGCGCGTCCTGTTCCTCGGACGTGCGCGTCCTGTTCGTCAGAGCTGCGCGTCCCGGGCCTCGGGCACGGGGGGGGCCGCAGAGTTGCGCGTCCCGGGCCTCGGGCACGGGGGGGGGTTCCACAGAGCTGCGCGTCCCGGGCCCGGGCACGGGGGGTTCCGCAGACCTGCGCGTCCCAGGCCTCAGGCACGGGGGGTTCCGCAGACCTGCGCGTCCCGGGCCTCAGGCAGGATGGTTCTGCTCCTTCGGCAACCCGTAGGCGTCCGCGATCAGTTCGTACGAGCGCAGCCGTACGTCGCCGCTGTGCGCGTTGCCCGTGATCATCAACTCGTCGGCGCCGGTGCGCTTCTGGAGGTCGTCGAGGCCGGCTCGGACCTCGTCGGCGGTGCCGTGGATGACGTTGGCGTTCCAGGAACCGACGAACTCCCGCTCCATGGCGCTGAATTCGTAGGCCTCCGCCTCCTCCGGGGTCGGCACCAGACCGGGGCGCCCGGTGCGCAGGCGGACCATGCTCAGGGCCGCCGCCAGCACCTGGCGGCGCGCCTCCTTCTCCTCGTCCGCGGCGAGGGCGGAGACGCCGATGAGGGCGTACGGGGCGTCGAGGACCGCGCTCGGCCGGAAGGACTCGCGGTACAGGTCGAGCGCCGGGATCGTGTTCTGCGCCGAGAAGTGATGCGCGAAGGCGAACGGGAGACCGAGGGCTCCGGCGAGGCGGGCGCTGAAGCCGGAGGAACCCAGCAGCCAGATCGGGGGCCGGTGCGGGGACTGGACACCGCCCGGCGAGGTCGCCTGCACGGGCCCGGGAACGGCGTGGATCCGGGCGTAGGGGTGACCGTCGGGGAAGTCGTCGTCCAGGAAGCGGGTGAGTTCCGCGAGCTGCTCGGGGAAGTCGTCGGCGCCCTCGTTGAGGCGCTGGGTGCGGCGCAGCGCGGCGGCCGTCGCGCCGTCCGTTCCCGGGGCCCGGCCGAGGCCCAGGTCGACGCGGCCCGGGGCCATCGCCTCAAGGGTGCCGAACTGCTCCGCGATCACCAGGGGGGCGTGGTTGGGGAGCATCACTCCGCCGGAGCCCAGCCGGACGCGGTCCGTGTGGGCGGCCAGGTGGGCCAGGATCACCGCGGGCGAGGAGCTGGCCACGCCGGGCATCGAGTGGTGTTCGGCCACCCAGTAGCGGTGGAAGCCGCGGGATTCCGCCAGGCGGGCGATCTTGACGCTGGTGCGGAGGGCGTCGGTCGCGGTGCGGCCCGCGCCCACGGTGACCAGGTCCAGTACGGACAGGGGTACGGGGGCGGTGCCCTGTGCCGTGCCTCGGATCTCGCCCGTCTCGCCCGTCTCCGCCGTCTCGTCCACCGGGGTGCCTCCTGTTGCGTACGTGCTGGTCTCCTCCACGTACGAACAGGAGGGTGGCTCCGGTTATTCCGCGTGCTTCCCGGGGCGGGCGGCTTCCCCCGGGCGAGATGACTCCCCCCGGCGGGGCTGGGGACGGGTGTTTCGCGCCCTCCGCCCCGTCCCGTCCCGTCCCGTCCCGTCCCGTCCCTGGGGCTCCGCCCCAGACCCCGCTCCTCAAACGCCGGAGGGGCTGGAATTTCCCGCCGGAGGGGTTGAAAGACTCTGGATCTACGCCTGGACGATCGGCTCCCTGGTGAACAGGGTGCCTAGTTCGGGGGCGTTCACCCGGCGGCCGGCCAGGCGTAGGGCTTCCCAGACCGTGACCTGGCTCGCGGTGAGGACCGGTTTGGCCAGGGCCTTCTCCAGGGCCGGGAGGTGGGAGGCGGTGTGCAGGGCCGTGTCGGGGAGGAGGATCGCGTCGGCGTCCGGGTGGTCCGCCTCGCGGGCGAGCGCGAGAACGTGGTCGTAGTCCCAGCCGGCGACCTCGGCAGCGGTGACGACACCGGAGCCGCGGACCGCCACCACCTCCGTGCCTGCCTCCTTCAGGAACGCGGCGAAGAGCGCGGCCACGTCATCGGGGTAGGTCGCCCCGATCGCGACCCGCTGGGCCGCGATCTCCCGCGCCGCGTGCGCGAAGGCGAAGGACGTCGACGACGCGGGCAGGCCGGCCGCCCTGGCGAGGCCGCGGACCTGCTCATGGGCGCCCTGCGGTCCGTACACGAAGCTGCCGCCGGCGCACGCCCAGACCACGGCCTCCGCGCCGGACAGGCGCAGCTCCTCGACGCCCGCCGCGAGGCGGTGCGCCGAGCCCATTTCGAGGAGCGCGTCCACGCTGCGGGCGTCCTCCCCGATGTCCGTGTGGACGACGGTCAGACGGATGTCGCTGCCGAGCAGCTGCTCCATGCGCGGGTAGTCGTCCTCGGCCGAGTGGCCCGGGTAGAGGAATCCGAGTGCGGTCATGCCCAACCTTCCTGTTCTTCGGGCAGTACGGGTCCCCGGCGGACGGCTCTGTCAATCAGCCGCCGACTGGGACCTACCGCCCGGGTACCCAGTTGGCGCAGCGCCGCCCACATCGTCACCTGGTTGGCCGAGATCACCGGGATCCGCGGGTCCGCCTCCGGGACAGGGAACGCCCTCCCGCCGGACCCGAAGGCCGGGATTGCCTGCGGAGACCAAGGGCTGGCAGGCACCGGCCTCGGGGAAGGAAGGGGAGGGAAGGGAAGGGAAACAGGCGGGCAACGGACCGTATGCGAGCCCGTGTTGACGAAGGTAGGTTCGGGTGCGAGCGTGGTCGATCCGCGCATCTCAGACGGCTCGGCACCCGTTCGCCCGCACGTCTCCCCGGTCATTTCGCCCCAGGATCTCCCCAGAGAAGCGGACTCGCATTGCGAAACGGTTTCCCCAGGTGAACGCCGGTATGACCCCCGGCACGCCCCGCCCGTCGGCCCCGGCCACCCTGCTCGTCCTGGACGCCGACCCGCTCCCCCGGCTCGGCCGGCTCACCGGTCGCGTACGGATCGAGCACGCCGACGAGTCCACGCTCGCGGAGCGGCTGCCGCATGCGGACGCGCTGCTCGTGTGGGACTTCACCTCGGACGCCGTGCGTCGTGCCTGGCCGGGCGAGGGGCCGCGACCGCGCTGGGTGCACACCGCCAGCGCGGGCGTGGACCATCTGATGTGTCCCGAGCTCGCCGCCTCCGACACGGTGGTGACCAACGCGCGCGGCATCTTCGACCGGCCGATCGCCGAGTACGTCGCCGCCCTGGTCCTCGCCATGGCGAAGGACCTCCCGCGGACCTGGGACCTTCAGCGGCGCCACGAATGGCGGCACCGCGAGTCGCAGCGGGTGGCCGGGACCCGCGCCTGTGTGGTGGGGTCCGGGCCGATCGGGCGGGCGATCGTCCGCACCCTCAAGGCGCTCGACGTCACCACGGCGCTGGTGGGGCGCATCCCGCGCACCGGGATCCACGGCCCGAACGAGCTGGACCGGCTGATGGCGCGCGCCGACTGGGTGGTGTCCGCGCCGCCGCTCACCGCGGAGACGCACGGCATGTTCGACGCACGGCGCTTCGGGATGATGCAGCCCTCGGCCCGCTTCATCAACGTCGGACGCGGGCAGCTCGTCGTCGAGGAGGCGCTCGCCGAGGCGCTGTCGAAGCGGTGGATCGCGGGTGCGGCCCTCGATGTCTTCCAGCATGAACCGCTGGGCCGTGACAGCCCGTTGTGGGAGGTCCCGGGGCTGATCGTGTCGCCGCACATGAGCGGGGACACGGTCGGCTGGCGGGACGAACTGGGCGAGCAGTTCGTTGAGTTGTACGAGCGCTGGGCCGCGGGCAAGCCGTTGTCGAACGTGGTCGACAAGAAGCGCGGGTACGTGCCCGGACACTGAACCCGCCTTGGGAGGGACCGGTCGTTGCGGACCTCGGCCATCGCGTCGAGGCCGTCGACCGGCCGGCCCCGGACGATGCCCGTGACCCGGCCCACGTAGCCGCTGAGCAGCCGGAGCGGGAGCAGGCGGAGCAGTTCAACGACGGTCGTCACGCCCGGCGGTCAATGGCGCACCGGACACGTACGGGGCCGGAAACCGGTCCGAATACATCGCATGGTCCCGGGTAGCCGCGCGGCCATGGCTCCACCACTTGGAACAGCACGTGGGAACGCACGTGGAAATGACAGACACCCGTCCGGGACGACCCGCCGGTCGCTGCTCGCGGGGGTCGCGGCGCTCGGTGCGCTCGGCGCCGCCGGCTGCAGTCGCGTCGCCACGGCGTCCGGGACGGACGGCGGTGATCTCCTCGGCCGGCTGAAGGCGCAGGGCGTCGTACGCCTCGGCATCGCGGGCGAGATCCCCTTCGGTTACATCGACCGGGACGGCCACCTCACCGGCGAGGCACCGGAACTGGCGAAAGCCGTCTTCAAGCGGCTCGGCGTCGGGCGTGTCCAGCCGGTGCCGACCGAGTTCGGCTCGCTCATACCCGGGCTCAACTCCCAGCAGTTCGATGTCGTGTCCGCCGGGATGTACATCAACGCGGAGCGCTGCCGGCAGGTCATATTCGCCGACCCCGACTATCAGATGCTCGACGCGTTCATCGTGCGCAAGGGCAATCCGAAGGGGCTGCACGACTACAAGGACGTCGTGGCGAAGCAGGCCAGATTCGCGACGGGGACCGGCTACGCGGAGATCCAGTACGCGGTCGAGGCCGGGTACAGGGAGAGCGACATCCTGATCGTGCCCGACCAGGTGGCCGGGCTGAACGCGGTCGAGGCGGGGCGCGCCGACGTCTTCGCGGGGACCGCGCTGACCATCCGCGAGGTGGTGCGGAAGTCCAGCAGGGCGGAGAGCACGAAGCCCTTCACGCCCCTGGTCAAGGGCAACCCGCACATCGACGGCGGCGGCTTCGCGTTCCGTTCGCCGGAGACGAGGCTGCGGGACGCCTTCAACGTCGAGCTGCGGAAGATGAAGGAGAGCGGTGAACTCTTCCGCATCCTGCGGCCGTTCGGCTTCACCAGGGCCGAGATGACCGACATGACCGCGAAGGAGCTGTGCCGCGGATGACATCGGGACTCTGGAAACTCGTACTCGAAGGGATCTGGGTCACCGTCCAACTGCTGTTCCTCAGCGCACTGTTGGCCGGCGCCATGTCCTTCCTGGCAGGAATCGCGCGCACTTCGCGGCGGTGGATCGTCCGCTTCCTCGCGGGCTTCTACACCGAGGTGTTCCGCGGCACCTCCGCGCTCATCATGATCTTCTGGGTGTACTTCGTGCTGCCGCTCGCCTTCGGCTGGCAGCTCGTCCCGCTGTGGGCGGGCACGCTGGCACTGGGGCTGACGTACGGGGCGTACGGCTCCGAGATCGTGCGCGGAGCGCTGAACGCGGTCGACCCGGCGCAGCGTGAGGGCGGGATCGCGCTCAGCTTCACGCCCTGGCAGCGGATGCGGCTGATCCTGCTGCCGCAGGCGGTGCCGGAGATGATCCCGCCCTTCTCCAACCTTCTGGTCGAGCTCCTCAAGGGCACGGCGCTGGTCTCCGTGATGGGCATGGGCGATCTGACGTTCAGCGCCAACCTGGTGCGGCTCGCGCTCCAGCAGAGCGCGGAGGTCTACACGTACGTCCTGCTCATCTACTTCGTCATCGCCTTCCTGCTCACCCGGCTGATGCGCGGGCTGGAGAAGCGGCTCAGGGCCGGGATCGGCAAGGAGCCGGAGCGCGGCACGGCCGCGCGCGAGCCGAAGCGGCCCGGGACGGCGGCCGTGGGCGCCGGTGCCGGTGCCACCGTGGGCGGAGGTGCCTCATGACCTGGGACTGGAACGCTGTCGGCGACTTCATGCCGCACTTCCGGGACGGCCTGCTGGTCACCCTGCAGGCGCTGGCCCTCGGTTCGGTGATCTCGTTCACCCTCGGTCTGGTGTGGGCGCTGCTGATGCGGGCCCCGACCCGCTGGGTGCGCTGGCCGGTGGGGGTGGCCACCGAGTTCGTGCGCGACACCCCGCTGCTGGTGCAGCTGTTCTTCCTCTTCTACGTGCTGCCCGAGTGGAACATCACGTTCTCCGCGCTGACCACCGGTGTGATCGCGATCGGGCTGCACTACTCGACGTACACGATGCAGGTCTACCGGGCCGGTATCGAGGGCGTGCCCGCCGGCCAGTGGGAGGCGGCCACGGCGCTCGGCCTGCCCGTGCGGCGCACCTGGACGGCGGTGATCCTGCCTCAGGCGGTCCGCCGCGTGGTGCCGGCGCTCGGCAACTACGTCATCGCGATGCTCAAGGACACGCCGATGCTGATGACGATCACCGTGCTGGAGATGCTCGGCGAGGCGCGGCTGTATTCGCAGCAGCACTTCCAGTTCACGGAGCCGCTCACGGTCATCGGTGTGGCCTTCATCCTCATTTCCTATCCGGCTTCCCTGCTGCTGCGAGCCCTGGAGCGACGCCTTGTCCGCTGACACGACCACCGGCCCGAACGCCGGCACGAACACTGACCAGAACTCCGACCCGAGCACCGGGACCGACCCCCTGAAGGACCTTGCCAATCCCCCGGTGGACGGCAGCGAGCTGATCCGCTTCGACAAGGTCACCAAGCGCTTCGGGGACAACACCGTCCTCGACGGGCTCGACTTCCGCGTCGACTCCGGCAAGCACGTCACACTGATCGGCCCGTCCGGTTCCGGCAAGACGACGATCCTGCGGCTGCTGATGACGCTGACCCGGCCGGACGAGGGCACGATCACGGTCGCCGGGGACCGGCTCTTCCCCGCCGACGAGAAGCGGGTCCGCGAGGTCCGCAAGAAGATCGGGATGGTCTTCCAGCAGTTCAACCTGTTCCCGAACATGAGCGTGCTGAGAAACGTCACCGAGGCGCCCGTCACCGTCCTCGGCCTGTCCCGGGACGAGGCCGAGGAGCGGGCCCGGGAACTGCTCGACCTGGTCGGCCTCGCGGACAAGTGCGACCAGCGACCGGGCCGGCTGTCCGGCGGCCAGCAGCAGCGCGTGGCCATCGCCCGCGCGCTGGCGATGCGGCCGCAGATACTGCTGCTGGACGAGGTGACGTCCGCGCTCGACCCCGAACTGGTCGCGGGGGTCCTCGATGTCCTGCGTGACATCGCTCGCACCACGGACATCACGATGCTCTGCGTGACCCACGAGATGAATTTCGCCCGGGACATCTCGGACCAGGTCCTGATGTTCGATTCCGGCCATGTCATCGAATCCGGCCCCCCGGAGAGGATCTTCAGCGATCCGGAGCACGAGCGGACCAGGGAATTCCTCGGCGCGGTCCTGTGAAGTCCGGGAGTGAACGAGGGGCGGAGGGGGAGCACTTACCGGAAGGCGCGAGGTCCGGCCATTGGGGCATGCCTGAGGTGCGATGCCTTTGGCATATGCCAGGGTGGTGCGTTCCTGCTGAGAGGCATGGAGCGCGCCACCAATCTCGTCAACAGGCGCCCACAGATGGCTGCTTGACGGTTATCGTGGAGTGAGCCCAGCTGTCCGGACCGACGTCATTTTTGAGCCGGGCCATGAAGCGCAGGGGGAAACCGTGGCGCTGATGAACGAGCCGACCGCGCCGTACCACTCGGCCCAGGACGCGCTGCACGTCCTGGAGACGGTGTCGCAACACACCACCGGCGTCACCGAGGCCGAACTCGCCCGCCAGGCCGGCCTCGGCGCCGACCGGCTGACCGCACTGCTGCGCATGCTCCGCCGGGAGGGTTACGTCGAGCAGGTCACGGACGGCGCGTACGTCACCGGCGCCGCCCTGAGCCGTCTCGGTTCCACGCAGGGCCGCGACCAGGCCCTGCGCGACAAACTCCAGCAGACGATCGACCGGCTCCGCGACTCGGTCGGCGCCGCGATCTACATCAGCCGCTACATCGACGGAGAGGTGCACGTCACCCAGTACGCGGAGAGCCCGTCGAGCCCGGCGGTCAACGAATGGGTCGACTTCCGCTCCTCGGCGCACGCCAGCGCGGTCGGCAAGAGCCTGCTCGGCCAGCTCGACCACAACGGCCGCCGCGACCACCTCGCCCGCCACAAGATGGCCCGCCTCACCTCGCGGACCATCACCAGCGAGCGGCTTCTGCTGTCCCGCCTCGACTCCCAGCCGGCCACCGTGCCCGTGCTCGACCTCCAGGAGTACGCGATCGGCACGGTCTGCGCGGCCGTACCGATCACCGCCGGCTCCTCCGTCGGCTGTCTCGCCCTCTCCCTCCCCGTCGAGCACGCCCACCGGCTCCGCCGCGCCGCGGACACGCTGAACCGCGGAGCGACCCCGGTGCTGCTCTCCCTCGCGATCTGACAGCCACCGCACCGGACCCGCACAGGGCGCATACCGGGCCCACACAGGGCCGGCCGCCCGATTCACCCGCCGGCCCGGGGCGGGGCCGGTCGCGCGGTCGGACGGGTGGCCGGTCACACGGTCGAGCGGGTGGTCGGAAGCACCCCGGCGGACCAGGTAGTATTTCTTTTGTCGCCGCCCGCGGAAGCGGGAGGCGAGAGTCATGCGCCGCTAGCTCAGTTGGTTAGAGCAGCTGACTCTTAATCAGCGGGTCCGGGGTTCGAGTCCCTGGCGGCGCACCTTGGTGAAGGCCCTCCACTCCGTGGGGGGCCTTCACGCATGTCCCGGGACTCTCGCGCGATTCCCTGAATACCGGGAGGAGCCTCGCGCGATCCCTGGACTCCGGGACTCGCGCGCGACCGCTGGACGCCGGAAGGAACCTCGCACGACCCCTGGACGCCGGGAGCCCGGCCTACTCCGACGTGACGAACTCCGTCAGCACCCGCGCCAGCAGACCCGGATCCCGTGCCCCGCACAGCTCGCGCGCCGAGTGCATCGACAGCCCGGCCACGCCCACATCGACCGTCGCCACGCCGAGGCGGGCCGCGGTGATCGGGCCGATCGACGTCCCGCACGGCATCGCGTTGTGGGAGACGAACGGCTGCCACGGCACCTCGGCCCGTTCGCACGCGGCGGCGAAGGCCGCGACACCGGTGCCGTCGGTGGCGTACCGCTGATTGACGTTGACCTTGATCACGGGGCCGCCGTTGGGCAGCGGACGGTGGTCCGGGTCGTGGCGTTCGGCGTAGTTGGGGTGGACGGCGTGGGACATGTCGGAGGAGACGCACAGGGCGCCGGCGAGGGCGCGGTTGAAGTCCTCGGCCCCGCCGCCCCGGGCCGTCACGGCCCGGCCCAGCACCCGTTCCAGGAAGGGCCCCTGGGCGCCGGACTCCGATCCGCTGCCGACCTCCTCGTGGTCGAAGGCGGCGAGCACGGGTATGTACGCGGGCGGCCGGGCGGCGCCGGACGCGGCGACCAGGGCGGTCACGCCCGCGTGCACCGAGATCTGGTTGTCGAGGCGCGACGCGACGATGAACTCCTCGTCCGCGCCCAGGTATCCGGGCGGCTGGATGTCGTGCAGCATCAGGTCCCAGCCGAGGATCTCGGCGGCGTCGGCGCCCGCCTCGTCCGCGATCCGGCCGAGCAGGGCCCCGGGCCGGGGGCCGCCCAGCCCCCACAGTGGGGCCATGTGCCGCTGCCGGTCCAGGGCGAGCCCCTCGTTGACGGAGCGGTCGAGGTGAATGGCGAGCTGCGGCACCCGCAGCAGCGGCTTGTCGACGCAGACCAGCCGGGTCGAACCGTCGCGCAGGGCCAGTCGTCCCGAGACGCCGAGATCGCGGTCGAGCCACGTGTTGAGCGGCACACCGCCGTAGACCTCCACGGCGATCTGCCGCCACCCCGCCGAGCCGGTGTCCGGCGTGGGCTTGACCCGCAGGTTCGGTGAGTCGGTGTGGGCGCCGACGATCCGGAACGGGGTGTGGGTGGGGGCGCCCGGCGGGACGTACCAGGCGAGCAGCGCTCCTCCGCGGACGACGTAGCGGCCCCCCTCGGCTCCGGCCGTCCAGTCGTCCCGCTCCCGCAACTCCGCGAAACCCGCCTTCTCCAGGCGCTGCGCCGCGCTCGCCACCACGTGGTACGGCGAGGGGCTGGCTCTGACGAAGCTGAACAGGTCGTCGTTGTGTCCGCGGTCGAGCGTGTCATGCGTGGGGGACATGAGTGCCTTTCGGGTGTTGTCGAGGGTTGGGGTGGGGGGCGTCGGACCGTCCGGCCGGGCGCACGGTTCGGCCGGGTCGACGGTCCGACCAGGAGGCGGCCTGGACCGCAGGGGCATGACAAGTCCCAGCCTGGGCCCGGACCCTGGCTTCACCGACGTCACTGTCGTCGCCGACGTCACCGGCACGGACGTGAGCCGGGGCGACACCGCCCCGCGGCTTCCGTGTCCGCGATCCGGATCAGGCAACGCAACGCCCTTCTTCCCTCGGCTCGGGCCCCTGGCGCGCAGGCCTCTCGGCACATGTGCCCGGATATCCTCCCCGCGGAAAGCGGCAGGGATGCCTCACTCGGCCGTCGTTCGAAAGACGCCCGCCGCGCGTCACCCACCTCCGCGGACAGTCCGGTACGACCGACACCGGGCGGGCCGTGTACTGCGCGGAGGCACCTCCGGTCGCGACCCGGCGGTGCGGGTCGTGCACGGAGGCAACTCCGGCCGACAGTCGCTGGTGCGGGTCCTGCGCCAGGCGCACCCCGGTCGCCCCCTCTCCTGCGGTGGGCGCCCGACGGAGACAACTCCGGTCGGCAGCCGGGCAGGAGCAGCGCAGCGCCCCGGGCACGAAGCCGAACAGCCCTGCACCCGGGCACGGGCCACGACAGGCGCGGCGCCCCCCGGCGCGGAGCCGAACAGCGCAGCACCCGGGCGCGTAGCACGAGCAGCGCCGCAACCCCCGCCGAGAAGCCGCACAGCGCAGCACCCAGGCGCGGAGCACGAGCAGCACGGCAACCCCCGACGCGGAGCCGCACACCGCGGCGACCCAGGCGCGGAGCACGACCAACACGGCGCCCGGGCACGGAACACAAGCGGCGCAGCACCCGGGACGGAGCACGAGCAGCACGGCAACCCCCGCCGAGAAGCCGCACACCGCGGCGACCCAGGCGCAGAGCACGAGCAACACGGCGCCCGGGCACGGAACACAAGCGGCGCGGCAACCCCCGGCGAGAAGCCGCAGACCGCAGCACCCGGGCACGGAGCACGAGCAGCACGGCAACCCCCGCCGAGAAGCCGCACACCGCGGCGACCCAGGCGCGGAGCGCGAACGGTCGCAGGGGAACGAGCGGCCGCCGCGGCGACGAGTGGCGGCGGGGGGCGAGCGGTCACCGGGGGGACGAGTGGTGGCGGAGGGCGAGCGGTCACCGGGGGGACGAGTGGTGGCGGAGGGCGAGCGGTCACCGGGGACGAGGAGCGGGCAGGGGCGCTGGGCGGGAGGGCGCCGTCGGGTGGGCGCGGGAGTGCTTCCGGGGCACCGTCCGGGCAGTTACCGCGTCAGCAACTCCTCCCGGCCGCGCGCCCGGTACTGGGTCACCAGCCCGTCCAGGTCCGCCGGCGTCAGGGGCCGGTACGCCGGCTCCCCCGGGGGCCGCCACCACACCGGGTCCGGGGAGCGGAAGCCCTCGCGCCTCAGGCCCACCCGATGGATCTTGTTGGTGGCGGTGACCGGCATCCGCTCCACGATCCGCAGGAACCGGGGTGCCATCTTCGTGCCCAGGTCCGGCTGGGCGAGCAGGAACTCCGCGAAGGACAGCGGGTCGAAGCGGGCCCCCTCCTTCAGGGCCAGCGTCGCCATCACCTGGTCGCCCGCCACCGGATCCGGCACGGCGTACACCGCGACGGCGGCGGCGTCCGCGTACCGGGCGAGGATGTTCTCGATCATCGCGGCGGCGAGGTTCTCGCTGTCGACGCGGAGCCGGTCGTCGGTGCGTCCGGCGAAGTAGAGGAAGCCGTCGGCGTCACGGTAGAAGAGATCCCCGGTCCAGTACCAGCCCTCCCCCACCTCACGTCTCCCGGCCTCAGCCTTCCCCGCCCCGGCCTCCACCGCGTCACGCTTCCCTGCCTCAGTCCTCCCCGCCCCGGCCTCCCCCACCTCACCCCTTCCCGCCCGACCCTCCCCCGCCTCGACCTCCCCCGACTCACCATCCCCTGCCTCACCTACGCCCGCCTCGCCCTCCCCCCGCCGGGGTGACGCGCCCCGGCGCCGGGCGGCCTCGGCGTCGGGATTGCGCCAGTACCCCTCGAAGGGACTGGCGCCGCGGTTCACCAACTCCCCTATCGCGTCCGCGCCGTTGAGCAGGCGCCCGTCCTCGGCGAAGACGGCGGGCGGGCACTCGAGCCGGGTCCTCGGGTCGATCACCGCGAGGTCGTCGGCGGGCGCCGCCCGTCCGATCGCCCCGGCCGGGGTGCCGGGCGTGCGCTGAATGGCGGCGCCGCCCTCCGAGGAGCCGTACCCCTCGATGAGCCGCGCCCCGAAGCGCTTCTCGAAGGCGGCCGCGTCCACCGCGCCGGCCTCCGTGCCGAATCCCCTGCGCAGCGGGTTGTCACGGTCGTCGGGACGGGCGGGCGTGGCCAGCAGATACTGCACGGCCCGGCCGACGTAGGTGAAGTACGTGGCCCCGCAGGACCGTACGTCGGGGAGGAACCCGGACGCCGAGAAGCGGCGCCGAAGCGCGATCCCCGCGCCGGCCGCCAGCGCGGGGGCCCAGTCGGCGATCACCGCGTTGCCGTGGAACATCGGCATGCAGATGTAGTGGGTGTCGTCCGCGCGCACGCCGAAGTGATCGACGAGCGAGCGTCCGGCTGCGGCGATCCTGCCCTGGGTGCAGATCGCGGCCTTGGGCGCGCCGGTCGAACCGGACGTGAAGAGGAGCAGGAAGCGGCTGTCCGGGCCCGCCCCGCCTGCGTCCGGCTTCGCGCCCTCGTAGGCCTTGAGGAGCCCGGCATAGGCGTCCGTGTCGGTCACCAGTACACGTACGCCCGGGAGTTCGAGTCCGTCGAGGAGGGGCAGGTGGGCCCGCTCGGTGATCAGGACCCGGCACTCGGTGTGCAGGATGTCGCGGGCCAGTTCGGGGCCGCGCCGGGTCGGGTTGATCCCGGCGACGGCGGCACCGGCGAGGGCAGCGGCACTCAACCACAGGGGATATTCGGGGGTGTTGTCGAGCAGCACCCCCACATGCGGCTCGGCGCCGGGTGGCAGCAGGTCGGCGAGCAGTGCCGCCCGCGCCGCCGCGCCCACCGCCACCTGGTGATGGCTGATGACCTCGCCCTCGAACCACAGCCCCGGCCGGTGGTCACCCCACCGCTCCCGCACGAGCTCCCCGACGGTGCGCCTGCTGGAATCCATGGCAGTGCACGATAATTGACGTGTCGTCAGATGTAGAGAGGTGCACGCATCCGAGCCCGGGCGGGCGGCGCCTCAGATTCCGCCGAAGAGCGCGTCGCTGCCCGCGGACATCTCGTGGTACGTGACCATGAAGCCGACACAGAACGCGACGATCACGCCGCAGAACGCCAGCATGCCGAAGGTGCCCACGGCCACCCTGACCGGGTTCGGCGCATGGGCCGTCGCCTTGTCGGGGTGCTGGGCGGTGTAGTGCACGGTGACGATGTCGCCCTCGACGGTCGTCGGGCGGCCGTTCGCCTCTTCGAAGCGGATCGCACGGCCGTCGCGCGTGGTGAACTCGTAGACGTGGTGCAGCGTCGTGGTGACGGAGGTGTCGTTGCCGCCCCCGCTGACCGTCGTGTACGAGCGCAGACAGCGCGCCTCCGCGGTCAGTCCGCTGTTCCAGGCGCTGCGCAACTCCAGCGAGCGGCGGACAGCCTTGGCCGCCACGAACAGCATCAAGGTGATGATCAGGCTGGGCAGGGCATAGAAGAACACACTCATGACGATCCCCCGTCGGTCGGAAACAGCTCCCCGCACGCCGACCTGGTCGAGTCGACGTGCGGGGAACATACCCGCGCCGAAGGCGTCTTCGCCTCAAGGAAGGCTCAGAACACCCGCCTTGGACGTGCGGGGCCTCAGAACGTGACGTCCGCGCAGGAGTAGAACGCGTTCGTCGTGTCCGCGACCGTCCACACCCCGAGGATGATGTGGTGTCCGCTCCTGCCGCTCGGCAGGGTGCCGGTGTGCGAGAGCGTGGACGGGGGGCGCTGTCCGTTGTAGGGGACCGTCAGGAACGGGGTGGTCTCCAGGTCCGCGCGGGTCAGCGCGTGGTTCTGGTTCCAGCCGGTCTTGGTGATGAAGTACTTGAAGTCGGTCGTCGCGTGCATCGCGGTGAACTGCCAGCGGAAGGTGTAGGTCTGTCCCGCGGTCACCTTGGTCGTCGGCCAGGCCGTACCCGCCGGGGTCCTGGGCTGGTCGAGCTGGCTGAAGTTCGTGTGACTCGCGGAGCAGATCTGGCCATCGGCCGGGCCCGCCGCCGGGAAGCCCTTGAGGCCCTCGACGCTCTGCGGCTCCCATTGGATGTCACCGCAGTTGGCGACGATGCCGCCGTTCGCGGCACACATCTTCTGTCGGCTGAGGGGCTGGTCGGTGTAGCCATGGGCGCTGGCTCCGCCGGTGGAGAGCACGAAGGTGCCCGCCGTGGCGAGGCCGAGCGCCGCCGCGTACAACTTTGCTTTTCTGCTGGTGCGGGACTGGTTCGTCCGTGTGCGCATGCTGCCGCTCCTGGAGGACGTGGGGGATGTTCCCGTGAGCTGTGCGCGCGATGTTCAGGTCTAGACCAAGTACCAGATTATTGCGGGTAGTTGAACATGTCCATACCAATAGCGGACCTGTCCGCCCCGCCCGGTGATCCACGAGGGCACCTCCTGGCGATCCACGCGGACACCTCCCGGTCATCCGGGCGGACACCTCCTGGCGATCCACGCGGACACCTCCCGGTCGTCCGGGCGGACACCTCCCGGCGGTCTACGAGGACACCTCCCCGCGCCCTGTGCAGAACGCCACCGTCAGGTCCTTCACCAACGCCTTTCGCTCGTAGTCGTCCAGTTCGACCAGCCCCCGCAGGGTCAGCCGGGTCACCGTGTCCTCCACCGAGTCGACGACCGAGCCGAGCACGCTGTCGCGGTGCTGGGCGTCCAGGGCCGCGATCCGGCGGCGCTGCATCACGGCGGCGATCTCCGGCGCGTACTCGATCCGGGTCGGCTGCGCGGAGAACACCTCCAGGCCGACCGGGGCCGTGTCCGCGGCCACCATCCGGGTGAGCGCCTCGCCGACCGCGTCCGTGTTGCGCAGCGTCAGGTCCCTGATCACGGCGGGCGGCAGTTCGGCCGGCAACTGGGAGAGCACACGCGAGAGCGCCGCCTCCACGCACTCGCGCAGATACGTCCTGTGGTCGTCGACCGCGAGCGTCGCCCGTGCGGTGTCCTTGACGCGCCACACGACGAGCACGACCACCCGCAGTTCGACCCCGTTCGCGTCGACCACGGACATCGGCTCGCTGCGCCAGTGCCGCAGCCGCACGTCGACCCGGCGGCGCAGCACGAGCGGGTTGATCCACATCAGACCGGTGCGCCGGACCGTGCCGCGATAGCGCCCGAACAGACCGAGCACCCAGGCCCGCCCGGTCCGGCCGCGAGCGAGACCGCCGAAGCCGAACAGACCGAGGGCGCCCGCCCCGGCGTACGCAGCCCATTGCGCGGGTCCGAGCCCGGCGCCCATGCGCGCGTGCAGCTCCAGCGCCGCCGCCACGGCGGGCGGCAGCACACCCGCCCACCAGGTGGTGAGGGCACATCCGGCCACACCACAGGCCCCGGCCAGCACTCCCGCCGCTCCGGGCAGCACCCTTGCGGGCCGTTCCACCAGCTCGGGGTCTACCTCCGGCACCGGGCGCGGAGGTCTGCCGGGCGCCGGCCGCCGGATCCTCGGCTGCTCGCCGGTGCCGCGCCGGCGGCCCACGACGGCGGGTGCGAGCGGCACGGACACCGGGTCGGGGTCGTCACGGAAGAGCAGATGGACGGGGATCTCGGTGGTCGCCTCGTTCTGGATGAGCCGGCCGGACCGGTGGCCGCCGCCGCACTCGGCCGCCGTGTCGGACCGGGGTTCCACCGAGGGCGCTCCCTCGGGCTCCGGGATGTCGGACGTCGTCGTACTCATAGCTGCCTCCATGCCTCCGCGCCTGGAAGTGTGTTCCCGAGCCGTGGTGGACCCGGCCTGCTCAGGAGAAGAGCCGCCGCCAGGTCTCCGGTCCCGGATACCCGTCAGCCGCCCCGCCGCGCCAGCCCTGGGCCCGCTGGAACGCCTCGACGTTGCGCCGGTCCGCCTCGCCCCAGCGCGGCCCCGGGGCGGTCTTGTAGTAGGTGCCGAACCCCTTCTTGACCAGCTGCTTTCCGAGCTGGGTGACATGAGCGTCGTTCGCCCCGGGCCGGAACACCGCGCGCCCCGGATAGCCGGGCACGGTGTGCGAGGAGCCCGGGCCCGCCGTCACGGCGGGGATGTTCCTGCCCTTCTTCCCGACCAGGTACGACCAGGTCTTCGGCCCCGGCAGCCCGTTCGCGTCCGCCCCCGTCCAGCCCTGCGCCCGCTGGAACGCCTGGGTGGCCCGCCGGTCCGCGGCAGACCAGCGCGGCCCCGGTCCCTTGGTGTAGAAGCGGCGCCCGCCCCGGTCCGCCAGGAGCCGGCCGAGCTGGGTGACGTACGCGTTGTTCGCGCCGGTCCCGAAGTACGCGGCCCCCGGATAGCGGGTCGACGTGGACGGCAGCGGACCGCCCGCGCCCTCCGTGATCCCCTTGTAGCGATAGGGCACGTAGTGGCCCGAGTTCGTCCAGTACGCGTACGGGGTGGACCGCTTCCTGGTGTGCGGCGGGGTCTGCTCGTAGGCGACGTACTGCGTGTGCGTGTAGTCCGTCCAGCCTCCGAAGATGACGACGTGCGAGCCCTTCTCGGGGTTGTCGGGGTTGTGGAAGAGCAGGATGTCGCCCGGCTGGAGCCGGTCCCGGGTGATCCGCACGCCGAAGCTGTCGAGGCTGCCCGTCCATTCGTTGCCCGGCAGGTTCCAGGCCATCGAGACGAAGCCGGAGCAGTCCTGCCGGTACCCGTCCCGCCAGTAGTCGTCCATGCTGTACGGCACCTGCGCATTGATCCATGTCATGACCCGCTTGTAGATCTCGGCCCGGGTGGTGGCGGGTGCCCTGACCGCCTTCCCCGGCCTGACCGGCAGCGCCGGTTTCCCCGCCGGACCGTGCAACGGTGCCCGGTGGCCCTGGGGGGTGGTGTCGTACCCGTCGACCGGGGGAACGCCGGGCCGGGCGGGTCCGTGCACGGCGGCGACCGCCGGCACCGCGCCGAGGACGGTGCCCGCCGTGGCGGCCAGCGCGAGGGCCACGGGGGTTCGCGCCATCCCCGCGAGGCCGAGGACGTGAGCGAGAGACGCCGGACGGCCCAGGGGGCCGGACCCCCCGAGCCGCGACGAAAAGGGCAGGTCGCGCCGCCGGTGAACGCATCCGGGGCAATCACAGTCACTCGCGGGATCGAGTTCCTCGAATACCGGAGTCTTCATGCGATTCCCCTCGTACTCAAGATGGAAATGTCCGCAATTCTGCACGTTCGTCAGTTTCTCAACTGTCATCCGCTGTCGCACGTTGACGGTCCGAATGATGTACGGGACCACCCCCTGCCCGCCCCACAGCCTCCCGCCCGCCGTGGAGCCTCCGGCCCGGTCAGAAGCACCCCCGCGGGTCGGGTAGAGTTTTCGCGTCAGCAGGCGCCGCTAGCTCAGTTGGTTAGAGCAGCTGACTCTTAATCAGCGGGTCCGGGGTTCGAGTCCCTGGCGGCGCACCGACCGAAGGGCCCCCTCGCGAGAACGAGGGGGCCCTTCGTCATGCCCGCGAGGCGGCCCGCCGACCCGGAGCCGGGACCGAAGCCCGGACCGGAGCCGGCATCGGGTCCCCTTTTCGTACTCGCGTCCCAATAAACGCGTATGACCGGTTAACACCGCGTTTCGCATCTTGCGATCATGACGGACGGCATAGAACCCTGTGCTGCAAAGGACTGTCGATTTAGGGCAGTTGAGACAGTTGGGGGTAGGGCCGGTTGCGACCGTGGGGGGCTGGGGGCCCGCCCATGAACGATGCCGAGGGGGGCGTCGTGCAACCGGAGGGCCGTCGATTCATGTCCGTATGGTGTGAATGAGGCGATGTGACGCCGGCCGGCCAGCGAACGCGTCCGTGACGGCCCAGGGGGACCCGAGCGGGCGGACGAGAACCGACGAACACGCACCCGAGCGTGCGTGCGGGGGGATGACTCATGACGTCGACGCCTACGGGCGCCCGGAAGGAATTCGACAGTACGGAGACGGCCCAGCTCCGGATACCGAACCACCGGGCCAACAGCCTCCGCAAGATCAGGAAGACGCTGCCGAGGTACGACTACGAGCACTACAGCCGGCTCGCCGGTCCGCTCACCCAGCCCGATCCCGGCAAGCCGTACAAGGTGCGGTACCGCTCCCTGCTGTCGCAGGAGCCGCACCGCGTACGGGCCGCCCTCATGCTGGGTGCGGCTCCGCTTCTCTCACTGATCCTGCTCGGCTGGCTGCTCCAGCCCGTGCACTGGACCGAACGCGACTATCCCACCCACGACTTCCTGCCGGTACTGGACACCGTGATGCTGGTGTCGATCGGTCTGATCGAGTTCTTCCGGTGCATGAACGTGCTGTCCAACGCGCACGCCACCCTGGTCGCCCGCGACCCGGTCCCGGTGGTGCCCGAATCCGGCACGAGAGTCGCCTTCCTGACCTCCTTCGTACCCGGCAAGGAACCCCTCGCCATGGTGACGAAGACCCTGGAGGCCGCCGTCGAACTGCGCCACCGGGGACTGCTGCACATCTGGCTCCTCGACGAGGGCGACGACCCGGAGGTGAAGGAGGTCTGCGCGCGCCTGGGCGTGCACCACTTCACCCGCAAGGGCGTCGCCGAGTGGAACCGGGCCAAGGGCCCGCACCGCGCCAGGACCAAGCACGGCAACTACAACGCCTGGCTGCAGGCCCACGGCGACGACTACGACTACTTCGCCTCGGTCGACACCGACCACGTACCGCTGCCCAACTACCTGGAGCGGATGCTCGGCTTCTTCCGCGACCCGGATGTCGGTTTCGTCATCGGCCCGCAGGTGTACGGCAATTACGACAACCCCATCACCAAGGCCGCCGAGTCGCAGCAGTTCCTGTTCCACGCCCTCATCCAGCGGGCCGGCAACTTCTACGGCTCGCCGATGTTCGTGGGCACCTCCAACGCCGTACGCATCAAGGCGCTGAAGCAGATCGGCGGCCTGTACGACTCGATCACCGAGGACATGGCGACCGGCTTCGAGATGCACCGCGCCAGGAACCCGGAGACCGGCAGGAAGTGGAAGTCCGTGTACACCCCGGACGTCCTGGCCGTCGGTGAGGGACCGGGCGCCTGGACGGACTTCTTCACCCAGCAGCTGCGCTGGTCACGGGGCACCTACGAGACGATCCTCAAGCAGTACTGGAAGGGCTTCTTCACGATGCCTCCGGGCAGGCTCTTCAACTACACGATGATGATCGTCTTCTACCCGATGTCGGCGCTCAACTGGATCCTGGCGGCCCTGAGTTGCGCCCTCTTCCTCGGGCTCGGGGCATCCGGCGTGAACATCGACCCGACGGTCTGGCTGATGCTGTACGGCAACGCCTCGGCGCTCCAGATCGGCCTGTACATCTGGAACCGCCGCCACAACGTCTCGCCGCACGAGCCGGAGGGCTCCGGCGGTGTCGCCGGCATGGTGATGTCGGCGCTGTCCGCCCCGATCTACGCACGGTCGCTGTTGGACACCGTGCTGCGCCGCAAGAGCACGTTCGTGGTCACGCCCAAGGGCGATTCGGCCAGCCCCGACACGCTCTTCGGGACCTTCCGGATCCATCTGTTCTTCATCCTGGTCTTCGCGGGCTCGATCATCGCCGGCTTCGTTCTCGGGCACTCCCACCCCGCGATGATCACCTGGGGGGCCTTCGCCCTGCTGATCACCGCCTCGCCGATCCTCGCCTGGCGCTGGACCCTGCGCCAGGAGCGGAAGCGGCCGCCCCGGGCGCCCGAGGACGTCCGCGTTCCGCAGCAGGCCGTGGCGCCGCGGCAGGAGCAGCACGCCCCGCACGCGCCGCAGCACAGGCCCAGCTGGGCCGCCGCGAACGGCGAGAGCGACCAGACCGCGCGGATCGCCCTTGGGGGACACAACAAATGAAGGAGGACGGTGGCCGTCGCCGCCGGGTCCGCCGCCTCGGCATAACCGGGGCGGTGGTGCTCGTGCTGGCCGGGATGAACGGGCCGTGGCTGTACCGCTTCGGAACGGACAAGTACCACCAGTACACGATCAACAAGCCGGAGTACAAAGCCGACAACGGCCACTGGGACATCATCGATTTCCCGGCGGAGTACCGGCTCAACACGATCCACGCGGCGCTGCTGCACACCGGCAAGATCCTGCTGATCGCGGGCTCGGGCAACAACCAGGACAACTTCGACGCGAAGAAGTTCGACACCCGGATCTGGGACCCGGTCAAGGGCACGATCAAGAAGATCCCGACGCCCGCGGACCTGTTCTGCACGGGACACACCCAGCTCGCCAACGGCAACCTGCTGATCGCGGGCGGCACCAAGCGGTACGAGACGCTGAAGGGCGATGTCACCAAGGCCGGCGGGCTGATGGTCGTCCACAACGAGAACCCGGACCAGCCCATCACGCTGCCCGCGGGCACCCGGTTCACCGGCAAGGGGAACGGCAAGACGTTCGTGTCGAAGGACCCGGTGCTCGTCCCGCGTGCCAAGAAGGTCTTCGACAAGTCGACCGGCGCGTTCCTGCGCAACGATCCGGGCCTCGGCCGCATCTATGTCGAGGCGCACCGAAGCGGCCAGAAGTACGAGACGGGCACCCAGGACAACTACCGGATACAGGGACTGACCGGCGCCGACGCCCGCAACACCTACGGGATCGCCCAGAAGCTCGCCCTGGACAAGAAGGACTTCCAGGGCATCCGGGACGCCTACGAGTTCGATCCGGTCGCCGAGAAGTACATCAAGGTCGACCCGATGAACGAGGCCCGCTGGTACCCGACGCTGACCACCCTCAGCGACGGCAAGGTGCTCAGCGTCTCCGGCCTGGACGAGATCGGCCAGCTCGTCCCGGGCAAGAACGAGGTCTTCGACCCGAAGACCAGGAAGTGGACGTACACGAAGGGCATCCGGCAGTTCCCGACCTACCCGGCGATCTCGCTGATGCAGAACGGCAAGCTCTTCTACTCGGGCTCGAACGCCGGCTACGGCCCCGACGACGTGGGCCGCGACCCCGGTGTCTGGGACCTGGCGAGCAACAGGTTCACCAAGCTCGACGGCCTGAGCGACCCGAACATGATGGAGACGTCCGGCACCGTGCTGCTGCCGCCGGCGCAGAACGAGAAGTACCTGGTGATCGGCGGTGGCGGGGTCGGGGAGTCCAAGCTGTCGAGCAGGAGGACCCGGCTCATCGACTTCTTGGACAGGAAGCCGAGGTTCGTGGACGGGCCCGAGCTGGAGAAGGGCACCCGCTATCCGCAGTCCTCGATCCTGCCCGACGACACCGTCCTGGTCTCGGGCGGCTCCGAGGACTACCGCGGGCGCGGCGACTCGAACATTCTCCAGGCGCGGATCTACGACCCGAAGGCGAACACCTTCGACCGGGTGGCCGACCCGCTGGTGGGCCGCAACTACCACTCGGGCTCGATCCTGCTGCCCGACGGGCGCGTGATGTTCTTCGGCTCCAACTCGCTCTACGCGGACAAGGCCGACACCAAGCCGGCCACGTTCGAGCAGCGCATCGAGATCTACACACCGCCGTACCTGTTCCGGGACGCGCGGCCGTCACTGTCCGGCGGACCGAGGACGATCGCCCGCGGCGCCTCGGCGTCCTTCACCTCGGCGCACGCCTCGTCCATCAGGACGGCCCGGTTGATCCGGCCGAGCGCGTCCACCCATGTCACCGATGTCGACCAGCGGTCCATCGCCCTGGACTTCACGAAGACGAAGACCGGGATCTCGGTGACGGTGCCGAAGAACCGGAATCTCGTCGAGTCCGGCTGGTACATGCTGTTCGTGACGGACGACCAGGGCACCCCGAGCAAGGCCCAGTGGGTCAAGGTGCCCTGATTTCGGGGAAGTTGTAGGCGAAAACGTCTGTACGGGGCTGGGGGCGCCCTCCGCGAGAAGCGGAGGGCGCCCCCAGCCGCGTACCGGCTGCCGCCGCTCGGGCCGCATCCGGCTGCCGCTGTTCGGGTCGCGTACGGGCTTCCGCTACTTGGAGGCCTTCGCGAGCTTCAGGGCGTAGTCCGCCCACCAATCGCCCGCCTTCGGGCCGCCCTTGCACGTGCCGTCCGACTCGCCCGGCCGCTTGACCCACAGATACGCGTCGACGAGCGGGTCGGCGGTCCTGGTCGTCGGGCTCTCGCCGAGCGCGCGGCCCGGCGGGTTGCACCAGTTCTCTTCGGCCTTTCCGCCCGTGTACGGGCCGTTGCCGTTGCGGCTGGTGTCGATGACGAAGTGCTTGCCGCCGACTTTCGCGGCCAGCCGCTTGCCGTAGGCGATCGAGTCCTCGGTCGAGTAGAAATTGGAGACGTTGACGGAGAAACCGTCGGCCTGGCCGACGCCCGCCGACTGCAACGGCTGGAAGATCTGGTCGGGGTGACCCCAGCCGGCGTTGCCCGCGTCCAGGTACACCTTGGTGTTCTTCAGGGACTTGAGCCTGCCGATGGCGCCCTTGAGGAGGTCGTAGCGCTCCTCCTGGTACTGCTGGGGTGTGCACTGGTTGACCAGGTGCAGGATGGCGTCCGGCTCCAGGATCACCGTGGCGGGGCGGTCCTCGATGCCCCTCGCCACCCCGTCGATCCAGGTCCGGTAGGCGTTGCCGTCGGCGGCGCCGCCCTGCGAGAACTGTCCGCAGTCGCGGTGCGGGATGTTGTAGAGGACCAGGATCGCGGCCCTGTCGGACTTCTCGGCGGCCTCGGTGAAGCCGCGCGCCTCCTGTTCCGGGTTCTCCGGGCCGATCCACTCACCGGTGGGCCGCTCGGCTATCTTGCGGATCTGCTCGGCTTCCGGGCCCTTGCCCGCCTTGACGTAGGCGGCGACCTGCTCGGCCGCGTTGCCGTGCGGATTCACCCAGAACGGGTCCGCGTTCTTCGGCTGTTGTGCGACCTTGGCTCCGGAACCCTCGTCCTTGCCGCCGTCGCCCCCGGAGGAACACCCCGCGAGCAGCAGTGCCGCCCCCAGCACCGCCATGGACGCCCGTGCCCCGGCACCCTTGTTGCCGTCCATCCGACTCCCCCTCGGGTGCACCGTCCCAAGTCTCAATCGTGACATACCCACCGCACCGCCCACGAGACCGCGCGAACCCTGTCGAAGAGCTGTTACAGCCCCGGCATCGCGCATACACACGCCGGGACGGGTCTGCGGTGTCCGTCGTGGAGTTGGCGTCAAAGGGTCTATGAGCCGCGCCGCTCACCTGTTCTAAGGTGGCCTCAAGTGGCCCCGTTACCAGGCCAGTTGCCCGGCCCGACCGGCTCACCCCGGCGAGCGGGCCCCAAGCCTCCCGCGCCGGCGCCGGGTTACTCCCGCAACCCGTGCGCGCGCGGTCGAGGACCAGCCCGGTCGGCGGCTCCGGGGGAGCGGGTCGTCGACCGGGCCCGGTACCCGGTACCGGCACCCACACACCGTCACCGCGGCGGAGCACCGGCACCCGCGCCCTGTCTCAGAGCCCGGTCCCCGTGAGATACGCCGAGACGACCACGTTCGCCGTGTAGCTGTCGCTCGTCCGGTCGAAGGTTCCGCCGCAGGTGATCAGTCGCAGCTCGGCCCGCCCCGACTTCCTTACGCCGTAAGCCTGTTGGGCATCGAAATGGTCGCGCGGCAGCACCTGGACGTCGTCCACGGTGAACTCGGCGACCGTCCCGTCGTCGCGCATGACCCGGACGGTGTCGCCGGGCTTGACGGAGCTGAGTTTGTAGAAGACGGCGGGGCGGGTCCGGGTGTCGACGTGGCCGACCATCAGCGCGGTCCCGGCGGCCCCCGGCCGTACCCCGGCCGCGTACCAGGCGACGACACCCGACTGGTCGAACGGCGGCGGATCGATCGCGCCCCGACCGTCGAGCCCGCGGGCCACGACAGGGGCCTGCACGCCCATCGAGGGGATGTCGACGCGCTGCGGCCGGGCGCTCCCGAGAGGCTTGAGCGCGGGTGGCAGCCGTACCTCCGGCGGCCGTCCGACGGCCGCGATGTCCCCCGTGGTCGGCGCCGATGTCCCCAGCCGCAGATCCGTCACCTCGCGGCCCCACAGCCACAGCCCGAGCAGCAGCACCAGCCAGGCCACGCCGGTCAGCAGACGGCCGGCGCCCGGGGAACGCTCCCGTTCGGCCATGTCAGTCGCGGCCGTCGTGGCCCCGGCGCGCGCTGCGGATCGCCACGACGACCGCGGCGACGCTCGCGAGGACCAGGCCGACCACGGCCTGCCTGGTGCCGGGGCCGGCCGCGTGGGCGTCCACCGAGGCGAGGCGGGCGGTTCCGCCGCCGCCCGCGTGCACGGGCGCGATCGGCGAGGCGGGCGCGGAGGCGCTCGGTGAGGAGTCCGGTGCCGGCACGGTGACCGTGCCGCTGACCCGGTCGCGGTGGCCGTCGCAGTCGACCCGGATGTCGTAGCTGCCCGGTCGGAGTGACGTACGGACGCGGGTCTCGCCGACCAGTCCGCCGCCGCCCCCGCCGGTCAGCCGCGCGTCCGAGACGAACGCGTCCGAGGCCGCGGTGCCCGTCCGGCCCGCGCAGCCCATGGCCCGCAACTGGATGTCGCTGCCGGGGGCGGGGGACGCGGGGGTGACGGAGACACCGGCCGGTGCCGCGTCGGCCGCGTACGCGGCGGGCGTGAACGCGGCAGCAACCACCGCCCCGGCGCAGAGAGTGAGTCGCATTGAGCGCATCGTGAAACCTCCAGATACCTGGAGGCTCCCCCTCGGGGCGACGGCCCGCATCTCCAGGGGGCCGCCGCTGCTCCGTACGGGTCTGTCCACGCCACCGAGGGTTTCGGATCCGCCGGGAGCTGTCCGGGATGCCCGGGGGGGGCGGACGCGGTCGACGCGCCCCGGGGATTCAGACGCGGTCGACGAGATCCGCGATCGAGTCGACGATCTTCGACGGGCGGTACGGGTACTGCTGGATCTCCTCCGGCGTGGTCAGGCCGGTCAGGACGAGGAAGGTCTGCATCCCCGCCTCCAGACCGGCCAGGACGTCGGTGTCCATGCGGTCGCCGATCATCGCGCTGGTCTCGGAGTGCGCGCCGATGGCGTTCAGGCCGGTCCGCATCATCAGCGGGTTCGGCTTGCCCGCGAAGTACGGCTGCTTGCCGGTGGCCTTGGTGATCAGCGCGGCGACCGCGCCGGTGGCCGGCAGCGGGCCCTCGGTGGAGGGACCGGTCTCGTCCGGGTTGGTGGCGATGAACCGGGCGCCGCCCTTGATCAGCCGGACCGCCTTGGTCATGGCCTCGAAGGAATAGGTACGGGTCTCCCCGAGGACCACGTAGTCCGGTTCATGGTCGGTCAGGACGTAGCCGATGTCGTGCAGCGCGGTGGTCAGACCCGCCTCGCCGATGACGTACGCCGTGCCGCCGGGCCGCTGGTCGTCCAGGAACTTGGCGGTGGCGAGGGCGGAGGTCCAGATGTTCTCGACCGGCACGTCCAGGCCCATGCGCTTGAGCCGGGCGTGCAGGTCGCGCGCCGTGTAGATGGAGTTGTTCGTCAGGACCAGGAACGGCTTGCCGGACTCCCGCAGCTTCTTGATGAAGGCGTCGGCGCCGGGGATCGGCACACCCTCGTGGATGAGGACACCGTCCATGTCGGTGAGCCACGACTCGATCGGCTTGCGCTCTGACATGTGCTGGGTCTCCTGCCGTCCTGGCGTACGTACGCACTCGATCCGGGGGCGCCGGAACGACGCTGTGCCGACGCCCCCAGCCTAGTCAGGACGGCGCGATACCGGCCTGGCCGGGATCATGCGGTCCCGGTCCGGTCAGACCGGCTTGACCGATACTCCGTAACGTCGCGGTCGCCGATGAACACCCGTCCGGCGGCGGGCCGCACGAATCCGGCGACGGCCCGCAGCGCGGTGGTCTTCCCCGACCCGGACGGCCCGAGCAGGGCCATCACCTCGCCGGGTTCGACGGTCAGGTGCTCTCCAGGCCGACCCGTTCGTCGTCCGCGCGCAGCACCCGCTCCATGTGCCAGACGGGCTCACCGCGTTGGAGCCCCGCCTCGGTGGCGAGCGACTGAGGACAGGGGAACCGGTCGAGGGAGATGAGCGTACGACCGGGCGTGCGCCCCTGCCGCCGTACGCCCTCGGTGTAGCTCGCCAGCGAGAGCGGCTGCTCCAGCTTGGGACCGGCGACCACCGTGCCGCGCCCCTGCCGCCGCAGCTTCCCTTCGAGCAGCAGCTCACGGAGCGCCTGGCGCACCGTCTCGCGGGCGACCTCGTACTTCTCGGACAGATCGCGCTCGGTGGGCAGGAGCCCTCCTTCGCCCAGCTCCTCGACGAGCCGGGCGATGTGCGCCTTGACCGCGTAGTACTTCGGGATGCGGCCGTGCTCCGGAATACCGGAGCGGACAGGGGCGCCGGGGGCCTGGTCGTTCGGATAGTCCACGGAATCGATCGTCGCAGACGGCGTTCCCGCCCCGGCTTCCAGGTGTCAGCGCCGGCGCGGGCGCACCCGCCGCGACAGGGCGAGCAGTCCGGCTCCGGCGGCGACCAGCGCGAGGGCGAGCGCGGCCAGCCCCACCCGGTTCGGCCTGCCGGATCCGGTGCTGGCCAGCTGGTCCGCGGACGGCGCCGTCATACCGGTCCCGGCGGTGCCGCCGACCGTCGTCCCGCCACTGGTCGTCCCGCTCGCCGTGCCCGTACCGGCGCTGGCACGAGCACTGACACCCGGGTCGGCACTGGCACCGGGACTGGCGTCGGTACCGGTGTCCACGGTGCCGCCCTGGTCCTCGCCCCGGCCCGCCTCCTTGCCCGTGTCCGCGGACTTGCCCTTGGCGTCGCCCTCGACGCGGAACCGGTAGGCGTTCGACTCCCCCACCCAGTCGCCGTCGTCTCCGTGCTTCTGCACGACGGCCGCGTTCGCGACGACGGCGTTCGGGGCGGTCACGCCGGAGGTCAGGGACAGCCGCACCTTCACGGTGAGGGTGCGGCCGGGGGCCACGGTGAAGCCGGGGAAGCCGTCGTCGAACGGCCCCACGTTCTCGGCCTCGTCGCTCCGCTCGAACTTCACCGCGTGGGCCCGCTTTCCCTCGTAGAACTCCAGCCGCGCCTGCCCCGGCCGCAGCGTCCGCTTCTCGTCCACGAGGACGACGACCGGGTGGATCGCCCCGCAGGGGTGCGTCGTGGTGTTGGTGAGGTCGATGTACCAGGTCCCGGAGTCACCGCCGGCCTGGTAGGCGTCGGGGCCACCGTGGATGCGGGTCTTGATCGGGAAGTCATGGGTGTCGGACGAGACACAGGCGGGGCGGGGGGCCAGCGCGTGCGCCGGGGTCGGCGTGAGCGTCACGCACAGGGCGAGAGCGGTCGGGGCGAGGGCGGTCGGGGCGAGCGGATGGGACGTACGCAGTCGCATGAGGAACCTTTGGCCGATCGGGAGGGGGCGGGGATCGGGAGGATCGAAAGCGTCAGTCGGTGCCGGGCAATGGCCTCGCGACCCTGCCACGCGTCACCCCCACCGACGGACCGCCACCCGTGCAGTCACCCCCGTTCGGCCCCCCAAATCCCCTCACCTGGCCCGCACACCACAGTCCGACCCGTACGCCATGGTCCGGCCCGCACGCCGCACTCCGGCCGGTACGCCATAGGCCAGCGGGCGCGCCTCCCACCCCGCGGGCGCGCCCCTCACCCGGCGGGCGTTCCCTCGCCCGGCGGGCGTTCCCTCGCCCGGCGGGCGTTCCCTTCGTTCAGCCCTCCCCCCGCCCGAACAGCGGGGCCAGGAGCAGTTGGGCCGCGCCCTCGGCCACCCCTCGCGCTCCGCCGGGGGCCACCCGGACCGGCACCGGAGCGCCGCCCCCTTCGCGCCGGGCCCGTTCCTCCAGGACGGCCCCGACACCGCGTACAAACTCCTCCTCGTGAGCGGCGACCGTACGTCCGCCCAGCAGCACGAGGTCGATGTCGAGCAGCCCCACCAGATTCGCCGCCCCGGCCCCGAGCACCCGGGCCGCCTCGGCCAGGGTCCCCCGGCCCACCGCGTCCAGGCAGAGCACCTCGATGCACCCCCGGTTCCCGCACTCGCACAGCGGCCCGTCCAGCTGGATGACCTGGTGCCCGAACTCCCCGGCCCCGGTGCGGGCCCCGCGGTGCACGACCCCGCCGATCACGAGCCCGGCTCCCAGTCCCGTACCGAGATGCAGATACGCGAAGGATCCGCCGCCCGCGAAGCCGAAGCCGGAGCCGGAGTCCAAGCCGAAGCCCGAGCCGAAGCCCGAGCCGGAGTCCGAGCCGGACGGGGCGCCGGTCCCCACCGCGACCCCGAGCGCCGCCGCGTTGGTGTCCTTGTCCACGACCACCGGCAGCCCGAGCCGCCCGGCCAGCGCGTCCCGCAGCGCGAACCCGTCCCACTCGGGGAAACCCGTGACCCGGTGCAGTACCCCCAGGGTGTGATCGAGGGGCCCCGGCAGTGCGACCCCCACGCCGAGCGGTGACACCCCGGCGAGCAGGGCCGACACCTCACCGGCCGCCCCCTCGACCACCGCTTCGGCCCCGGCCCCCAGGTCCAGCGGCGCGCGTCGCTCGGCCACCACGGCCCCGGTGAGATCGCAGAGCACCGCGGTCAGCTCGTCCCGGTCGAGGTGCAGCCCGACCGCGTGCCCCGCCTCGGGCACGAGCCGCAGGACCGTACGGGGTTTGCCGCCCGTGGACGCGCGGCGCCCCGCCTCCGTCGCGAGACCGTCCGCCCGCAGCCGCGCGGTGATCTTGCTGACGGCCTGCGGGGTCAGCCCGGTCCGCTCGGCGAGTTCCAGGCGGCTGATGCCGGCGGCCCCCGCCGTGCGCAGCAGATCGAGCACCAGAGCGGCGTTGTGACTGCGCAGGGCCGGCAGGTTCACCCCGGACACCCCGGCACCCGCGCCGGTTCCGGGGCTCCCGGACACACCCTGAATCCCGAAGGCGCCATAGTTCCCGGCCACACCCTGGTTCGTGAAAACGCCGGAAGACCCGGGTCCACCCTGATCCGCGAAAACACCGGAGGTCCCGGGTACACCTGGATTCCCAGGCATCCCCGGCACCCCGCCCCCACCCACATTGGTCCTGTTCACATCACCCATTGTCCCCCGCGCTTGCACTTTGGCAACAGCGTTGCGAAAGTAGGACCCATGACAGGCATGACTGGTACTGGTACGCCCCTTCGCGTGGGTCTCGTCGGCTACGGCCTCGCGGGTTCCGTTTTCCACGCCCCGCTGATCGCCACGACCGAGGGGCTCGCCCTCGACACGGTCGTCACCACCCATCCGGAGCGTCAGGCGCAGGCCCGCGCCGAGTTCGGCGACGGACTCCGGTTCGCCGCCACGCCCGACGAACTGCTGGCACGCGCCGACGAGCTCGACCTGATCGTCATCGCGTCCCCGAACAAGACCCACGTCCCGATCGCGACGGCCGCCCTGAAGGCGGGCCTCCCCGTGGTCGTGGACAAGCCCCTCGCCGGTACGGCGGCGGACGCCCGCGAGCTGGCCGCCCTGGCCGACGAGCGCGGCCTGCTGCTCTCCGTCTTCCAGAACCGCCGCTGGGACAACGACTTCCTGACCCTGCGCAAGCTGTTCGCCGAGGGCGAGCTGGGTGACGTCTGGCGCTTCGAGTCCCGTTTCGAGCGCTGGCGCCCGCAGCCGAAGGGCGGCTGGCGCGAGTCCGGCGACCCGGCGGAGATCGGGGGTCTCCTCTACGACCTCGGCAGCCACCTCGTCGACCAGGCGCTCGTCCTCTTCGGCCCCGCGGCCTCGGTGTACGCCGAGTCGGACATCCGTCGTCCGGGCGCGCTGACGGACGACGACACGTTCATCGCTATCACGCACGAGAGCGGGGTCCGCTCCCACCTCTTCGCCTCCGCGACGACCGCCCAGCTCGGCCCGCGCTTCCGCGTCCTCGGCTCGCAGGCGGGTTACGTCAAGTACGGCCTCGACCCGCAGGAGGCCGACCTGCGCGACGGCAAGCGGCCCGGCGTCACCGCCGAGTGGGGCATCGAGCCGGAGGCCCTGTGGGGCCGCGTCGGCTCCGGCGAGTCCCCGCTGACCGGCGGCGGCCGCCCCGAGCCGACGGTCCCGGGCGCGTACCCCGCGTACTACGCGGCCGTCGCCGCAGCCATCCGTGACGGCGGCCCCAACCCGGTCAGCGCCCACGAGGCCGCCGCCGCCCTCGACGTCCTGGAGGCGGCCCGCCGCTCCGCCCACGAGGGAATCGTGGTGTCGCTGTGAACACGCCCGTCGCACCGGAGATCGCCGAGCTGATCACCGAGCTGGAGGAGCAGGAGCGCCGTCTGACGCTCCCCCGCTTCACCCACGACGACGCCTGGGCCCTCGGGACACTCCTCGTCGAGCTCGCCCGCGAGCGGGGCGCGCCGGTCGCCGTCGACATCCGCCGCGGTGGCCAGCAGCTCTTCCACGCGGCGCTGCCGGGTTCCACCCCGGACAACGACGCCTGGATAGACCGCAAGCGCCGCGTCGTCGAGCGGTACGGCTGCTCCTCGCTGCTGGTCGGCTCGCGCTTCCGCGCCAAGGGCACGACCTTCGAGGAGTCCTCGCGCCTGGACCCCGACGCGTACGCGGCCCACGGGGGCGCGTTCCCGATCGCCGTGACGGGCGCGGGCGTCATCGGCACGGTAGTGGTGTCGGGCCTGCCCCAGGTCGAGGACCACAAGATGGTGATCGAGGCCCTGGAGAAGTTCCTCTCCGCCTAGCAAGCCGGTTCCCCGCGTCCTGAAAGGGGCGCGGGGAACCGCGCGAGCAACTACGACGCACCCGCAGCAAACAACGGACACCAGAGCCCCGTCAGGGCCGCCTGAACCGCGCGCCCAACCACAACAAACCCGCGGCGAACCACGGACACCGGAGCCCCGTCAGGGGCACGAGGAACCGCGCGCCCAGCCACAACGCACCCGCAGCAAACAACGGACACCAGAGCCCCGTCAGGGGCGCGGGGTCCTGCGCGACCAGCCACAGCGGGCCCGCAGCCGGCAACGGACACCGGCCTCGCAGGAGGCGTGAGGAACCGCGCCCAGCCACAACGCACCCGCGGCAAAAGACCCACCCCAGCCCAGGCGGACCCCAACCGCGAACCAAGCGGAGCGCCTACGCGTTCTTGAGGTCCTGCCGCTGCCGCCCCAGCCCCGCGATCTCCAGCTCCACGACATCCCCCGCCCGCAGATACGGCTTCGGCTCGGGCCGGCCGAGGGCCACCCCGGCCGGTGTCCCGGTGTTGATGACATCGCCTGGGTAGAGCGTCATGAACTGGCTGACGTACCGGACGACCTCGGCGACCGGGAAGATCTGCTCGGCCGTCGTACCGTCCTGCTTGAGCTCACCGTTCACCCAGAGCTTCAGCGACAGCGCCTGCGGGTCCGGGACCTCGTCCGCGGTCACCAGCCACGGACCCAGCGGGTTGAACGTCTCGCAGTTCTTGCCCTTGTCCCAGGTGCCGCCGCGCTCGATCTGGAACTCGCGCTCGGAGACGTCGTGCGCCACCGCGTACCCGGCGACATGCCCGAGCGCCTCCGCGTCGGACTCCAGGTAGCGGGCGGTGCGGCCGATGACGACCGCCAGCTCGACCTCCCAGTCGGTCTTCTCCGACCCGCGCGGCACGAGCACCGTGTCGTTCGGCCCGACCACGGTGTCCGCCGCCTTGAAGAAGATCACCGGCTCGGCGGGCGGCTCGGCCCCGGTCTCCCGGGCGTGGTCGTGGTAGTTCAGCCCGATGCACACGACCTTGCCGATCCGGGCCAGCGGCGGTCCGACGCGCAGTCCGGCCGCGTCCAGCGCGGGCAGCTCACCGGCCGCCGCGGCGGACCGGATCCGGCCGAGCGCCGCGTCGTCGGCGAGCAGCGCCCCGTCGATGTCCGTGACGACGCCCGACAGATCCCGCAGGGTCCCCTCGGCGTCGAGCAGCGCGGGCCGCTCCGACCCCGCCGTACCGACTCGCAGCAGCTTCATGGTCACCATCTCCCTCGAACGCGGGCCGTCGACCGACGGGTGCGGCCATCGGAGGACCGGCCGATCCTCCAAGCTCGCCGTCCAGTCCGCAAGACCCCGTTCACGGACTGGACCGACCGCAAGCCGTGGCCGTAAGCCTGTCAGGCCAGAGCCATGGCCGCGGGCGCCGCCCCAGGCATGTCCCGGTACAGCACCGCTCGCTCCACCGCGCTCCAGGTCGTACTGGTCACCACGTACAGCGCGGCCGCCAGCGGCACCACGGCCACGGTGAACAGCGTGAAGAACGACATGAACGGCATGAGCTTGGCGACCGAGGCGAGCGCGGCCGCCTGCTCGCCTTCGCCCACCGGAGGCGCTGCGGCGGTCATCCGCTTCGTGCGCACGTAATTGAAGCTGGCCACGGCCGCGACGACGGCGAAGAGGACCAGGTAGACGAGACCGGCCGGCCCGAAGAGCCCGCCGTCGCCGAGCGCGTCCGCCCACCGGCCCCCGAGCGGCGCGGCGAACAGCTTGTGCCCGAGCAGGGTGTTGGCCCCGCCGCCGATCGTCGAGCTGGAGAACAGGTGGTAGAGCAGGAAGAAGGCCGGCATCTGGAACAGGCTGGGCAGGCATCCGGAGAGCGGCGACACCTTCTCCTCGGCGTGCAGTTCCATCAGTGCCTTCTGGAACTTCTCGCGGTCCTTCCCGTGCTTCTTCTTCAGCTCGGTGATCTGCGGCTGAAGGGCCGCGCGGGCCCGCTGCCCGCGTGCCGCCGCCCGCGACAGGGGATGCACGAGCAGTCGTACCAGCGCGGTGAACAGGACGATCGCGGCAGCGGCCGCCGAGTCGTGGAACAGGGGCTGGAGCAGGTCGGCGATCTGCTCGACCAGGTGTGCGAACGCGGACATGAACGTGGACATGGGTGAGCCCTCCGGGGGTCTCGTCGTGCCGGGAGTACGGAATGCGGCATGACGACCCGCGCAGGTCACCGGGGAGAAAGAGCCGCCCGGGGTGAACAGTCACCGGGGGTGGAGGAGCGAGGGGTGCCCTACGCGGTCGCCGGGAGGGCGTGTCCGGGTGCCCTGGGCCGCGGCCGTCCACTGGCGTCCGGATCGCGTTGCGGCAGGAAGGCCGTGCGGCGGGCGCGGTCGCGGATGGCCGTACGCACCCGGGTGGGCGGCACGACGGGCGCGCAGCGAGCCACGATGAGGGAGCAGGCGGCGAAGGCGGACCCGGCCGCGGCGGTCGCGGCGAACGCGACGGTGGCGGTGAGGCTGCCGGTGTCGAGCAGCGCGATCTCCAGGAGCAGGAGCAGCAGTACGGCGGCGGGGCGGGCGTTGGCCCAGGTCCGGATCATCGACTGCCCCTCCTCTCGTACGCAGTGCGCCCCTCGTACGTGGTGCGCGTGTCCTTCCGTTCGTTATACAGGATGCTTCTCGACCGACCGCCCGGTATCCACCTCTGAAGCAGCCCCGGCATCCGTCCCGTCGTCCCCGCCGGTATCCGTCCCGGCGTCCACCTCGGCATCCGCCCCGGCGGTCTTTCGGGAGTCCGCCCCGGTCGGCTCGCGGGACCCGGCCCCCGTCGGTTTCTGGCCGTCCATGTCGACCGGCTCCAGCAGCCGCCGCGGCCCGAGCAGGGCGCGGCTGACCGGGTCCGCCGGGTCCCGGTCGAGTCCGGGGCCCGGTGTCATCTCGACGTCCGGGACGGGCACGACCATCGCGCAGGCGGGGCATTCGCCGTACGGGCCGAGTTCCGTGCCGCAGGCGGCGTGACGGAAGTAACGCAGGCGACTCTCGGAGAAGTGCTCGCGGCCCCACAGGCCGAGCGAGCGCAGGGTGGGCCACAGGGCGATACCGCGGTCGGTCAGGACGTACTCGTTACGCGGCGGCGACACCTGGTAGCGGCGCTTTTCGAGGATGCCCTCGGCCGTGAGCGCCTGGAGGCGGGCCGCGAGCACGGCGCGCGGGATGCCGAGGTGCACGAGGAAGTCGTTGTACCGCCGTACGCCGTAGAGCGCGTCGCGAACGACGAGGAGCGTCCAGCGTTCGCCGACGACCTCCAGCGCGCGGGCGATCGAGCACTCCTGCGTCGCGTAGTCCTTGCCCAGAGCCATGCCTCTACTGTAGCCACTTTCCGACAAGTTGGTTCAGTGAACGAACCTATGGTGTTACGGTCTACTCGACCGCAAGGTTCAATGACCGAACCGACTCAGGGAAACTGAAGGGGCAGGCCATGACCCGGCTCGACCGGACCGACACCAGCACGCAGCCCGCGAACGCCACCGCACCCTCCGGGGGCGCTGTGACCTCGGCCTCACCGACCCCGCCCCGCGCGTCTTCCTCCACCCCACCGGTCTCCGGGGTCTCGACGGCCGCCAGGACCTCTCCGGCCTCCTCGGCTTCCCCGGCTTCCCCGCCGGAGAGCGCCCCGCGGGCCACCCCGACCCTCGCCCTGACCAGTGCCGCCACCGCCGTGGCCCTGATGACGTACACCGCGCCGATGGTCACGCTCCCCGACACCGCGGCCGCCCTGCACACCTCGGTCTCCGCCCAGGCCTGGCTGCTCAACGGCACCCCGCTGGGCCTGGCCGCGCTGCTCCTGGTCGCGGGCAGTCTCGCGGACGACTACGGCCGCCGCCGGATCTTCCTTGCCGGCACCGTCGCCCTCGGCATCACCACCGCCCTGGGCGCGCTCGCGGGCTCGACCTGGCTGTTCACCCTGACCCGTATCGCGCAGGGCGCGGCGAGCGCGGCGATCCTCGCGAGCAGCCTGGGGCTGATCGTGCACGCCTTCCCCACCCCGCGCGGACGACTGCACGCGACGGGGGTGTGGGGCGCGTTCGTCAGCGGCGGCATCGCGGCGGGCCCGCTCCTCGCCGGGGCCATAGCGGGCTGGAACTGGCGGATGGCGTACGCCGTCCTGGGCGCCGCCGCGCTGGTCGTGGCCCTCCTGGGAACCCGCGCCCTGACCGAGTCCCGCGCACCCCGCGGCGGCCGGCCCGACCTCGCGGGAGCGCTGACCTTCGGCCTCGCGCTGGTGTCTCTGGTGGCCGCGCTGACGCTCGGCCGAGACGGCTGGCTGCGCGCTCCGGTGGGGCTGCTGCTCGCGGCGTTCCTCGTCCTGATGGCCGTGTTCGTCGCCGTCGAACGCCGTACCGGGACGCCGATGATCGACCTCGGACTGCTCCGGCACCGCCGTTTCCTCGCCTCTTCGGCGGGCGGGCTCTTCATGGGCCTCGCGGTGATCGGCCTGTTCAGCTTCCTTCCTGCGCTGCTCCAGCGGACGCTCGGGCTGTCCGCCATGGACACCGCGTGGCTGTTCCTGCTGTGGTCCGGCCTCTCCTTCACGGTCGCCCTCCAGGCCCGCCGTCTCGCCGGCCGGGTCTCCCACCGCCACCAGCTCGCCCTCGGTTTCGCGCTGCACGCGGCCGGCGTCCTGACGATGCTCGGCGCGATCGACGCCGGCTCCTGGCCCCGCCTGCTCCCGGGCTTCGTGATCTCCGGAGTGGGCAGCGGCCTGCTCAACGCGGCGCTGCCGCTGCTCGCCGTCGAGTCCGTGCCCGCGACCCGCGCCGCGATGGGCTCCGGCGCCCAGCAGACCTTCCGCTACATCGGTTCGTGCGCCGGGGTCGCCCTCACGATCGCCCTGGTCACCTCCACCGGCGGTCCGGCGCGCGGCTCGGACATCGCGATCATCGTCTCGGCGGTGCTCGCCGCACTGGCCGCCGCGAGCGTCCTGGTGCTCCGGGACCGGGCGTGAGCCTGCGAGACCGCCACAGGTGAGCCTGTGGGACCGGGCGTGAGCCTGGCGGATCGGGCGGGAGCCCGCCGGGTCGGTGTGAGCCGCCGGGCCAGCGGCGCGGCAAGGGGGCGCGGCGTGAGCAGGGCGCGAGTCAGCGGGGCCGCATGGCGGTGAGCTTCCCCCACACCGCCATGCGGTACCGGGAGGTGTACTCGGGGGTGCACGTGGTGAGCGTGATGTAGTACCCGGGTTCGCTGTACCCGTACGACGGCCGGACGGTGCTGTGCGGCACCGGCCGGATCACCCCGCCGTCCCGCGGGGAGGTCTGCGGAAGGGTCCGGTCGACGGTGTACGTGTAGACGGCGGTCCTCGTCTCGACGGTGATCGTGTCGCCGCGCCGGAGCCTCGGGAGGTACCGGAAGGGCTCGCCGTGCGTGTTCCGGTGCCCGGCGAGCGCGAAGTTGCCTGCCTGGCCCGGCTGCTGGGTGCCCTTGTAGTGGCCGACGTACCCCTTGTTGAGGACGTCCGCCTTGCTGACGCCCTCGGCGACGGGCACCCGGAGGGAGAGCCGGGGAATGCTGAGGACCGCGTAGGCCTGGGACCAACGGGGCCGCACCTGACCGCTGTTGCCACCGGACGAGGAGGACTGTCCGGCGGACCGTCCGGCGCCCCCGGCATCGGTCTCGCCGTCGCCGGTCTTCCCGGTGCCGGGACCCGCGCCCGCGCCGTCGGCGGTGCTCGCGTCGGGATCGGCACCCGGGGCCGGGGTCCCCCACTCCCGTTCCAACGCCTGCACCTTGCGCTCCGCGCCGTGCTGCGCCTGGCGGTTGGTCCACCAGAGCTGGTGCACGACCAGGAGGAGCAGCACCACTCCGACGGTGACGAGCACCTCGGCGCCGCCCCAGACCGCGCGCCGGTACGCGGCCCTCCGTCGCCGCGTGCCGTGGTGCACGATCCCCGGAGCCCGCATCCGTACGCCCCCTTCGCCGGGCGCACGATAAGCGTCGCCCCGCCAACTCGCCAGCCCCGCACGGCTCCCGTACGCACCGAGGCCTCTCAGCACACCGACAGCGCACCCACCAGGTCTACCGCCGCTCGCGCCGACCGGGCTTCCTCCACTGGTTTTAGAAAGGGCTGTCACAACTCTCGACAACCCCACACGCCACACCCGATGCTTCCTGATGGCATCAGTGGGACGGGCAAGCGCCGGTGGGGACGAGCCGGCGGCCGAGTTCGAAGTCGAGTCGAAATCGACGGCCGACTCCGGTGGGACGACCGGGAGTTGTGCTGAGACGGACGGAGAAGCCAGCCATGATCCGACGCAGAACACTTCTGGCCGCCGCGGGCGGTACGGTCCTCGGCGGCGCCCTGGCGACGGGCACCGCCCGCGCGGACGCGACGATCGCCGTCAACCCCGCCACGACGTACGGGAAATGGGAGGGGTGGGGCACCTCACTGGCGTGGTGGGCCAATGTCTTCGGCGCCCGCGACGACTTCGCCGACCTCTTCTTCACCACCAAGTCGACGACGTACAACGGCGCTTCGCGCCCAGGCCTGGGACTGACCATCGCCCGCTACAACCTCGGCGCGTGCAGCTGGAACTCCGTGGGCGGCGAGACCATGACCGCCTCCGCCAACATCCCCTCCTTCAAGCAGATCGAGGGCTACTGGCAGGACTGGAACAACGAGGACCCGACGTCGTCGGCCTGGAAGTGGACGGCGGACGCCACCCAGCGTGCGGCCCTCACCAAGGCGACGGCGCGCGGCGCGACGAGCGAGCTGTTCGCCAACTCCCCGATGTGGTGGATGTGCTCGAACCACAACCCGTCGGGCGCGTCCGGCGGCGGCAACAACCTCCAGTCCTGGAACTACCGCCAGCACGCCTCCCACCTCGCGGCGGTCGCCTTCTACGCGAAGACGAACTGGGGCGTGAACTTCGCCACCGTGGAGGCGTTCAACGAGCCCTCCTCCAGTTGGTGGACGTCCACCGGCTCCCAGGAGGGCTGCCACATGGACGCGTCCGTCCAGTCGGCCGTACTTCCCTATCTGCGCAGCGAGTTGAACGCCCGGGGCCTGACGTCCACCAAGATCTCCGCGTCGGACGAGACGAGCTACGACCTGGCCCGTACGACGTGGGGCTCCTTCAGCTCGACGACCAAGGGCCTGGTCAACCGGGTCAACGTGCACGGCTACCAGGGTTCGGGCGGCCGCCGGGACCTTCTCTACACGGATGCCGTGACGTCCTCCGGCAAGGCGCTCTGGAACTCCGAGTACGGCGACGGGGACGGCACCGGCCTCACCCTGGCGAGCAACCTCCTCCTCGACTTCCGCTGGCTGCACCCGACCGCCTGGGTCTACTGGCAGGTGATGGACCCGACGGCGGGCTGGGGCATGGTCAAGTACGACGCGAGCACCCTGACGGCCGGCGCGGTCGAGACGAAGCTCTATGTGATGGCCCAGTTCAGCCGCCACATCCGCCCGGGAATGACGATCGTGGACACGGGCGTCGACTACGCGGCGGCGGCGTACGACGCGACGGCCAAGCGTCTGGTGATCGTCGCGGCGAACAAGGCGACGTCCGCCCAGACCCTGACCTTCGACCTCTCCCGCTTCAGCACGGTCTCCGGCGGCACGGGCGGCCTGGTCCCCCGCTGGAACACCCTGACATCCGGCGGCGGCGACCTCTACACGTCCCACTCGGACACCTACCTCAGCGGCAAGTCCCTCGCGGTGCCGTTCGCGGCCGGGGCGGTACAGACGCTGCAGGTGGATGGAGTGGTGGCGTGAGACGGCCCTGAGGGGCGCGGCGGCTCGTGCCGCCGCGCCCGTCGGCCGACCGGGCGCTCGGCGGACGCGACCGCGCGTCCCGGAATATGCCGTCGGGGACTCCCGCGTCTCTGGCCTGCAGGTCTCTCTCCTTGGCGGCCCGACGGCAGTACGGTGTCCCCCATGCGCCCCGACACGCCTGCCGAGAACGTCGACCACACCGCCGAAGCGGCTCGCCTGGAGCGGACCGCCGGCCTGTATCCGGAGGACGCCGAGCACCTGCTCCTGCAGGCCGCGGCCCACCTCGAACTGTCCGGCGACCGCCCCGGCGCCACCACTCTCTACGACCGACTGCTCGCCTCGGGCACTCCCCTGGAGAAGCCGTATCTGGTACGCGCCCTCAAGGCGTCGAACCTGTGGGAGTACGACCACGAGGCCGAGGCCCGCGCGATCATCGACGGGGTCAGGGCCGCGGCCCCCCGCGACCCGGCCCCCTGGGTGATCGTGGCGGAGGCCCTGGAGTCGCACGACGAACTGGAAGCGGCGCAGGACACGTTCACGCAGGGAACGGTCCTGCTCCTGACGGACGTACCGGAGCCCCCGTACTCCACGCTCCCGCTCCTCGTCGGCCGCCACCGCGTGCGCCGCATGCTGGGCGCGGCCCACGACGAGTGGGACGCCCTGGCCGACACCCTGCACTCGTCCCCGATCTCCCTGGACGAACTCCACGACCCGAAGCGGGTCTGGTCCCTGGGCTCGGACAACCCGGCGGAACTCCAGGCCGAGATCAGCCGCCTCCAGGCCGAACTGAGCGCCTACCGCGAGGCGCTCTCCCGCCCGTTCCCGGTGGCGGTCCTGCACTGGTCGGCCCCCGAACTCGCGGAACTGACCGCCTCGTACCCGGACCTCACCACCGAGTACCCCTCCCACGAGGAGCACCTCGCGACGATAGAGGCATCCCTGCGCGAACTGGCCACCTCCGGCACCCCGAACCTCGGCATCGTCACCGCCACAGTCCCGTCCTACGAGGCCTTCGCCGCCTCGGAGGCCGCATCCCCGTCGGACACGATCCTGCTCCCCCAGTACGCGACGACCCTGGCGGCCAGGGGGCTGGCTGTGGCTTGGCCGCCGCAGAGGGGGAGCGCGTGCTGGTGTGGGTCGGGGGCGGCTTATGGGGAGTGCCACGGGGCGGAGTAACCAATCAAGCCCGAACGTTCCTGATGGCAGGCCCCAGCCCTACTCCTGGCTGGGGCCAAACATCCCTAGCCAGTGCTTGCGGTGATAACGGATGTAGTCCAGGTGCACCTTGTGCTGCTTCCTCATCCTGAGCTTCGGCAGAACGTTCCCGCCGAGGGCCCCAGCCCGCACAATGATCGACCAGTCGTCTTCGATCACGATGGCCCCGATATCAAGTCGCACATGGCAGTTGGGGCAGAGGCACAGAACGTTGGGTTCCACATCGGGGCCGCAGTGAGGTGTGCCAAGTGGTCGAAGATGGGCACCCTCGCTGTACGGCCGGCCATCGGGGCCAATCAACCGCAGGCCACACATCTGGCACTCGCCGTCGTGGAGATCTTTGACGTTTCTGGACACGGCAGCATCACGCACTAGGCGCTGGATTCGCGCAGTACGGCTCGTCGGAAACTTCTCTCCCTGCGGCGCCCCATGCTCCACATCTCCGTCAGCGTTGTCCTCCTCAACGTAACCGTCAGCCGGATCCAGTTCGTCTTGCGGCAGCACCTCCAGCTCTTCGTGCTGGTCCAGCAGCTCTGCGATGTGTTGCTCAACCGAGGTCGGGTCCTGGAGTCCATCAGGGAGACGTTTCAGGCCAAACTGGCAGATGTCGATGGGCGCGCCATCCGGTGCCGGCCACTTCGACAAGGCCGTGCGAATTTCGACGATCTGATATAGACCGTCATACCTATAGCAATCAATCGGGGAGTATCGAGGGTCCCCCTTCCAGCCGCGAATGACACGAATTGGATGCTTTCGCTCGTAACTACGCTTCAAAGCAGCATTGTCTTGATATGCCCACGATTGGCTATGTAAGAGCTTCGGTATGCCGCCATCCTTGTACTTCTCGCTATCGGGCGAGGCACCCGTGTACCGAACCCAGCCCCAATCGTCCCGATCATCGTCGTAGCCCCCCTGCAGGACGATGGCGTCGGCAACATCACTGCCGTCCTCATCAGGAAGCCATGAGATCCCCCTCATCGTGTCGCGGTGAAGGTTGTTCCGCTTCACCTCCTTCCGCCGATGAAACTCCGCGCCGGGGGCGATGCCTTCTATGTGGCCGATTCTTCGCACTCTCACCCGGACAGCCTGGATCGGATCGATCACTTCCGTCACTTAGATAACGCGAGTTGACCGATTCGCGACCATCCGACGATCGCCTTACCCCTGTGGACGGCCGGATCGGCGTCCACCTGTCAGTGGCCCCTGTTACAACTAGTCACAGCCGCATCAGCGATCAGGGGGACTAGCGTGACTCAGCCAGGGGATCTGTCGCAGCCTGTCGCGGGTGTGTACGAAGAGCTCATCACTCGGCGCATGCAAGCGCAGATGGACGAGTTGGATGCGGCTGGCTGGAGGGCCATCGGTGCCGATGTCAGCGAGGAGTCCTCCCCCCATGTGATCGCTCGGCACCTCAGTCAGGCCATAGGGCGTCGGCTCGCCCAAGTGCCCCACGACCAACGCGTGGCTGTCGCGAACCAGATCATCAAATCGCTCGCTTCCGACACCACTTCCGCGGGGGTCAGCGACGGCGACAGCGTTGAGCTCATCGCGGACGGCCCTCGTCAACTCTTGGCTCTGGCCGAGCAGGAGGCTCCTGGCGTTTACGCCGTGCGACCTCTGACGCCGCTCTCCGAGACTGCACTGATCACTAACTCACCAGAGGACCCCAGTCTCGGAACCGAGCTGCGCGCTGAACTAGCCACGGCAGACAGCATCGACCTGCTCTGCGCCTTCGTGAAGTGGTACGGCCTGCGCGTGCTGGAAGACTCGCTCCGCGCCGCAAGAGCGCGAAACGTTCGTATCCGGGTCATCACAACCACGTACATCGGAGCAACCGATCGACATGCCCTTGACCGCCTAGTGCGCGACTTCGGTGCCGAGGTGAAGGTCAACTACGAGATTCGCTCGACCCGATTGCATGCGAAGGCATGGCTCTTCCGACGTAAGAGCGGCTTCGATACGGCGTACGTCGGTAGCTCGAACCTGTCCAAGGCCGCATTGCTCGATGGCTTGGAGTGGAACGTACGACTGTCATCGGTTGCAACTCCCGCCGTACTCAACAAGTTTCAGGCGACCTTCGATGCGTACTGGAATGACATCGCCTTCGAGTCGTACGACCCAGACGCCGACGGGGAGCGGCTCGATCGCGCCCTGTCACAGGCGAGCGGCACAAGCAGTCAAGGTGATCTGAAGATCAACCTGTCGGGACTTGAGGTGCGCCCCTTCCCGCACCAGCGAGACATGCTCGAACGTCTCCGTGTGGAGCGCGAAATCCATGACTGCAACCACAATCTGCTGGTCGCTGCCACTGGAACGGGCAAGACAGTCATGGCAGCACTGGACTATCGAGCGCTAGGCAAGGAGCACGATGGCGGCGTTCCCAGGCTGTTGTTCGTGGCGCACCGCAAGGAAATCCTCAAACAGTCCCTTCGCACGTACCAAGAAGTCCTCGATGACGCATCGTTTGGCGAGCTGCTTCACAGCGGTCAGGATCCTCAGCACTGGCAGCACGTGTTTGCCAGTGTCCAGTCGTTGAACGTCAAGCGGCTGGAGCAGCTTGCACCCGATCACTTCGACATCATCGTCATCGACGAGTTCCACCACGCCACGGCGAACACCTACCGGCGAGTCATTGACCACTTCAAGCCGAAGCAACTACTGGGTCTCACCGCTACGCCAGAGCGGATGGACGGGCTCAATGTGCAGGACGAGTTCTTCGAGGGACGCATCGCAGCCGAGATGCGGCTGTGGGAAGCCCTAGAGAACGATCTGCTCTGCCCCTTCCACTACTTCGGCATTCCGGATGGTACGGACCTCACGACCATCGGATGGAAGCAAGGCGCGTACGCGGATCGAGACCTTGGAAACTTGTACACCGGCAACCACGCCCGCGCACGCATCGTGGTCAAACAGATTCAGGACAAGGTCTCCCAGCCCGGGGCGATGCGCGCGCTTGGCTTCTGTGTAAGCAAGGCTCACGCACACTTCATGGCCGACTTCTTCCAGAAGGCTGGCTTCCAGGCCTCAGCACTCGACAGTGATTCGCCGGCCAGCGTGCGTGCACAGACTCTCTCCGACTTGCGGAGCGGCAAGCTCCAAGTGATCTTCTCCGTCGATCTCTTCAACGAAGGTCTGGACATCCCAGACGTCGATACGCTGCTGCTCCTGCGCCCCACGAATAGCGCCACGATCTTCCTCCAGCAGCTAGGCCGAGGCCTCCGTCGCACTGAGGCGAAGCCCGTCCTCACCGTCTTGGACTTCATCGGCCAGCACCGCGCGGAGTTCCGCTTCGAGGAACAGTTCCGGGCCATGACGAACCTCTCGCGCAACCGACTCGTCGAACACATCGAGCACGACTTTCCGCAGCTTCCCTCCGGTTGCCAGATCATCTTGGAGGGCAAGTCCAAGGATCTCGTCCTTGACAACATCCGCACTCAGCTGGGCGCCACCGTCAAGACGCTGATGAAGGAAGCGAAGGACTACGGCACGCCTCGCCTCGCTGACTACCTTCGTGAGAGCCGACGCGAGATCAAGGAACTCTACAAGAACGACAACTCGTGGACGACGATTCTCCGCAGGTCAGGCTTGCTGAACGAAGCAGTTCCGTCAGGAGAAGCAGAGCTTCTCAAGCGCGTCCACGCATTCCTGCATGTCGATGACCCCGACCGCGCCCGCGCATACCTTCGTCTCCTCGCGGACGATGCTCCGTCCTACGCATCACTCACCCAGACCGAGCAAGCGTATGCCCACATGCTCTTCTTCAACGTCTGGGACAACGCCGGCGGCTTCACCAGCATCCGAGAGGGGCTCGAATCCCTGCGGGATCAGCGAGCGTTCCGCGACGAGCTCCGGCAGGTGCTGTCGTACGCCATGGACCAGTGCGACCACTTTCCCATCACACTGTCGGACCCGCACAGCGGCATCCCGCTTAAGGTTCACAGCTCGTATAACCGATCAGAGATCCTTGCTGCTCTAGGTGTTGCGCGCCTCGGTGGCCAGATGCCCCGGACCTTCGCGCAGGGCGTCCAATGGGTGGAGGACGCCAAAACGGACGCTTTGTTGATCACCTTGGAGAAGAACGAGAAGGACTTCTCTCCCACCGTTCGATACAAGGACTACGCACTGAGCCCGACGCTCTTCCACTGGGAGTCACAGAGCACGACGGCTGCAACGTCGCGCACGGGCCTGCGGTATCAGCATCACGTGCAGGAAGGCAGCCATGTCCTTTTGTTCATGCGCCGCTACAAGAACACCGACATCGGGAAGTCTCAGCCCTGGATGTTGCTGGGACCAGCAACATACGAGAAGCACACCGGCAGCAAGCCGATGGCCATCACTTGGCGTCTCCAACATGAGCTCCCCGCCGATGTGTGGACGTACTCGGCCATTGCTTCGGGGTGAGATTCATTCCTCGCCCCTGGCCAACTCGGCTTCGAAGTGCAACTGTGCACGATCCAGCGCCTCGTCAACGTCACAGCCGTGCGCTTGGAGCCAGTGGAGGAGGTCGGCGATGACGTCGATGGCCGCTACTTCCGCGCCTAACGTGCTCGGGGCCGTAACCCAGGACGGCTACGTCGCACCGTAGACACCGAGCATCGCTCCGGCTCTTGCGACACGGGCGCCCCGACTATGGCCGTCGGATGAGCTCAGCTGGGTGGACAGCTCGCACCACGTGGTTTTTCGGTCCGGGTAGAGCAGCACACCCCAGCGGTCCGCGACGGCGTCGACGAGCGCCATACCCCGCCCGCTTTCGGAATCGGCTCCCGCCTCGACAAGAGTTGGCAAGGCGCGAGCGTCTGGGTCATGAACCTCGATACGCAGACGCGTGCCGTTCATCGAGACCGCGAGCGTGGCCGGGGTGCCCGAGCCGACATGAGTGATGACGTTGGAGACGAGCTCGGTGACACACAGCTGAGCCGCTTCGCTGACCTCGTACAGGCCCCACAGCCCCAGGTGAAGCCGCACGATCCGACGCAGGGCCGGCACCTCTCTGGGTTCCGCCACGAAGGGAATGTCCCAAGGCTTCCTTGGCACACAGCCCGTGCACTCCATACCCCACTCCTGCCATCACCGGCCAGCTCGCCCTCTGCGATTGACTCATCACCGAGAGTTGCATTGGAACTCTCAAAATGGAACTCTCATTTCTGGATTCAGGTGGCGGCTGGGAGCGCGGTCGTGCTCGCGCGCCCCGGCGTACGCGACCTTGCCGCCGCCATGAAGCAGCCATCACGATCTGAGGGATCCATACGGAGGGCCGTACACATGGCAGTTGGACCCACCACGCGCAGACGTCAGCTCGGCGCCGACCTGCGACGTCTGCGAGAACATAACGGGCTGACCCTAGAAGAGGCGGGCGCACGCGTCGGGATCTCCAAGGCGACGCTCAGCCGCTACGAGACCAAAGAGGGGTCGGTCAAGTGGCCGGCCGTAGATGCTCTTTGCCGGGAGTACGGCACTACTGACGACGAGCGTCTCGCCCTCGTCGAGCTCGCCAAGGGCGCCAAGATTCAAGGCTGGTGGCGATCCCTCGCCGATCCCATTCCCGAGTCCATGAACCTGATGCTCACACTTGAGGACGAGGTGGTGCGCGAGGATCACTACGCCTGTATGTACATCCCCGGTTTGCTTCAAACGCGGAGCTACGCCGAGGCGGTCCACCGCGCTTCGGAGATGCAGTGTCCAGAGAGGGAGGTGCAGCACATGGTCGACATCCGCATGAAGCGACAGGAACTTCTGCACCGAGATGAACCCCCGCACATCTGGTGCGTAATCGACGAAGCGGCGATCCGTCGCAGCGTCGGCGGACGCGAGGTCATGCACGAGCAGCTTCAGCATCTTCTGACCATCTCGGAGCAACCCCACATCACCATCCAGGCGTTGCCGTTCTCAACAGGGGCTCATGCAGCAGCAGTTGGTAGCTTCGCGGTCCTACGTGGCCCGACCCCTGAGCTAGACGTGGTGTACGTAGACGTCCTGGGCGGTGGCCTGTTCATGGAGAAGCCGCAAGAACTGGAGCGCTATAGGTTGGCGTTCCAGTACCTATGCGCGCAGGCACTCGATCTGGAGTCCTCGGCAGCGCTCATCGGCCGCATAAGCAAGGAGTCGTAATGCGTGCACCGCTGGCGCCCCTCTGGTTCAAGTCCTCCTACAGCGGCGGTAGCGGCACCGAATGCGTCGAGTGCGCCCACACGGACAAGGGCACGCTGATTCGCGATTCCAAGAGATCCGCGGGCCCGATCATCACAGTCCACCCCCTGACTTGGCAGGCCTTCATACGCCGCCTCCCCGAAGGAGCAGGGCAACAGAGGCAGTGAACCGCTCGAGCGGATGTCACTCAGAGGCCGGCAAAGTTGACAGTGGTCCACTCAACCCTGTGCCCGCGTTAGCCTCGATCCGTTCGGAACGACCCTGTGAGCAGGAGGCAGTGATGGCGAAGGTACCGGCCGCGGTGGTGGCCGCCGGAGGGCTCGTCGGTGGGTACGGCGTTGCCCGTTGGAGCAAGAAGCGGCAGCTGGGCGGGGTCGTGCTCGCCGGTGCCGGGGCCGTCGCCGCGCGGCAGTGGAAGCAGCAGGCCGGCGGAAAGGCCGCCGGGGCGCTGACCGCCGCCTACGTCGCCGCCTTCGCCGGGTCGCATCCGCTGGCCAAGAAGGTGGGCGCCTGGCCCGCCGTCCTCGGCGTCGCTGGTGCCGTGGCCCTCGCCTCCTGGGCCGTCGCCGACCGGCACGCCTGAACGGCGAGCGGCCGGCCCCGAGAGCACCAGGGCGGCAACCGCAGTACCGGAGTCGAGGAGCACCTCGCGGCCGAACCTCCTCGGCCCCAGCGGACGGTCTCTAAGGCCGGCCTAAGGTTTCGTGAGAGTTCCCTTGAGTTCCGCCTGGTCTTCTCGGTCGTGGGTGACGGCAGCCGCCGGACCGCCCGCGAGCGCGAAGGAGAGACGTATGCCAGGTACGCCAGGTATTCCACGTATGAAGAGCAAGGCACGGTGGACGGCCGTGATCGCCGCGGCCACCGTGGCGATCTGTCTGACCGGGTCGGCAGCCGCGTCCTCGAACCCGTCGCCAGGTGGAAAGCCGACCACGTCCACGTCGGTCGACGGGGCGAAGTCCGCCAAAGCCAAGGCGGTCGCGGCCGCCAAGGCGAACGGCAAGGACCACGGCAAGGACCACGGCAAGGGCCAGCCTGTGGAGGATCAGGCGTGGCTCGTGGAGGCCTTCGCGAAGGGGATCGCCGCTCGGCTCGGGGTGAGCCCGGCGTCTGCGCGGCAGGCGGTCAAGGAGCTGTTCGCGCTGGCGGACCGGCACGGCGGTGTCGACCCGCGGAGCCCGGAGTTCGCGGCCATCGCGAAGCGGCTCGGCGTCACCCCCGGACAGTTCGAGAAGGCACTGTCCGCGACCAAGCAGGCCATCGGGAAGCAGGCCCCCGGAAAGCCCGGCGAGGGGAAGGGGAAGGGGAAGGGGAACGGCAAGGACACGGGCAACGACAACGGCAAGGGCAGCGGCAAGGACAGCGGCAAGGACAAGGGCAAGCCCGGGCGCGACAAGCCTGTCATCAAGCACCAAGGGCCGGACCGCCCCGGCGATGTACGGAGCGTTGCCCTGGGTGTCGCCCATCGGCTGGGAGTGAGCACCGCCTCCGCGGAGCGAGCGGTCAAGGATCTGTTCGCGCTCTCCGACCGGCCGGGTGGTGTCGACGCGGGAAGCGCGGAGTTCGCGGCCATCGCCAAGCGGCTCGGCGTCACTCCGGGACAGTTCGAGAAGGCACTGTCGGCAACCAAGCAGGCCGCGATCGCCAAGGAACAGTCCCTGAAGGGCTGATCCGGCAGCGTGACCATCGGTCCGGCTGATCCGGCAGCGGTGACGGTCGGTCCGGCTGATCCAGCGGCGTGACGGTCGGTCCGGCGACCCCGGGCCGACCACCCTTGTCCCTGTTACCCACCCTTTTGCTTGCCCTGTCCGTCCCCGCCTCCGGACAGCCGTCACCCCCCTATCCACCCCCGACCCCCGAACAGGACGATGACCCCCATGCGTGTGCTGGTGGTGGACGACGACGACGCGGTGCGCCTCGCGCTCTCCCGGGCTCTGGTCCGGGACGGCCACGAGGTGGCGGAGGCGAGCGACGGAACAGCGGCTCTGGCGGCGCTCGGCGGCAGTCGGCCCGACGCCGTCATCCTCGACGTGCTCATGCCGGAGCCCAATGGCCTGGAGGTGTGCCGCCGCATCCGGGCCCGGGGCGACCGCGTGCCGATCCTCATGCTGACCGCCCGGGACCTGGTCGAGGACCGGGTCGCCGGGCTGGACGCGGGCGCCGACGACTACCTGGTCAAGCCGTTCGCCCTGGACGAGTTGCGGGCACGGATCCGTGCCCTGCTGCGGCGCAGCGGCGCGTCCCAGGAGGAAGTCGTCCGCTTCGCCGACCTGGAACTGGACGTGGCGGCCTGCCGGGCCCGGCGCGGCGGGCGGACGCTGGAACTCACCCGCACCGAGTACGCGCTCCTGGAGCTGTTCCTGCGCAACCCGCAGCGCGTGCTCAGCCGTTCACTCATCTTCGAAGCGGTCTGGGGCTACGACTTCGGGCCCTCCTCCAACGCGCTCTGGGTCTACGTCAGTTATCTGCGCGCGAAACTGGAGGCGGGCGGCGAACCCCGGCTGCTCCAGACCGTGCGCGGACTCGGCTACGTACTGCGGGAGGAGCCGTGACCCTGGGCAACCGGGTGGCACTGGCCGGCGGCGCCGTGGTCTTCGCGGCACTCCTGCTGGCGTCACTGATCATCTATCCGTCGCTCAGCGCCGGCCTGCACCACCAGCACGATTCCGTACTGATCACCGCCGCGGACAAGGACGCCTCCAAGCTGCTGGCGGGGTTCAAGACCAAGATGCAGGCGTTGGAGCGGGAAGGCACGCCTCTGACGGCGCCGACCTCGCCGGTCACCGTCGGCTCCACACAGCTTCAGTTCATCGTCCCGCCGGTCGCCTCCGGTACCGAAGGCGACTTCATCCCCGTCACCGCGAAGGATGTCCAGGTCGCCCGGGGCGCGGCGCCGGCCTACTTCCAGGACGCCACGTTCAAGGGGGTGAACTACCGGGTCTACACAGCGCCGTTGGCCGGCTGGAACGGCGCGCTCGTCCGCGCGTTGATACCGCAGTCCGTGGTCGACTCCACCCTCGGCCCGCTCGCCGTCATGCTGATCGTGATCACGGCCTGCGGCACCCTGCTGGCCGTCCTCGGCGCGCGGCTCGTGGCCGGCCGGGTGCTCCGCCCCGTACGGCGGCTCACCGAGACGGTCGAGCACATCACGGCCACCCAGGACCTCACCGCCCGGATCGACGTACGGGGACGCGACGAGATCGCCCGGCTGGCAGGCTCCTTCGCCGCGATGATGACGGCCGTGGAGGAGTCGGTACGAGCGCAGCGGCAGCTGGTCGCCGACGCCTCGCACGAGCTGCGCACCCCGCTGACCAGCATCACCACAAATCTGGAGCTGCTCAGCGAAGGCCCCGGCGTGGCCGATCCGCAGGCCCCCGCGCTGGTCGAACAGGCCCGCACCCAGGCCGAGGAGCTCAGGTCCCTGGTCAACAACCTGGTGGAACTGGCCCGGTTCGGGCAGCAGGACGCCCACACCGAGGACACCCGCCTCGACCTGCTCACCGAGCGGGTGGTGGCCCGGACCGCCCGGCGCAGCCCGCAGGTGGCGCTGCGCACCGATCTCTCCGCGTGCATGGTGCACGCCGACCCCGACGCACTGGAGCGCGCCGTGGGCAACCTCGTCGACAACGCCGTCAAGTGGAGCCCGGCGGGAGGTCAGGTCCTGGTCGCGGTGTTTCCCGACGGTACGGTCACGGTCACCGACGAGGGCCCAGGCATCCCCTCGGCCGACCTGCCCTTCGTCTTCGACCGCTTCTACCGTTCGCCGACCGCCCGATCCCTTCCCGGGTCCGGCCTCGGGCTCGCGATCGTCAAGCAGGTCGCGGAGACCCACGGCGGCACCGTGGCCACCGAACCGCTGGACCGGGGTCTGCGCATGAGACTCTCCCTCCCGGCCGCGCCCTGACCCCGCGACCGGCAAGGCCTCGGCGGCCCTCAGAGAACGCCCTCCCCCGCCCGCTCCCCGACCCCCCGAAACGCCCGCCGGTACGCGTACGGGCTCGTCCCCACCACCCGCTTGAAGCGCTCCCGGAATGCCGTCGGCGAGCCGAACCCCGCCTGGGTGGCGATGCGTTCGACCGGGTACGTGGTCGTCTCCAGGAGGTACTGGGCGCGTCGCACCCGGGCGCGGTGCAGCCACTGGAGCGGTGACGTGCCGGTCTGTTCGCGGAAGCGGCGGTTGAGGGTGCGGGTGCTCATACCGGCGTGGCCGGCGATGTCCTCCAGGGTCAGCTCCCGGTCCGCGTTCTCCTCCAGCCAGTCGAGGAGCGGCTCCATGGTCGCGCCCGCCGGTACGGGTGGCTGGGTGTGGACGATGAACTGGGCCTGGCCGCCCTCCCGTTCGAGGGGCATGACGGACAGCCGGGCGGCGTCCGCGGCGACCGCCGAGCCGTGGTCCTTGCGGATCATGTGCAGGCACATGTCGAGGGCCGCCGCCGCGCCCGCCGAGGTGAGGAACTGGCCGTTGTCGACGTAGAGCACGTTCGGGTCGACGGTCACCGCCGGGTACCTGGCCGCCAGTTCCCGGGCAGCGACCCAGTGCGTGGTCGCGCGCAGTCCGTCCAGGAGGCCGGTGGCGGCTAGGACGAAGGCGCCGACGCAGACCGAGGCGATCCGGGTGCCGTTCGCGGCCGCCGCGCGCAGCGCCTCCACGACGCCCGGCGGGAGGGGGGCGGACGGGTCGGCGACGCCGGGCAGGACGATCGTGTCCGCCTCTGCCAGCGCCTCCAGACCGTACGGGGCGCGCAGTGTGAAGGCGCCCGCGCTCACCTCCGTGTCCGCCGTGAGCGAGCACACCCGGGTCCGGTACGCCGGTCGGCCGTCGGGCAGCCGGGCCCAGCCGAAGGTGTCGATCGGGGCGGAGAGATCGAACGGGATGACCTGGTCGAGTGCCAGTACGGCCACGGTGTGCATGGCCAGAGCGTAGGCATACGCCGGATTCCCGTCATGTGGCCGGAGGCGGCCTTGCGGCCGCAAGTGGCCGGCAGCGGTCGACAGCGGTCGACAGCGGTCGACAGCGGTCGACAGCGGTCGACAGCGGTCGACAGCGGTCGACAGCGGTCGACAGCGGTCGGCGGGATCCTGACCCCGGGCGGGACCAGCAGTGAGGTGCTGGCCGGAATCCGTTGGCCCCTGGCAGAAGTGCCACTTCTCCAAGATCCGCCCCGGCCTCTACCGTCACCCCGTGACCAAGTTCCTCCTCGCCGTCCATGTCATCGCCGCGATCGTCGCCATCGGGCCCGTCACGGTCGCCGCGAGCATGTTCCCGCCGGCCGCGCGCAAGATGCTCGAAGCGCCGGACGACGCGGGCGCGCTCGCCACCACGCGGCTGCTGCACCGCATCTGCCAGGTGTACGCCGTGGCGGGCGTCGTCGTCCCCGTCTTCGGGTTCGCCACGGCGAGCGACATGGGCGTGCTCGGCGACACGTGGCTGATCGTCTCGATCGCGCTGACCGCGCTCGCGGCCGTGGTCCTCGCCGCACTGGTGCTGCCCCGGCAGAGCGCGATCCTGGAGGGCGCCGTCCAGGCCGGGGCGGCGCGGGAAAGCACCCTCCATGCGGGAGCGGTCCGGGAAGGCGCGGTCCAGGAGGAAGAGGAAGTTGTCCCGGTGGGAGCGGTGGACCGTACTGCGACCGTACGGCTCGCGATGTTCACCGGGATCTTCAACTTGTTGTGGGCCACCGTCACCGTCCTGATGATCATCCGGCCGGGCTCCACCACGGGGGCCTAGCTGTATTGCCCTGTGAGGTTGGGGACGCGACCGCCCCGAGGCCTTCGCTCGCCCGCCGGGACCACCCGGGCCCGGTGGTCGGCTCCGCCAGGGCCTGATCACGTCAACCTTGAGCCGGCGACGCACCGTGGCAGCGGGCTCAGGCGGTGGGCGGGGCTGCCGCGTGGCGCGTCTGCTGGATCAGGACGGTGGTGGCGCGTTCCAGGAGTTCGCAGAGTGCGGTGTGTTCGGAGGGCGTGAATGCGTCAGTGAGCGCGCGCTCAAGGATGATCACCTCCTGGTAGGCGCGGTCCAGCAGCGCCTGGCCCTCAGCCGTGAGGGTGGCGATCTGCACCTTGGCGTGCACGGGGGACGTCTCGCGACGGATGAGTTCCTTGTTCTCCATATTGGTCAGCACGCTGCTCATGCTCTGCTGCGTCACCCCGCAGGAGCGGGCCAGTTGGGCGCCGGACATGCCACCTTCGCGCGAGATGACCAACAGCACGGTGTACTGCGTCATGGTCAGCCCGTAGGCGCGCAGTACCGCCTCGTGGTGCGCCATCAACGCCTGCTCCGACCGCCTGATCCGGGTGCAGAGGTCGTTCTCGATCGGGATTTCCACCGCACACCCTCACTCCATTGACAGGTTCATGGGTTGACTCAGGAACCTTATATACATAGCGTTCTCGACTGTAAGGATACTGAGTCAACGCAGGAGGCTGTAACCGTGAAGGCTGTCGTTCTCGACACCGATGACCGCTACCGGGTCGCCGAACTCGATGAGCCCACCCCCGGCCCCGGGCAAGTGGCGATCCGTGTGGCCTAGGCCGGGATCCAGTGGGGCGACACGATGGTCAGGGACGGCCACTTCGCGGTACCTCGTCCCTTCGTCCCCGGGTTCGAGGCGGCCGGGCACGTCGTCGCGGTCGGCGCGGGTGTCGACGCACGCCGTGTCGGTACGCCCGTCACCGCGCTGACCGCCTCGGGCGCCTACGCCGAGGTGGTCCTGGCACCCGACCCGCTCACGTTCGACATCGGCGGTATGCCGCTGAGGACAGCCGCGGGTCTCGGATGGGGCGCACCGACCGCCTACGACCTGATCAACACCGCCCCACGCGTGCGGCCCGGCGAGCACGTGCTGATCCACGCCGCCGCCGGCTCGGTGGGCACGCTCGCGGCCCAGTTCGCCCGACTGGCCGGAGCAGGCCGGATCGTCGGTGTGGTCGGCACTGCCGACAGGGCCGACTACGCCGCGCGGTTCGGGTACGACCGGCTTCTGCTTCGCAAGGAGTTCCCGGCCAACCTCGGCGACGAGAAGCCCGACGTCGTCCTCGACCCGGTCGGCGGCTCGACGCGCACCACCGGCCTCGAACAGCTCGCACCACACGGCCGGCTGGTGGCGTACGGCAACCTCGCCACGTACGAACCCGTCCGCGCCGACACCAACGACCTCCTCATGCACGGCAAGTCACTGCTGACCTACAACAGCAACCTGCTCAGCCGGACCCACCCCGAGCGGCTCGCCGACAGTGCCCGCCGCGCACTCGGCCTCGTCGCCGACGGCAAGGTCCGCATGGACATCACTGCCGAGTACGCCCTCGGGGACCTGGCCATGGCCGTGCAGCACCTCGCCGAGGGCACAACCCATGGCAAGAGCATCCTCCGCATCGCCTGACCACACGCAGAAGGCGCCGACCAGGAGGCGGCTCGCACGACGAACGCCGCCAGGACGTTCCGGCGCACCTCACCCCAGTACGCCCTCACACCGATGTCCCAGCACATTCACCACCCGCCCGTTCGGATCCCGTACGAAGAACCGTCGTACACCCCACTCCTCGTCACGCAACTCCCGCAGGATCTCGGCACCCGACGTGATCACCCGCGCGTACACGGCGTCGACGTCCTCGACCTCCACGCTCAGGTCGGGGACGACGGGGGCGGTGTGTTCCTCGGTGAGGAAGCTGATCTGCGCGGTGGGGTTGGACGGGGACGCGAGGGTCATGACCCAGCCCTGGTTCATGACCTCCTCGAAGCCGAGCAGGCCGTAGAAGTCCCGGTTCGTCGCCATGTCCTTCTCGGAGCCGATCCGGATGTCGGGGACGATCCTGCGGACGGTCATGGGCCTGCCTCCTCACGGCCCACGGAGGGTGAGCCGGTGTCTCGTCGTGGACCGGGGCTGTTCTCGTCACGGACCGTGGGACCCACCTCTGTCGGGAACGGTGAACCGGCGGCGGTTCAGCCTCGGCCGGCCAGGGCCCACTCCTCTTCCATGGCGTCCGCCAAGTCTGCCCTGAACTGCCGTGTCACCGCGGCCACGACGAGCACGACGGCGGCTCCGAGCAGGGTGACGGCCGCCCACGTCAGCGGCCACACGTCGGCGAAGCCGTCCGGAGCGGCGGGATGGGTCCGCAGCGACACATAGAGCAGGGTCGCCGGAGGCGCCGCGACCAGGAGCAACGGCCAGGCCAGCGCGTCCCGGAGGCCGAAGTGGACGGCCAGGAGCACCAGGACCGCGGCGAGGGCGAGGACGCCCGTTCCGGTCACCGGGGTGGTCTCCACGGTCGAGCCGGGCGTCTCGGGGCGGTTGCGCAGATCCCAGGGGAGGCAGAGGAGGTACGCCGCGCAGGACAGGGCGGCGCCGAGCACGCGCGTCAGCCAGCGTTCCGGCCAGGGGCGCGTTCGCAGAGGGCGGAGCAGCTTCTCGGTCATGCGTAGGAGAATTCCGCGCCCGGCGGGGGCGCGACAGAGTACGCGTACTCAGAACGACCCACTCTGAAGGGCCACTTGGAACCCCGAGGGCCCGCGAAGGAAAGCGCTCGGCACCCGACGGAACCCGCCTGGCGCCGGACGGAAAGAGCCCGGCGCCGGACGGAAAGTGCCCGGCACCCGACGGAACACGTCCAGCACCCGACGGAAAGAGCCCGGCGCCCGACGGAAAGCCTGGCGCCGGACGGAGAGTGCCCGGCGCCCGACGGAACACGTCCAGCACCGGACGGAAAGCGCGCGGCGCCGGACGGAAGGGCCCGGCGCCCGACGGAAGGGGCGCGGCGCGGGAGAGAAGGAGCCCGGCGCCGGACGGAGGAGCCCGGCGTCGCAACTCACGTCGCTCGTGCGGGCGGTGCCGATGCCGACGCGTCGGTTTCGGCGGGTGCCGTCGACAGCGGCGCGGCGATGTCCTCCAGGGAGCGGCGCTCGGCGTTGACCGCGAGGAACACGGCGACCAGGCCCGCGGCGCACATCAGGCCGGCGCCGATCTGGAACGCGAGCACCGTGTCGCCGACGACGCCGGACTTGGTGAGGTCGGCGAAGACCAGCGGCCCGCTGATACCGCCGGCGGCGGTGCCGATGGCGTAGAAGAAGGCGATGGCCATCGCGCGCGTCTCCATCGGGAAGATCTCGGAGACGGTCAGGTAGGCGCTGGAGGCGCCCGCCGACGCGAAGAAGAGGACCACGCACCAACAGGCCGTCATCGTCACCGCGTTCAGTGAGCCCTGGTCGAAGAGCCACGCCGTGACGAAGAGCAGCAGGCCCGAGATCAGATAGGTCGAGGAGATCATCACCCGGCGGCCGACGGTGTCGAAGAGCTTGCCGAGCAGCAGCGGGCCGAGGAAGTTGCCGGCCGCGATGACGGCGAAGTAGTAGCCCGTGCCGCCCGTGGGCACGTCGAAGAACGTGGTGAGGATGGAGCCGAAGCCGAACGTGATCGCGTTGTAGAGGAAGGCCTGGCCGATGAAGAGGGCGAGGCCGAGCACGGCCCGTTTCGGGTAGTGCCCGAAGACGGTCCTGGCGATCACGCCGAAGCCGATGCTCCTGCGCTGCTTGATGGTGATCTCGCCCTCGGGCGGCGTCAGCGGCTCACCCTTCTCCTCTTCGATCTCCCTTTCGACGGAGGTGACCAGTCCCTCCGCGGCCTCACCGCGGCCGTGGATGAACTGCCACCGCGGGCTCTCCGGCACATGCCGCCTGACCAGCAGGACCACCAGGCCGAGGACCACACCGAGGCCGAACGTGAGCCGCCAGCCGAGGTCCTTGGGGAAGATGTCCGTGTTCAGCATGACGATCGACAGCAGCGCGCCGCCGATCGCGCCGAGCCAGTAACTGCCGTTGATGATCAGGTCGACACGGCCGCGGAACCTGGCGGGGATGAGTTCGTCGATCGCCGAGTTGATGGCCGCGTACTCACCGCCGATGCCGAAGCCGGTGAGGAAGCGGAAGGTGAAGAACCACCAGGCGTCGAAGGACAGCCCGGTCAGCGCCGTCGCCGAGAGGTAGACGACGAGGGTAACCATGAAGAGCTTCTTGCGGCCGTACCGGTCCGTCAGCCAGCCGAAGAACAGGGCGCCCGCGCAGGCGCCCGCCACATAGAGCGCCGCCGCGATACCGGTGACCTGCGCCGCGGAGATCGTGAGACCGCTGCCCTCCTCGGAGAGCCGGCCCGCGATGTTGCCGACGGTGGTGACCTCCAGACCGTCCAGGATCCAGACGGTTCCGAGACCGATCACGATCATCCAGTGCCAGCGGGACCACGGCAGCCGGTCCAGACGGGCCGGAACGTTCGTGGTGACCGTGCCGGTGGCGGCGGGGGTCGAGGCCGGCGAGTCCGGCGAGGCTGGGGCGGTCATTTGGGCTCCCTCTCCTTCGAGTGAAGGCCGCCCGGGTTCCCGGTCTCCGCCCGGTTACGCCCCCAACGCCCGCGACACCACGTAGATCAGCAGTCCGGCCAGCGAGCCGACCACCGTGCCGTTGATCCGGATGAACTGCAGGTCACGGCCGATGTTCGCCTCGATCTTCTTGGTCGTGTGCTCGGCGTCCCAGCCCGCGACCGTGTCCGTGATGAGCGAGGTGATCTCCTTGCGGTACGTCGTCACGACGTACACCGCCGCGCCCTCCAACCAGCTGTCGACCTTGGCCTGGAGCTTGGGTTCGGTGGCCATCCGGGCGCCGAGGGACAGCAGCGAGGCCCGCACGCGCAGCCGCAGCTCACTGCGCTCGTCCTCGGCCGCGGACACGATCATCGACCGTACGGCCGTCCACGCGGAGGCGATCAGGTCCTGGACCTCGCCGCGGCCCAGCACGTCGCCCTTGAGGCGCTCCACGCGCGCGCGGGTGTCGGTGTCGGACTGGAGATCGGAGGCGAAGTCGGTGAGGAACCGGTCGAGGGCGCCGCGGGCCGGGTGGGACGGGGAGTCGCGCATCTCGGTGACGAAGCGGAGCAGTTCCTTGTAGACGCGCTCGCCGACCTTCTTGTCGACGAAACGGGGCGTCCAGCCGGGCGCGCCGCCCTGAACGGCGTCCATCACCTGCTCGTCGTGGAACACCAGCCAGTCGTGGGCGCGGGTGACCACCAGGTCGACGAACCGTCTGTGCCCGCCGTCCGCGACGATCCTCTCCAGCATCTTCCCTATGCCGGGGGCGATCTCCTGGGCGTCGGCGCGACGGGTGATCGCCTCCCCGACCACGGCCTGGACGTCGGAGTCCCTGAGGACCGTCAGCGCGCCTCTGAGCGCCGCGGCCAGTTCGGCCGTGACCCGGTCGGCGTGGTCCGGATCGGCGAGCCAGGCGCCCAGCCTGCTGCCGATGCCCACCGCGCGCAGCCGCTGCCGGACGACCTCCTCGGAGAGGAAGTTCTCGCCGACGAACTCGCCCAGCGAGACGCCCAGCTGATCCTTCTTGGTGGGGATGATCGCGGTGTGCGGGATGGGCAGGCCGAGCGGGTGCCGGAAGAGGGCCGTGACCGCGAACCAGTCGGCCAGCGCGCCGACCATGCCCGCCTCGGCGGCCGCCGCGACATAGCCGGCCCAGGCGCCCGCGCCTTCGTGCGAGGCCCATTTGGCCAGTATGTACACGAGGGCGACGAAGAGCAGCAGCCCGGTGGCGGTCGTCTTCATCCGGCGCACACCGCGGCGCTTCTCCTCGTCGGCGGGGCTGAAGGTGTTCATCGCCCGGCCCGGCGGTCCGGCGGTCGGCGCGGCGTTCACCGCGTTCGTGGCGGTGCCGGGACGGGCATGCTGCTCCATGTCGTCCGCTTCACCCGAATTCGTGCGTTCCATTCACTCCACCCGTTCGCAGGCCCTGTCGCACCCCGTTCACATTGTCCCTTTCTCCCTCTCTTCCTGACCGACTCCTGGAACGACACAGGAGTTCCCGGCGTCTGTTCGGATGGGGAATCGACCAGGGTGTCCCCTAGGGGGTGGGTCGGAGCTCGTCCACCGCATGGCGCATCATGGAGTGATCGCATCGGAGCCCCTGGCTCCCTCGTTCGAGGAGAAACGCGCCGCATGACCAAGCGTCACGGTTATGCCCTGCTGGCCGCAGTCCTCGCCGTGGTCGTGACCCTTTGCGCAGCCATATACCTGGGCGTCGCGGCCGACGACGGCAACGGCCCCAGGGCCGACGTCGCCGGTGACCGCACGTCGCACAACGCGGCCGCCCCCGCCTCCACCGGCACCTGGGTCGGCGCCTGGTCGGCCTCCCCGGCCGGAGCCGAGCCCGGCACGGAGCCGAGCGGTCTGGCGGGCCGCTCCGTGCGCAACGTCGTGCACACGGCCGCCGCCGGTACGGCTGCCCGCATCACGCTGTCCAATCTCTACGGGCGGCAGCCGCTGGTCATCACGCACGCCACGATCGCCGTCGCCGCGACCGCGAACAACGCCGCCGCCGCGGTCGACACCATGCGCCGCCTCACGTTCGGCGGCGCCACGACGGTCGTGGTCCCGGCCGGCGGCCAGGTGAAGAGCGACGCCGTACGGGTCCGTGTCCCGCACGGCGTGGACGTCCTCGTGACGACGTACTCGCCGACCCCGTCCGGTCCGGTCACCTACCACCCGCGCGCCCGGCAGATCTCGTACGTGGCCGACGGCGACCGCACCGAGGACGTCAGCGCCGTCCCGTACACCGAACAGAGCCCGTACTGGCGTTACTTGACCGCGGTCGACGTGCTCAGCAACGAGGCCACGGGCACCGTCGCCGTCCTCGGCGACTCGCTCACCGACGGCGTCACCTCCACCTTGGGGGCCAACCGCCGCTGGACGGACGTCCTTTCGGAACGGCTGCGCGCGTCGGCCGGATCCGGCACCACACCCCGCTACACCGTCGTCAACCAGGGCATCAGCGGGAACCGGGTCCTCGCCACGGGCTTCGGCCGACGGGCCGACAGCCCCAGCGGGCTGAGCCGGTTCGGACGCGACGTGCTCGACCGTACGAACGTCAGGGCCGTCGTCATCGACCTCGGCGTCAACGACATCCTGCGCAACCCGAACCAGGTCGATCCACGCACCGTCACCGACGGCCTGCGGACCCTGGTGCGGCAGGCGCACGCCCATGGACTGCGGGTGGTCGGCGCCACGCTGATGCCCTTCCAGGGGTACCGCGGGTACACGGACGCGCGGGAGGCCGTACGCCAGGCCGTGAACGCGGAGATCCGGGCCGGGAGGGTGTACGACGCCGTCGTCGACTTCGACAGGGCACTGCGGGACCCGTACAACCCGCGCCGGCTGCGGACCGACTACGACTCGGGCGATCACCTGCACCCCAGCGACAAGGGGTTCCGGCGGATGGCCGACGTGTTCGACCTGAAGGACCTGAAGGGGTCGGCTCCGGCGGACCTGTGATCCACCGGAGGCCGGCGGCCCACGACGGCACAGAAGATCCGCGGCTCCGGACGACTCCGAACGGCCCAAAAACGGCTCGGAATGGCTTGGAACGGCTTGGAACGGCTCCGGACCTCAACGACCCCGGACACCTCTTGAGGTCAACGACCCCGTAGACCACCGGAGTTCATTGGTCCTCGTCGCGAATTCAGTAGTCGCCCTCGCGCCGTCGATGGCGGTCCTCACGGCGCTCCCGGTGCCGCTCCCTGCGGTCCTCGTGGCGCCGGCGACGCTCCTCATGGCGCTCACGGCGGTCCTCGTGGCGGTCGCGGATCAGGTCGCGGACGTCGTCGAGCGCGTCGTACGCGTCACCGAGGCCCCCGCCCTGCGAACCCTGCAACTCCTTGCGGGCCTCCCGGCGTTCCAGCTTCTCCCGGCGACGCTCCTCCTTGAGGCGCTGGCGCTCCGCACGGGTGAGTTTGCGCTCGACCCCGACACCGCCCCAGAACGCGAAGCCCGCGATGATCACCCGGGGCGCCCCGGGGTCGCCCGCCCGGTCCGACTCACGGTGGTCGAAACCGCCCATGATGCCGATACCGCGGACGACGACCTCGACGCCGGGCGGCACGATCACGTTCATCCCGCCCATGACCGCGACGCAGTTGATGACGACCTCGCGGTCCGCGAAGTTCGCCTCGCGCAGGTCGATCTCGCCTCCGCCCATGAAGGCGAAGGTGTTGAAGCGCTTCGGCACCGTCCAGCGGCCCTTGCGCTCGAAGCCGGACAGGATCGCCACGGCCCAAGAGGACGAGCCCTCGCCGCCGACGATACGAGCGCCCCAACTCCCGTCGTCCACCGGCTGCTTGACCATGGAGATGCGAGCGGTCGGGGCCGCGCCCGGCAGATCGCGGGTGATCGGCGCCAACTCCCCGTAGGTACGGGCCGCGTACGTCGCCTCCAGCCGCTCCTCGAACTCCTCCATGTCGAGACGGCCCTCCGCGAGGGCGTCCCTCAGCTGTTCGGTGACTCGTTCACGATCGGCGTCGGAGGCGCGCAGCTCCGGGAGTTCGTCGTCGGTCATGGACAGCAGCCTACGAGTTCCCCCGCCCGCTAGCCATCCGGCCCACCCTTCCGGCAGCCTCCGCCACGCGACCGTCCTCCCGGCTACGAGCCGGTCTTCCCGGCGTACATGCGGCTGATGACCGCCTCGATGTCCGGCTCCCGCACCGAGAGGTCCACCAGCGGGTAGTCGGCCGCGATCCGCGCCACCAGCGGAGCGGCCGACCGGGCGGCGGGGAAGGCCAGCCACTGCCGCGGCCCCTCCACCTTCACCACCCGCGCCGACTCCACCTCGATCGGCGGCAGTTCCCGCTCCAGGTCCACGATCAGGGTCCGCTCGCTCTCCCCCACCTCGTGCAGTCCGCTCAGCGCACCGTCGTACATCAGCCGCCCGTGGTCGATGACCATCACCCGCCGGCACAGTTGCTCGATGTCGGTGAGGTCGTGCGTGGTGAGCAGGACGGTCGTGCCGCGCTCGGCGTTCAGGTCCCGCAGGAACTCCCGGACCCGCACCTTGCTGACCACGTCGAGCCCGATCGTCGGCTCGTCGAGGTAGAGCACCTCGGGATCGTGCAGCAGGGCCGCCGCGATGTCGCCGCGCATCCGCTGTCCCAGCGACAGTTGCCGTACGGGAACGTCCAACAGGGCGCCGAGCTGCAGGAGTTCGACACAGCGGTCGAGGTTCTCCCGGAACCGCGCGTCCGGGATGCGGTACATGCGATGCATCAACCGGTAGGAGTCGATCAGCGGGAGGTCCCACCACAGCGTCGTACGCTGCCCGAACACGACCCCGATCCGGCGCGCGAGACGGGTGCGCTCGCGGGACGGGTCGAGCCCGGCGACCCGCAGCCGGCCGCCGGACGGGGTGAGGATGCCGGTGAGCATCTTGATGGTGGTCGACTTGCCGGCGCCGTTCGGGCCGATGTAGCCGACCATCTCGCCGCGCGCGACGCTGAAGGAGATCGAGTCGACGGCCCGCACCTGCCGACGCTCGCCGCGCAGGAAGCCCGTCCTCTTGCGCACGTCGAAGACCTTCTCGACACCGTCGAGTTCGATGAAGCCGGCCTCCGTGCCCGCTTCCGTCTCCGGGCCGGCTCCCCTGCCCGTCTCCTGGCCTGCTTCCACGCCTGTCTCCTGGCCCGCTTCCCCGCCCGGAGTGGTGAATTCGCTGTTTCCGGCGATGGCCACGCCCATTCCCCTAACTTCCCGTACTCCGGTACGCGCGCAGCCCCGCGCGCCAGGCGATCCCGGCCAGCGCGCAGCAGCCCGCCGCCACGAGTGGTGGTGCGAACGCGACCCACGTCGGCAGGTCGAGCGGATAGGGCCGCCCCAGCACATACAGCGCGGGCAGCCAGTTGACGAAGGCGAGCGGGAGGACGAAGGTCACCCCGCGCAGCAGATCCTTGGCGAAGACGGTCGGCGGGTACTGCAGAAGCGTATTGCCGCCGTACGTGAAGGAGTTCTGCACCTCCGAGGCGTCCTGTGCGACGAACTGGAACGCCCCGCCCGCCACGAACACCGCCGAGAAGATCGCTCCGCCGCTGAGCAGCGTCATCGGGATCATCAGCACCTTGAGCGGCGTCCAGTGGATGTCGAGGACGGCGAGGGCGTATCCGAGGACGAGCAGCCCCTGGGTGATCCGGCCGAGGCGGCGCAGCGCGAAGCGGTCCGCCGCGACCTGCGCGAGCACGGGCGCGGGACGCACCAGGAGTATGTCGAGGGTGCCGTCGCGCACCCGGCGCCCGAGCCGGTCCATCGAGCCGAGCCCCAGGTCAGCGAGCCCGAAGGCGGTACCGGAAAGCCCGTAGAGCAGGGCGACCTCGGGCAGGCTGTAGCCGCCGAGCCGGTCGACCTGCGAGAACATCAGCAGGATCGCCACGAAGTCGAGGGCGGTCGCCGCGAAGTTCCCGAAGGCGGTCATCGCGAAGGAGGCCCGGTAGGCCATCGTGGAACGGATCCACATCGCGGTGATCAGCCGGTAGGCACGCAGCCCGTCCCGCAGCCGCTCGTACGCCCCCTGCCGCTCGAAGGGGTGAGCGTCCACCGCGCGGACCGTCTCCCGCACCGAGCCGACCACGGTCCGCGCCCCCTCCCCCACGGAACCGGCCACCTCGCGCGTCCCCTCCGCCACCGGGTCAGCCACCCTGAACCACCACCCTTCGCGTCGCCACCGACTGGACCAGCCGCCCGGCCGCGAGCAGCCCGACCGCCCAGGCGGCCTGTACCGCGAACGTGCCCAGCGGGTCGGCCGTGCCGAGCAGGACGTCCACGGGCGCCTGGATCAGTGACGACCAGGGCAGCGCCCGTACGACCTCTCCGAGGGCGCCCGGGAAGACGTTCAGCGGCAACAGCATCCCCGAGCAGAAGATCCCCGCGATGAAGGTCAACTGCGCCACCCCCGCACCGTCGAGCAGCCAGAACGCGGACAGCGCCACCAGGAAGCGGATCGCGAAACTGACGACCACCCCGAGCGCGACCGCGACCAGGAAGGCGAGCCAGGTCAGCGGATCCGAGGGCAGCGCGAGGTCGAAGACGAGCGCGCCGAAGGCGAGCGGGACCACTCCACGGCCCATCAGATGGAACAGCGCCCGGCCCATGTCCTGCGCGAGCCACCACATCTGGAGGTCGGCCGGCCGGTACAGGTCGATCGCGATGTCACCCGTACGGATGCGCTCGATCAGTTCGTCCTCGAAACCCCCGCCCATCACCGCGACCACCATCAGCAGCGCCTGGCTGACCCACACATAACTGAGCGCCTGCGCCTGGTCGTAGCCGCCGAGGTGCGGCTTGGTGTCCCACAGGGCCATGAACAGGTACGCCAGGATCAGCCCGAAGACGGTGTTGGTGAAGACACCCGCCGCGGTGGCGATCCGATAGGTGGCGTACCGCCGGAACCCGCTTCCCGCGACAGCCGCGTACAGCCGCGCCGTGCCCACAACCCGTCCCTTTCCCCAGCGTTGAGCCAAAGCGCAGGAGCCTAGCCCCGGCCCGGCGTGGCCCGCCAGGCATTTTCCGGCGCGACGCGTGCCGGACGAGGGAACGGAACGCATGGTGCGAGAGTCTTCAAGAGGGGGCGTACCAGGCGTACGAGGGCGTATGGGAACGTACGATGCGAAACAGGAGTCCGCGAACAGATGAGCGACGAGCCGCAGCAGCGCAGCCAGGGCTGGGCACCCAGGGAACCGGGAGCGGGCCCCCGCCCGGCCCCGGCCACCGCGGCGGAACAGCGGACAGGACCGCGGACGGCACCGGGCAGGCCCGGCAGGAAGCCGAAGCGTAAACAGCGGCCGAAGCGGACCGGCCTGCGCAGGCTCGTCCCGACCTGGCGCATGCTGCTCGGCACGATCCTCGGCTCGGTGCTGCTCCTGGCCGGCCTCTTCGCGCTCGGCTACTTCCTCGTCAGGATCCCGTCCGCGAACGCCGCCGCGATCAAGCAGAGCAACGTCTACCTGTACGCCGACGGCAGCCAGCTCGCCCGCGACGGTGACGTCAACCGCGAGAACGTCTCGCTCACGCAGATCTCCAAGGACGCCCAGCACGCCACCCTCGCCGCCGAGGACCGCGACTTCTACAGCGAGTCCGCCATCGACCCCAAGGCGATGCTCCGCGCCGGCTGGAACACGGTCACCGGCAAGGGCCGACAGTCCGGCTCGACGATCACCCAGCAGTACGTGAAGAACTACTACCTGGGCCAGGAACAGACGGTCACCCGGAAGGTGAAGGAGTTCTTCATCTCCATCAAGCTCGACCGGGAGAAGAGCAAGGACGACATCCTGGAGGGCTACCTCAACACCAGCTACTACGGCCGCAACGCCTACGGCATCCAGGCCGCGGCCCAGGCCTACTACGGCGTGAACGCCAGGGACCTGACCGTCGGTCAGGGCGCCTACCTCGCCGCGCTGCTCAACGCGCCCAGCGAGTACGACGTGATCGCGCACCCCGAGAACAGGGCCGCGGCCCTCGCCCGCTGGAACTACGTCCTCGACGGCATGGTCAAGCAGAAGTGGCTGACCCGGGCCGCACGCGACCGCGTCGCCTTCCCGGCGCCGAAACAGGCCAAGGGCCCGGCGGGTCTCTCGGGCCAGCGCGGCTACCTCGTGCAGGCCGTCAACGACTATCTGGCCTCGAACAAGATCCTCGACGAGGACACCCTCACCAGCGGCGGCTACCGCATCACCACCACACTCCAGAAGTCCAAGCAGGACGCCTTCGTGAAGGCCGTCGACGACCAGGTGATGGACCAGCTCGACAAGAAGAACCGCAAGGTCGACACCTACGTCCGCGCCGGCGGCGTCGCCATCGACCCCTCCAGCGGCAAGGTCCTCGCGATGTACGGCGGCATCGACTACACCAAGCAGTACGTCAACAACGCCACCCGCCGCGACTACCAGGTCGGCTCCACCTTCAAGCCGTTCGTCTTCACCTCGGCCGTCCAGAACGGCTCAGGGACCCGGGACGGCGGCCCCATCACCCCGAACACCGTCTACGACGGCACCGACCAGCGCCCCGTGCAGGGCTGGAACGGCGGCTCCTACGCCCCGGAGAACGAGGACGGCGTCTCGTACGGTGACATCTCCGTCCGCACCGCCACCGACAAGTCGGTCAACTCGGTGTACGCGCAGATGGCCGTCGACGTCGGCCCGGCCAAGGTGGAGAAGACCGCCGTGGCCCTCGGCCTCCCCGCCGACACCCCCGACCTGACCGCCTCCCCCTCCATCGCGCTCGGCCCGGCCACCGCCAGCGTCCTCGACATGGCGGAGGCGTACGCCACGCTCGCCAACCACGGCAGGCGCGGCACGTACACGCTCGTCGGAAAGATCACCAAGGACGGCTCGGAGGACGTGAAGCTGTCGGCCCAGGACGTCCGGCCGAGCGCCCGGCAGGTGGTGAGCCGCGAGGCCGCCGACACGACGACGTCCATGCTCCAGAGCGTCGTCGACGGCGGCACCGGCCAGGCCGCGCAGAACGCCGGCCGGCCCGCCGCGGGCAAGACCGGCACGGCCGAGGAGGACACGGCCGCCTGGTTCGCGGGCTACACCCCCGACCTGGCCACCGTCGTCTCGGTGATGGGCCAGGACCCCGAGACCGGCGCCCACAAGTCCCTGTACGGCGCCCTCGGAATGGCCCGCATCAACGGCGGCGGCTACCCCGCGCAGATCTGGGCCCAGTTCACCCAGGACGCCCTGGACGGAACCGAGGCCTCGGACTTCGACCTCCAGCTCCAGCCGGGCGCCGACGAACCGGACGACACCGGCCTCGACCCCAGTGATCCGGCCGCCGTCGACGGCCAGGACACCGGTGGCACCACGGACGGCGGCCAGGACGAGAACGGGACCCAGGGCGGCGCCAACGGCAGCACACCGGCGTCGACGAACGGCCAGACACAGGGCCAGGGCCACACCCAGGGCCAGACCAACGGCCGGACCCAGGGTCAGAGCCAGGGGCAGACCAACGGCGGCGCGCACGCCTCCGGCGGAACCACGACCGGCACCACCGGTGGCACCACCACGGACGGCGGTACCACCGGATCCACCACGACCGGCGGCACCACGACCGACGGGGGCACCCTGGACGGCGGCATCACGGGCACGACAGCGGGCCAGGGACCACTGAGCGGGCTCACACCCAGGAAACAGCAGCAGAAACACTGAGCGGGCTCAGGCCCGCAGGGGCGGAGGTCAGACCGGAGGTCAGACCGGAAGTCAGACCGACAGCCGGACCGACAGCCGGGCCGGAGGCCGATCCGATCCCCGTACCGGAGGTGGTTCCGGCGGTCAGATCCCCAGATCCTTGATGATCTTCGCCACGTGCCCGGTCGCCTTCACGTTGTACAGCGCCCGCTCGACCTTGCCCTCCTCGTCCACGACCACCGTGGAACGGATGACACCGACGACCGTCTTGCCGTACAGCTTCTTCTCACCGAAGGCCCCGTACGCCTCCAGGACCGTCTTGTCGGGGTCCCCGACCAGGGTGACCTTGAGCGACTCCTTCTCACGGAACTTGGCGAGCTTCTCGGGCTTGTCCGGGGAGACGCCGATGACGTCGTAACCGGCGCCCGCCAGCAGGTCGAGGTTGTCCGTGAAGTCGCAGGCCTGCTTCGTGCAGCCGGGGGTGAGGGCGGCCGGGTAGAAGTAGACGATGACCTTGCGGCCCTTGTGGTCGGCGAGGGAGACCTCGTTGCCGTCGGCGTCGGGCAGGGTGAAGGCGGGGGCGGTGTCGCCGGGCTGCAGTCGCTCGCTCATCTGAACCTCACGTGGCCGGGGTGGATGGAATGGATATGGAACGAGCGTAATGGGGGGTCCCGAGGGGTGCGGTCCGGTCCGAACTGACAGACTGTCCGAATCAGGGAGTCACTACACGACCACGGAGGCAGCGCGGTGTCGGATACGTCGAGAACGCCGGATACCAGGACTCCGGCGCAGATCGAGGCGGACATCAAGCACCGCCGCACAACACTCGCCGACACGCTCGACGAGATCGGCGTACGGGTGCACCCGAAGACCATCGTCGGAGACGCCAAGGCGAGGGTCGCCTCCAACATCGATCACACACTCGGACGCGCCTACATCGGCGTCAACCGCGTCGTCGGCGATGTGAAGGGGCAGTTCGTCACCGAGGAGGGCGCGCCCCGGCTGGAGCGCATCGTGCCGGCGGCTCTCGTCGCGGTGGGACTCGTCGGACTGCTCGTGGTGGGCACGCGCCGCCGCAAGCGCTGACCCGCCCGCGTACGAAACAGGCCGGGACAGGTAGGTTCGGGACGTGAGCGCCAATCGTGCAACGCACAGCACCCATGACGACAAGCTGCCCATCCGGATGCTGCACGACCGCGTGCTGGTGCGGCAGGACGCCGCCGAGGGCGAGCGGCGCTCCGGCGGCGGCATCCTGATCCCCGCGACGGCGGCCGTCGGCCGTCGCCTCGCATGGGCCGACGTCGTCGCGGTCGGGCAGAACGTCCGTACGGTGGAGCCGGGCGACCGGGTCCTGTACGACCCCGAGGACCGTGCCGAGGTCGAGGTGCGCGGGATCGCCTACGTGCTGATGCGTGAACGCGATCTGCACGCCGTGGCCGCGGACCGCTTCGAGGGGTCCGAGGACTCCACCGGCCTTTATTTGTAGGGCATACGCCACCCAAAGGGGCCGGTGACCATGGTCACCGACCCCTTTGCCATTCTTTTGCTACGGTGGAAGAACCCCGACGAGACGCGCCGTACCGGGGCTCCGCAAAGACGACGCACCCCCGTCAAGCGTCGTCTCCCGGAGGTGCCTCCCATGGCCTGGGTTCTGCTCATCCTCGCCGGTCTGCTCGAAGTGGGCTGGTCGATCGGAATGAAGTACACCGACGGCTTCACACGCCTGGTCCCCAGCGTCCTCACCGCCGCCGGCATCGTCACGAGCATGGTCCTGCTGTCGTACGCCGCCAAGTCGCTCCCGATCGGCACCGCCTACGGCGTCTGGGTCGGCATCGGCGCGGCGGGCGCGACGATCCTCGGCATGACCATCCTCGGCGAACCGGCGACCGCCGCCCGCATCTTCTTCGTCTGCCTGCTCCTGGTCTCGGTGGTGGGCCTGAAGGCTACGTCGGGCCACTGACCCACCCGCCGCAGCCGCAGCACCCGCGTCAGAACGAGATCCACACGTCAGGAGCCAGGTCCGGCCGCCCGGGGACGCCCCTGCGCTCCTCGGTCCACGCGTCCCCTGCGATCTCGGAGGCGACCCGACGCCAGAAGCGCACGGCACCCAGGTTGCCGTCCTGAAAGGCGACCTCCCACGGTCCCGGATGCCGGGCGACGACGTCCCGGACCGCGTACAGCCCGACGCCTGTCCGCCGGACCCCACGCACTACGAAGAAACTGTTCAGTACCCGTGCGGGACCGGTCAGCGCCCGCACGAACGCGAACCCGACCGGATGCCGACCGACCGTGAAGAGATACGGGGACCAGTCGTCGGGGTCGGTGAAGGCGGCGTGGAGCCGCTCGTCGCGGAACGTCCCGTCCGGTCGGGGCAGTTGACCACCGAACTCGGACAGGTCGTGCCGGAACAGCAGCCAGAGCCGCTCCACGGCCGGCCGATCGTCATCGGTCGCCCGACGAACGGTGACGTCGCCGGGCAGGATTTCTCTCTTGAACTGGGTCACAGACATGAAAAAAGCCTCCCGAGCGGACAGAAGTCCCAGCCCGGAAGGCTTCACCGACGATCGAAAATCTACCACTGAGCGTGACCGTCCGATAAACGGTTCGTTACTCCGTACGAGGTCGCGAACGAGTGACCGGAACGGAGGAGACCATGCCGATCAGTCCGTATACCAAGGAACGCCTGGCGGAGGCGGCTCGGGCGTCGAAAACGCTGTCGGAGGCGTTGACGAAAGTCGGTGTGGATCCTAAGAGTTCGACGCGGCGGTACGTCCTTGAGCGGATGAAGAAGCTCGGCGTGGACACCACTCACTTCGAACGTGAGGGAGCGCGGTGGACCAAGGAGATCCTCGAACCGGTCGTCTCCGCATCAACAAGCGTGTACGACGTGCTGCGCCGACTCGGACTCGACCCGGTGGGCGGTCACCACACCAACATCCACCGCCGGATCAAGGCGTACGGCATCGACACCTCACACTTCCAAGTCCCAACCCAACGTGGGCAGACCAGACGATCTCACACGCCCGAGACCTTGCTTGTCGAGCAGTCGACTGATCACACCCGGCGCATCCCGAGCGGCCAACTCAAACGGGCGATGACGACCCTGGGCGTGCCCGAACGTTGCGCGCACTGTGGCACGGATCCGACCTGGCGAGGTCATCCACTTCCTCTGGAGGTCGACCACATCAATGGAAACTGGCGTGACAACCGCATCGAGAACCTCCGGCTCCTCTGTCCCAACTGCCACTCCACGACGGACAGTTACCGAGGTCGCGCCAAGGGGCGTATCAGTGGTGGCGCCTCATGAGCAGCGGTGTGCGGTACACCCGTGAGCGGTTGACGCAAGCCGCCGAACAGTGCTCCGATATCGACGAGGTCATCGCCCTTTTCGGCACCCAGCCATACGGCTACCTCCGGCGCTACCTGACGAGACGCTTCGCTCACTTCGGAATCGACATCTCGCACTTCCAGCACTGTGGCAGCCACACCAAACAGACTCGGCCTACGCCTGACGAACTGCGCGTGGCGGTGGCAGAGTCATTCTCCATCGCACAAGCGCTTCGTCACCTCGGCCGCCCGGATAACGGCAGCCAACGCGCACTGTTTCGCCAGTGGATCACCGAAGAACGCCTCCCGACCACTCACTTCCTGGGACAGGCACACCAGCGGGGAAAGCCGGGCACGTCGCCTGCCAAACGGCCGGAGGAGATTCTGATCCAGCACAGTGGGAAACGCCGGACCAGGACGTTGCAGTTGCGCCGAGCGCTCTGCCAAATCGGCACACCCGAGCAATGTGCCGAGTGCGGCACTGGATCTGCATGGCTCGGAAAACCAATGACGCTGGAAGTCGACCACATCAACGGAGACTGGAGCGACGACCGCCAGGAGAACCTCCGTTTGCTGTGCCCCAACTGTCATGCGATCACGAGCACCTGGTGCAGGGGAGGCAGACCGCCACTCCCGACTCCCGGTACGATGGCAGGCGGCTAGCGGCGGTGGCGCAGTGGTGACGCAGCAGACTTAGGATCTGTGGCCCGTGAAACGGCTTGAGGGTTCGAATCCCTTCCGCCGCACCTGAACGGCCTGCGAATCGAAAGATGCGCAGGCCGTTTTTGTGTGCGCTCAGCCCAACAACTCCCGCACCACCGGCACCAGTGCCCGGAACGCCTTCCCCCGGTGGCTGATCGCGTTCTTCTCCGCGGGGGTCAGTTCCGCGCAGGTTCGGGTGTCGCCGTCGGGCTGGAGGATCGGGTCGTAGCCGAAGCCGTTCGTGCCGGCCGGGGTGTGGCGGAGGGTGCCGCGCAGTTGGCCCTCCACGACACGTTCCGTGCCGTCCGGCAGGGCGAGCGCCGCCGCGCAGGCGAAGTGGGCGCCCCGGTGCGGGGCGTCGATGTCGGAGAGCTGGGCGAGGAGCAGATCCAGGTTGGCCCGGTCGTCGCCGTGGCGGCCGGCCCAGCGGGCGGAGAAGATGCCCGGGGCGCCGTTCAGGACGTCGACGCACAGGCCCGAGTCGTCGGCGACGGCGGGCAGGCCGGTGGCCTGCGCCAGCGCGTGGGCTTTCAGCAGGGCGTTCTCGGCGAAGGTGACGCCGGTTTCCTTGACGTCGGGGATGTCGGGGTAGGCGTCCGCGCCGACGAGGTCATGGGTGAGCCCTGCGTCGGCGAGGATCGCCGTCAACTCGGTGAGCTTTCCGGCGTTGCGGGTGGCGAGGATCAGGCGGGTCATGGTCGCCAGTATCTCCGAGTCCGGGCCCGGGTCCGGCCCTTGTCCGGTCCCGAGTCCGGCCCTGGCCAAGGTCCTTCCGTCCGGCCCCTGTCCCGTCCCACGTCGGGCCTCTGGCCAAGGCCCTCAGTCCGGTCCGGTCCGGTCCCGAGTCGGGCTCCCTGCCAGGTCCCGAGTCCAGCCCCCGTCCGGTCCCTGGTCGGCCCCCTCGTCCGGTCCCGAGCCGGGCCCCGCCCGGTCCACCCCGCAGCCGCTACGGCGTGCACACCTTCGTCAGTTCGCCCGCCGCGGCCGTGACGGGGCTGATGTCGGGGGTGCTGTCGCCGTTCTTGACGGCCGTACGGACGTTGTCGACGGCCTTGTTGAGGTCGTCGACCGCCTTGTTGACGTCGGTGTTGTCGGTCTTGTCGCCTATCTTGGCGAGGTTGTTCTCTATGGAGTTGAGGGACGCGTCGGTCTGCGTCGGGTCGTTCGCCGCGTTCTCGACGGCCTGTTGGAGCGCTGTGACACTGTCGGCGATCGAGTCGGCGGTCTGCACGCAGTCGAGCGCCTTGTTGACCGCGTCGCAGCCGACGGCCGCCGGCAAGGCGACGAGTGCGGCGACGACGGCCAGTGCGGCGGTACGGCGGCGATTGCGGTGGCGCGCGGCCATGGAACGGTCCCTCCCCGTGGGCATGATGTGGGTGCGGCCACGTCGGCGGACCGCACCGGCCCGCTGCGCGGTCGGCCCGATCCGCCCGAAGGGGCCGGCGGGCGCACGGCTGGACCGTACGCCCGTACCCATAAGAACGCGAAGGGTTAACCCGCGGTTGCCTCACCGGTCGCTTCGAGTACCGCGCGCTGGATGGCGGCGAGTTCGTCGCAGCCCGCGACGGCCAGGTCCAGCAGGGCGTTGAGCTCCTTGCGGTCGAAGGGCTCGGCCTCCGCGGTGCCCTGGACCTCGACGAAGCGGCCGTCGCCGGTGCACACGACGTTCATGTCGGTGTCGGCCCTGACGTCCTCCTCGTAGCAGAGGTCGAGGAGGGGGACGCCGCCGACGATGCCGACGGAGACCGCCGAGACCGTGCCGGTGAGCGGCTTGCGGCCGGCCCGGATCAGCTTCTTGCCCTGGGCCCAGGTGACGGCGTCGGCCAGGGCGACGTACGCGCCGGTGATGGCCGCGGTGCGGGTGCCGCCGTCGGCCTGGAGGACGTCGCAGTCGAGGACGATGGTGTTCTCGCCGAGTGCCTTGTAGTCGATGACGGCGCGCAGCGAGCGGCCGATGAGGCGGCTGATCTCGTGGGTGCGGCCGCCGATCTTGCCGCGGACCGATTCGCGGTCGCCGCGGGTGTTGGTGGCGCGGGGCAGCATGGAGTACTCGGCGGTGACCCAGCCCTCGCCGCTGCCCTTGCGCCAGCGCGGGACACCTTCGGTGACGGAGGCCGTGCAGAAGACCTTGGTGTCGCCGAAGGAGACGAGGACGGAGCCCTCGGCATGCTTGCTCCAGCCACGCTGGATGGTGATGGGGCGCAGCTGTTCGGGGGTGCGGCCGTCGATTCGAGACATGGCGTCGAGCCTATCCGCACAGGGGTGAGGGGCTGCCCGCCGGTGGCGGAAACAGCCCCTCACGGGTGAGCCGGAGCTTCTGAAGCGGTGTGCTGCGGCTCGCGGGGAGCCGGGTCGGCTTCAGTGGGTTCCGTCGCTCACATCATGTCTTCGATCTCTCCGGCGATGGGGTCGGCGTCGGTGCCGATGACGACCTGGATGGCGGTGCCCATCCTGACGACTCCGTGCGCGCCGGCGGCCTTCAGGGCGGCCTCGTTCACCAGGTCCGGGTTCGCGACCTCGGTGCGGAGCCGGGTGATGCAGCCTTCGACCTCTTCGATGTTGTCGATGCCGCCGAGCCCGGCGACGATCTTCTCAGCCTTGGTGGCCATGTCCTACTCCCTGATCAGAACCGCTTTGTCGCAGTAACCCACAGTTGGCCCATCTTCGCGAGCGGTCATGTCGTGGGTGCCGAAGGATGGCGATCACGACAGAGCGACGCGTCGCGACTGGTCTACACCAGTGGGCGGGCTGTCGCCAAACCGGCCCGGCCCGGAGGACGCCCATGAGTGCCGTCAGCGCCGTCTCGCCAGCGCGCGCCCGCTGGAACAAGGCTTTCCAGGGGCTGCAGAAGATGGGCCGCAGCCTGCAGCTGCCGATCGCCGTGCTGCCGGCGGCGGGCATCCTCAACCGGCTGGGGCAGCCGGACGTGTTCGGTGCGGAGGGGCTCGGCTGGGACAACCTCTCCAAGGTGATGGGGGCGGCGGGCGGCGCGCTGCTGGACGGCCAGCTCGGACTGCCGATGCTGTTCTGTGTCGGCGTGGCCATCGGTATGGCGAAGAAGTCGGACGGCTCCACGGCGCTCGCGGCGGTCGTGGGCTTCCTCGTCTACTACAACGTGCTGCGCGCGTTCCCGGAGACCTGTCCGGGCGGGAGCGTCAAGATCAAGCTGGGCTGCCAGCTGGAGGACAACTCCGTCGTGGAGTTCAGCTACCAGAACCCCGGGGTCTTCGGCGGCATCGTCATCGGGCTGCTGTCGGCGTACTTCTGGCAGCGCTACCACCGGACGAAGCTGGTGGACTGGCTCGGCTTCTTCAACGGGCGGCGCCTGGTGCCGATCATCATGGCATTCGTGGCCGCCGCGTTCGCCTCGCTGTGCGTGTGGGTCTGGCCGCCGATCGGTACCGGGCTGGAGAACTTCAGTGACTGGCTGGTGGGCCTGGGGGCGTGGGGTTCGGGTGTGTTCGGGCTGGCCAACCGGGCGCTGCTGGTGATCGGTCTGCATCAGTTCCTGAACGTGCCCATCTGGTTCCAGTTCGGCAGTTACACCAAGCCGGACGGTCAGGTCGTGCACGGGGACATCAACATGTTCCTGGCGGGCGACCCGAACGCGGGGCAGTTCCTCACGGGCTTCTTCCCGATCATGATGTTCGCGTTGCCTGCGGCGGCGCTGGCGATGACGCACACCGCGAAGCCTCATCGCCGCAAGGAGATCGGCGGTCTGATGCTGTCGGTGGCGCTGACGTCGTTCGTCACGGGCATCACCGAGCCGATCGAGTACTCGTTCATGTTCATCGCGCCGCTGCTCTACGTGGTGCACGCGGTGCTCACCGGCGTTTCCATGGCGGTGACATGGGGGCTCGGGGTGCATGACGGCTTCAGCTTCTCGGCCGGCTTGATCGACTACATCATCAACTGGAACCTGGCGACCAAGCCGTGGGCGATCGTGCCGATCGGGCTGTGCTTCGGCGCCGTGTACTACGCGATCTTCCGGTTCGCGATCACGAAGTTCGATCTGAAGACTCCGGGGCGGGAGCCCGAGGAGGACGTCGAGGACACCACCAAGGCATAGGCCTCCGCGCCAAGACGCGGGCTCACGCAGACCTCGCAGACCTCTTCAACGAAGGGCCCCCGGACCAGCTGGTCCGGGGGCCCTTCGCCATAACCGGAACCACTTGTTCCCGTTATGGCCGAGACCACAAAATTCGTGGGTTCCTTATCCAGCCTTCACCGTGCTAGAAACAGGTCTACACCACTGAGTGGTGTAGACCACGTGGTCGCTGCCAAGCACAGTTTCGCCCTTCCCGCCCCCGGCAGCGCCAGCACATGGAGGAACTATGAGCACCGCCACCGCATCGGCGGCACCCGCAAAGAAGCGGGGATCCGGCCTGTTCCAGGGCCTGCAGAAGGTCGGCCGCAGCCTGCAGCTGCCGATCGCCGTGCTGCCGGCGGCGGGCATTCTGCTCCGGCTCGGCCAGCAGGACGTGCACGACAAGCTAAACCTGCCCGACAAGGTCACGGCAGTGTTCGCCACGGCCGGTGGCGCGATCTTCGACAACCTCCCGATGCTGTTCTGCATCGGTGTCGCGATCGGCTTCGCCAAGAAGGCGGACGGCTCCACGGCCCTCGCCGCGCTGGTCGGCTTCCTGGTCTACAGCAACGTGTTGAAGGCGTTCCCGGTCACCGAGGCGAAGATCCAGAAGGGCGCGGACATAGCCGCGACCTACAACAACCCCGGCGTCCTCGGCGGCATCGTGATGGGCCTCCTGGCCGCCGTGCTGTGGAAGCGATACCACCGCAAGCAACTGGTGGACTGGCTCGGCTTCTTCAACGGCCGCCGCCTGGTGCCGATCGTCATGGCCTTCGTCGGCACCGCGATGGGCGTCTTCTTCGGTCTGGTCTGGGAACCGATCGGTGAGGGCATCTCGAACGTCGGCGAGTGGATCACGGGTCTGGGCGCCGTTGGAGCGGGCCTGTTCGGTCTCGTCAACCGCGCACTGATCCCGGTCGGCATGCACCAGTTCGTGAACACCGTCTCCTGGTTCCAGATCGGCGACTTCAAGAACTCGGCCGGTCAGGTTGTCCACGGTGACCTCAACCGGTTCTTCGCCGGTGACCCGACCGCCGGTCAGTTCATGTCGGGCTTCTTCCCGATCATGATGTTCGGCCTCCCGGCCGCTGCGCTCGCCATCGCGCACTCCGCCCGGCCCGAGCGCCGCAAGGCCGTGCTGGGCATGATGATCTCGCTCGCCCTGACCTCCTTCGTGACCGGTGTGACCGAGCCGATCGAGTTCTCGTTCATGTTCATCGCGCCGGTGCTCTACGCGATCCACGCGGTCCTGACCGCGCTGTCCATGGCGATCACCTGGGCGCTCGGGGTCCACGCGGGCTTCACCTTCTCCGCGGGAGCCATCGACTACGCGCTCAACTGGAACCTGGCGACCAAGCCATGGCTGATCATTCCGATCGGCCTGGTCTTCGCGGCGGTCTACTACTTCGTCTTCCGCTTCGCGATCACCAAGTTCAACCTCCCCACCCCGGGCCGTGAGCCCGAGGAGGAGATCGAGGACCTCACGAAGGCGTGAGCCGTCCCTCCATACGACCGAAGGCCCCCGGAACCACCTGGTTCCGGGGGCCTTCGTGTACGCGGACGGCGTCAGATCTCGTACACAGCCCCCGGCGCCGCCAGTTCCACCGGACCCGTGTACGCCGAGCGGGCGTCCGTCAGGTTGGTGTGGGCGTTTGTCCACGGGGGGATGTGGGTGAGGACGAGGCGGCGGGCGCCTGCGTGGGCGGCGGTCTCGCCGGCCTCGAGGCCGTTGAGGTGGAGGCCGGGGATGTTCTCCTTGCCGTGGGTGAACGCGGCCTCGCACAGGAACAGGTCCGTGTCGCGGGCGAGTTCGTCCAGGGCCTCGGTCACCCCGCTGTCCCCGGAGTACGTCAGTGACCTTCCGCCGTGCTCCACCCGGATGCCGTACGCCTCGACGGGGTGACTCACCCGCTCCGTGTGCACCGTGAACGGGCCGACCTCGAACGTGCCCGGCTTGACGGTGTGGAAGTCGAAGACCTCGCTCATCGAGGACGCGGACGGCGTGTCGCCGTAGGCCGTGGTCAGCCGGTGCTCCGTTCCCTCGGGTCCGTAGACGGGGATCGGGTCGCAGCGGCCGCCGTCGTGGCGGTAGTAGCGCGCGACGAAGTACGCGCACATGTCGATGCAGTGGTCGGCGTGCAGATGACTGAGGAAGATCGCGTCGAGGTCGTAGAGACCGCAGTGGCGCTGCAGCTCGCCCAGGGCACCGTTGCCCATGTCGAGAAGCAGCCGGAAGCCGTCGGCCTCTACGAGATAGCTCGAACAGGCCGATTCCGCGGACGGGAACGACCCTGAGCAGCCGACGACGGTGAGCTTCATAAGAGCTGGAACCTCCGCGCTGGCAGGAAGTGCAGAGAGAATAGATGCGGGGTGCAGGTACTCGGTTGCAGATACGGGAACGGGGGTCGTGCGGTCCATCGAGCGTAAGGCGCAAAAGGGCCGGTCGCTCCTCCGCCAGGGGCTGTTGTGGGCGAACTCACCTGTGGTGTCACCGGTTCGGATGGACCTTGGGGCAACCGGGGTCCGTACCGGGCGGGCGCGGGCACATGCGCGCCGGTACCTTCTTTGCTATGGACACGTCCTGGTGGCTCGCGTTGGCGGCGGTGGTATTGCTCGCGCTGGTCGCGACGCTGGTGGACGGCTGGGGGCGCCGCGGGCGCCGGCCGGCCGGGCGGAAGCGTCCCCCGGGGCGGCCCACGGGTCCCCGCCGCGGCGGAACGCTCCGCGGCGGGCCGCTGCCCAAGGCGGCGGAGATCTGGTGGGCGAACGTCCCCTACGAGGACGGACCGGGGGCCAAGGACCGGCCGTGTCTGGTGCTGGGTGTGCGTGGGAAACGGGTGACCGTCGCGAAGATCACCAGCAAGTACCACGGCGAGCGGCCCGGGGTGATCCCGCTGCCGCCGGGGGCCGTGGGGGACGCTCACGGGCGGCCGAGCTTCCTGGAGACGGACGAGCTGCGCGAAGTGCCGGTCGGCGACTTCCGGCGGCGGGTCGGCGTGGTGGATCCGCTCCTGTGGGACCAGGTCCGCTACCTGTCCCGCTGAAGCCGAGCGCCCGCTCCGCGCGCGGGCGTGCTTCCCCTTCCCACCGAGCGCGGGCTTCTCCGCCGAGGGCGGGGACACCCAGCTTCGCTTCACGCCGGAGGCATGCTCCCCCTTCCCCGCAGCGGCGGGGGCGGCGCCCTTGCGGGGGCTCTCCTCGTCGGCGCGGAAAAGCCGGAGGGCGCCGGACCGTGATCGGTCCCGCGCCCTCCGGTCCAGCCCGTCCAGCCCGTCCAGCCGCCCGGGCTACGCCCAGAGCTGTCCCTGCAGTTTCTCGATCGCCTCTTCCGTCGTCGCCGCCGTGTAGACGCCCGTCGACAGGTACTTCCAGCCGCCGTCCGCGACCACGAAGACGATGTCGGCCGGCTCATCGGCCTTGACGGCCTTGTTGCCGACGCCGATCGCGGCGTGCAGCGCGGCTCCGGTGGAGACGCCCGCGAAGATGCCCTCCTGCTGGAGGAGTTCCCGGGTGCGGGTGACCGCGTCCGCCGAGCCGACGGAGAAGCGGGTGGTGAGGACAGAGGCGTCGTACAGCTCCGGTACGAAGCCCTCGTCCAGGTTCCTGAGCCCGTAGACCAGGTCGTCGTAGCGCGGTTCCGCGGCGACGATCCTGACGTCCGGCTTGTGTTCGCGCAGGAAGCGTCCGACGCCCATGAGGGTGCCGGTGGTGCCGAGGCCCGCCACGAAGTGGGTGATGGACGGGAGGTCCGCGAGGATCTCCGGGCCCGTCGTGGCGTAGTGGGCGCCGGCGTTGTCCGGGTTGCCGTACTGGTAGAGCATCACCCAGTCCGGGTGCTGCGCCGAGAGTTCCTTGGCGAGGCGGACGGCGGTGTTGGAGCCGCCGGCGGCCGGGCTGGGGATGATCTCGGCGCCCCACATGCCGAGCAGCTCACGGCGTTCCTGCGAGGTGTTCTCCGGCATCACGCAGACCATGCGGTAGCCCTTGAGCTTCGCCGCCATGGCCAGCGAGATGCCGGTGTTGCCGCTGGTCGGCTCCAGGATCGTGCAGCCCGGAGTCAGGCGGCCGTCCTTCTCCGCCTGCTCGATCATGTGGAGGGCCGGCCGGTCCTTGACCGAACCCGTCGGGTTGCGGTCCTCCAGCTTCGCCCAGATACGGACGTCCGCGGACGGCGAGAGCCGCGGCAGGCGCACCAGGGGGGTGTTGCCGACCGCGGCGAGCGGGGAGTCGTAGCGCATCGGAGACCAGGGCCGATCAGGCCATGCCACCGGCGACGGCCGGCAGGATCGTGACGTTGTCGCCGTCGGTCAGCTTGGTGTTGATGCCGTCGAGGAAGCGGACGTCCTCGTCGTTGAGGTAGACGTTGACGAAGCGGCGCAGTTCGCCGCCGTCCACGATCCGGGCCCGGATGCCCGCGTGACGGGTGTCGAGGTCGGTGAACAGCTCGGCAAGGGTCGCCCCGCCGCCCTCGACGGCCTTCTCGCCGTCGGTGTAGGTGCGGAGGATGGTGGGGATGCGGACCTCGATGGCCATGGTTGCGGGCTCCTGTCGGAAGGAAAGTCAGGTCGGAAGACGCGCGGCAGCGCGGGCAGGGCAGGGGGTACGCCGGTTGCGGTGCCGCGGCTCTCGGCCGTACGGCGGCGGCAGGTCAGCGCGTACAGATGGCGCTCTGCAGCCTGCACAGGTCGACGTGCAGCCGCGCCACGAGCAGCATGCCCGGCGTCTTGTCGCTCACGTCGTGGAAAACCATGGGCTCATCGTATCGATTCCCGGTACGGGCTCCGGAGTGTGATCTCGCATCGCGGACGTTTTTTGACCGGTGGGTGGGATCAGTAGCTCTCTACGACCTTGACCTCCTCCTCCGTGACCTCGCCTTCCACGATCCGGTACGAGCGGAACTGGAAGGGGCCGGCGTCGTCGGTGTCCGCGGTGGAGACCAGGACGTAGTGCGCGCCGGGTTCGTTCGCGTACGCGAGGTCGGTGCGGGAGGGGTAGGCCTCGGTCGCGGTGTGCGAGTGGTAGATGACGACGGGCTCCTCGTCGCGGTCGTCCATCTCGCGGTAGAGCTTCAGCAGGTCGCCGGAGTCGAACTCGTAGAACGTGGGCGAGCGGGCCGCGTTGAGCATCGGGATGAACCGCTCGGGGCGGTCGGTGCCGGCGGGTCCCGCGACGACGCCGCAGGCCTCGTCGGGGTGGTCCTGGCGCGCGTGCGCGACGATCTGGTCGAACAGGGCGTCGGTGATTCTCAGCATGCTGGTCAGGATAGACAGAAGGGCCGTCCCGTACCGAGGCGTGGTACGGGACGGCCCGTATGCCGGACGTCCTGAGCGTTGGCCGGTGCGGCCGGGCGTCCGTGCGGCGGTCAGCCGACCGACTCGAACTCCGGTTCGCGGCGTTCGGTGACCTGGGGGTTGCGTGCCTTGAGAATCGCCCAGCCGACGGCCAGGGCGGCGGTCCAGACGGCCATCACGTACAGGCAGATGCGGGACTCGGAGTCGTACGCGATCAGGCAGGTGACGAAGAGGAGGAACACGACCGCGACCCAGCTGCACTTCGCGCCCCCAGGGGCCGGGAAGGACGATGCGGGCAGCCGGCCGGCGTCGACCGCGCGGCGGTAGCGGATGTGGCTGACGAGGATCATCAGCCAGGTCCAGATGCCGGCCGCGGTGGCCACCGAGGTGACGTAGCTGAAGGCCTTCTCGGGGACGAGGTAGTTGAGGATCACGCCGATGCCCATGAAGAGCACGGAGATCGTGATGCCGAGCGCGGGCGTCTTGGTGGACGACAGCTTGCTGAAGACCTTCGGGGCCTCGCCGCTGTCGGCGAGGTTCCGGAGCATGCGGCCCGTGGAGTACATGCCCGAGTTGCAGGAGGACAGGGCGGCGGTGAGGACCACGAAGTTGACGATGGCCGCGCCGGCCGGGATCCCGATCTTGGCGAAGGCCGCGACGAAGGGGCTCACACCTGGCGCGAACTCCGTCCACTTCACGACGCAGAGGATGACCGTGAGGGCGCCGACGTAGAAGAGGGCGATGCGCCACGGGAGGGTGTTGATGGCCTTCGGGAGCGTCTTCTCGGGGTCCTCGGACTCGCCCGCCGTGACGCCGACGAGTTCGACGGCGAGGTAGGCGAACATGACGCCCTGGAGGGTCATCAGGGACGAGCCGATGCCGTTGGGGAAGAAGCCGTCGAACTGCCAGAGGTTGCTGACGGAGGCGGTGTCACCGGCGGAGCTGAAGCCGAAGGTGAGGACGCCGATGCCGATGACGATCATGCCGATCAGCGCGGTGACCTTGACCATCGAGAACCAGAACTCGATCTCGCCGAAGAGCTTCACCGAGATCAGGTTCGCCACGAACAGGACGACCAGGAACACGAGTGCCGTCACCCATTGGTGGATCCCGGGGAACCAGTAGTGGACGTAGATCGCGGCGGCCGTGAGCTCGGCCATGCCGGTGACCACCCACATCAGCCAGTACGTCCAGCCGGTGAAGTAGCCGAAGAACGGGCCGAGGAACTCGCGGGAGTACTCGGCGAAGGAGCCCGAGACCGGGCGGTAGAGCAGGAGCTCGCCGAGCGCCCGCATGATGAAGAAGATGATCACGCCCGCGAGGGCGTACATCACGATGAGGCTGGGGCCGGCCTTGGCGATGTTCGCCCCGGCGCCCAGGAAGAGGCCGACGCCGATGGCGCCGCCGATCGCGATCATCTGGACCTGGCGGCTGCCGAGCCCGCGCTCGTACCCCTCTTCGGGGGCGTCGCCGCCCACGGCCTCACTGCCGTCGTAACTCTTGCCGACCTGCGATGAGGTCATGTCTGGTGCGCCTTTCTCCATACCGGTCCGAGCCAGTCGCTTGGCTTCGAATCGGCTTCCGATCCCCCCGGACAGGTGGAGCTTGTGCCTGGCCGGCGGTCCGCCGGCTCGGTGGCGCACCCGGCGGGACATGGGTGGTGTCCTGCCGGGCGGTCGTGAAGATCTATCACGGCGGCGGCGTTGATCGGCTGAGGGGCGTGTTGCGCAGACCACAGGAAGAACCGGACAAAATGTCGAACCGCGCCCCAAAGGGCGCGGTTACGGTGACATGATCGTTATCCGGATTTGAGCATCCGCTGAGCGAACACCAGAGGTGTTATGTCCTGACAGTTCAGGGCATAAGGGTTTCGACCAGGGTCTCCTGGAGGCCACCCAGCCAGAGGTACGCCATGACCATCGGCTTGCGCGGGTCCTCGTCGGGGAGTCGGTAGAGGAGGTCGGTGTCCTCCTCGTCCACGACGTCGAGCCGCGAACCGATGGCCAGGCGCAGGTCGTTCAGGGCGCGCAGCCACTGCTGGGACTGCGCGGTGGTCAGCTTGAGGACCGCTCCGCCGTCGCCGCCGGGCGTCAGTCCGTCCAGCGAGCGGATCACCGTGAGGGCGTTCTCGCGCTTGCCCGCACGCAGGTCGTTCTCGGTGAAGCGGCGGAACTCGGCGGAGTGGGCCTGCTGTTCCTCGGCCTGCTCGGGAGAGGAAGCCTCGACGCCGGGGCCGCTGTAGGCGTCGGGGAACAGGCGCTTGAGCACCGGGTCGCTCGGCGGCTCGCTGGGGCCCTCGGCGAACAGCTCGGCGAGCGGGTCGGCGGAGGCGTTCTCCGCGGGGCCGGGACCGATGAGCTCCAGGAGCTGGACGGCGAGGGAGCGGATGATGGAGATCTCGACCTCGTCGAGCGCGACGGCCGCGCCGCCGCCGGGGAGCGGTTCGAAGTGTCCAGGCATGGAGTGAATTCGCTACTTCCGGTCCTGCAGGCGGTCGGTTGACAGGGGGCCGGCTACTTCCGGTCCTGCTGAAGGGTGGCCCACAGACCGTAGCCGTGCATGGCCTGCACGTCGCGCTCCATCTCCTCGCGCGTGCCGCTCGAGACGACGGCCCGGCCCTTGTGGTGGACGTCCATCATCAGCTTGGTGGCCTTGTCCTTGGAGTAGCCGAAGTACGTCTGGAAGACATACGTCACATAGCTCATGAGGTTGACCGGGTCGTTGTGGACGATCGTGACCCAGGGGACGTCCGGCTCGGGTACGGCGAAGACCTCCTCCGCCGACTCGGTCTTCTCGATCTCTAGAGGTGCGGGAGCCGTCACGCCCCCATGCTGCCACCAGAGGGGGTCAGCCGCACAAACGGACCCCCGAAACGGTGGCCGACTCCCCGGGAATCGCAGGGCCCCCCGGAAATCGTCAAAGTGACGAGATGGGGGTACGATCCCTGCCATGAACACAGCGGACCTTGGGCTGCCGGTGGACGTCCCCTCTACGGCGCTCTTCACTGACCAGTACGAGCTGACGATGTTGCAGGCCGCCCTCGCGGCCGGGACCGCCGAGCGGCGCTCGGTCTTCGAGGTCTTCACCCGACGGCTGCCCGAAGGACGGCGCTACGGAGTGGTCGCGGGCACCGGCCGCGTCCTGGACGCCGTCGAGAACTTCCGGTTCGACGCCGATGTCCTCGGCTTTCTGCGTGAACGCGGGATCGTGGACGAGCCGACCCTCGAGTGGCTCGCCTCGTACCGCTTCGGCGGGGACATCTGGGGCTACCCCGAGGGCGAGGTGTACTTCCCGGGCTCGCCGCTCCTGCGTGTCGAGGGCAGCTTCGCGGAGTGCGTGCTCCTGGAGACGGTGATCCTCTCGATCCTCAACCACGACTCCGCCATCGCGGCGGCCGCCTCCCGGATGGTCTCCGCCGCGGGCGACCGGCCGCTGATCGAGATGGGCGCCCGGCGCACCCACGAACTGGCCGCGGTGGCCGCCTCGCGGGCCGCGTACATCGGCGGGTTCACCACCACCTCCGACCTGGCCGCCGGTTTCCGCTACGGCATCCCGACCGTGGGCACCTCCGCGCACGCCTTCACCCTCCTGCACGACCACGAGCGGGACGCCTTCCGGGCCCAGGTGGACTCGCTGGGCCGCGGCACCACGCTGCTCGTGGACACCTACGACGTCGCCGAGGCGGTCCGCACGGCCGTCGAGGTCGCCGGGACCGAGCTCGGCGCGGTGCGCATCGACTCCGGAGACCTGCTGCTCGTCGCCCACCGGGTACGCCAGCAGCTCGACGAGCTGGGCGCGACCGCGACGAAGATCGTCGTGACCTCCGACCTCGACGAGTACGCCATCGCCTCGCTGGCGGCGGCGCCCGTGGACGCGTACGGCGTCGGCACCCAGCTGGTGACGGGATCCGGCCATCCGACCTGCTCGATGGTCTACAAACTGGTCGCCCGTGCCGAGTCGGCCGACCCGAAGGCACCGCTGGAGCCGGTGGCCAAGAAGTCCACGGGCGGCAAGACGTCCATCGGCGGCCGCAAATGGGCCGCGCGGCGCCTGGACGAGCAGGGGGTCGCCGAGGCCGAGGTGATCGGCGTCGGGCCGGTGCCCGGTGAGCTTGCCGACCAGCAGCTTCTGGTCCAGCTGGTCAAGGGCGGACAGGTCCTGTCCCGCGAGCCGCTCGATGTCGTACGCGACCGGCACGCGGCCGCGCGCGCCCGGCTGCCGCTGTCGGCGACCCAGCTGTCGCGCGGCGAGCCGGTGCTTCCCACCGAATACGTCTGAGGCGCGCGGGGCGGGCGGGACGGCCGGTGCGGGATTGACGCCGCGCATGAACCTCCGGTGAGCGGGAATGCAACGGCAGCGTGCCCGCGCGGGCCGTGGAAGCCGAATAGCCCCTCCCGCAAAGCCCTTGAAGTCTCTAGGCTCGGAAGTTCAACGGCCGGGCCCGCACCCTTGTCTGCCGCCCCCATAGCCGAAGGACACCGCCCATGCGCCGCGCCTTGATCGTCGTAGACGTGCAGAACGACTTCTGCGAGGGAGGCAGTCTCGCGGTGGCCGGGGGCGCCGACGTGGCCGCCGCGGTCACGGAGCTGATCGGGCAGGCCCCCGCCGGCTACCGGCATGTCGTCGCCACCCGCGACCTCCACATCGCCCCCGGGGGCCACTTCGCCGACAATCCCGACTATGTGCACTCCTGGCCCGCGCACTGTGTGGCCGGTACCGAAGGGGTGGGCTTCCATCCGAACTTCGCCCCGGCCGTCGCCTCCGGCGCGATCGACGCCGTCTTCGACAAGGGTGCCTACGCGGCGGCGTACAGCGGCTTCGAGGGCGCCGACGAGAACGGGATGACGCTGGGCGACTGGCTGCGCGCCCACGGGATCGGCGAGGTGGACGTGGTCGGCATCGCGACCGACCACTGCGTGCGGGCGACCGCCCTGGACGCCGCACGGCAGGGCTTTCGCACGACCGTCCTGCTCGACCTGACGGCCGGCGTGGCGGAGGAGACGACGGAACGCGCGCTGGAGGAGCTGCGTGCCGCCGGAGTCGAGCTCACGGGCAAGCCCGTGGTGTAGCGGGGCCGCGACACCGGGTCACGCCCGATGAACCACACCCGGACACAGTGAGTCACATCAGGCGCCCGACGAATCACGCCCAGTCACACCGGGTCACACGGGGCACACCTGGTGAGCCACAGCGAGGCGCGCGGCGGGCCACGCCCGCCCTCTCCCGCGGCGTCACGGCTGCGGTGCCGGGCGTCTGAGCAGCGTCCTGATCGGGTGCCACAGCTCCTGGGGGAGCTCGGGGACACCGATGCCGGTGACTCCGGTGTCCGGGACGCCGACGTCGGGGGCCGTGCGCCATATGAGCCCGTCGGGGTGGTGCAGGACCGCGGTGATCTCGTCGGGGCTGGGCGGGGCCGCGTTGCCCCGGAGGTAGACGGAGCGCAGGCCCAGGTTCCGCAGCCTGGTCAGGGCGCGGGCACGGTTCTGGGCGACGACCAGGAACCGCAGGCAGCCGTAGCCGGAACCCGCCGGACTGGGCAGGTTCAGCGCCACGACGACGCTGCCGTTCGGCAGTCTGCAGAAACCTCCTGCGGCCATGCGGTCACACCCCCGTGTGAGTCGGTGTCAATAAGCCGGGCACAGGACGCACCTAAACACGATCGGCGGCAACCCGCCAGGGGTTGCCGCCGATACGCGTTTGACCTGCGGAAATGCCGACTACTTCACTGCGGGGCCAACCTTGAGGGAGATCGTGGAGCCGTCCTTGGCCTCCTTGACGATCTCGATCTTGGTGTTGGTGTCAGTGATCTTGACGCCGCCGGTGGGGTTCCGGTTGTCGTAGTAGTCGCTGGTGTGGTCGTTGAAGACCGACACCCCCTTCGACGACGGGATCTTCGTGGCGACGTCCGCGCTGTGCAGCGTGAGGCCGTCCGTGCGGTACAGGCTGAACGGGGAGTCGTAGGCCTGGATGCGGTTGCGCATCAGCGTGCCGTTGTCCCACCACAGGGCCTTCGGGTGCGAGTCGACCGGAAGCGCGAGGCCGACACCCGGGTGCTGGCTGGTGTTGTTGTCCGCCTGCGAGGTGTCCCACTTCCAGATCAACAGGCCGTTCTGGTAGGCGTAGTGCTCCACCCAGTCCGGACGGGTCGTCGAGAAGCCGAAGTTGTACGGGCCGACCTTGAGGGTCTTGTCGTACGAGACGTACTGGCGGTTCTCCGCGAGGTAGTACTGCGCGTAGTCCTTGGTGAACGAGGCGCCGATGCGGGAGAAACCGCTCGCGGTCCAAGCGGCGTCGGCCGTCTCGGCGTTGTCCGAGAAGAGCGCGGTGCCGTCCGCGGTGACGCCGATCTCGTCGGCCGCGAAGCCCTTCAACGCCACGCCGCCGTCGCTCTGGTAGCGGAAGCGGATGTCGATCTTCTTGCCCGCGTAGGCGTCGAGCGGGTACGCCAGCTTCTTGTACGCGTCGACCGTGCCGGTGAGGGCGGGCTTGTCACTGCCGTCGCGCGGGATGGCGGCGCCGTCCACCGTGCCGTCGAGAGCGGTCCAGTTGGCGCCGCCGTCGGTCGAGACCTCGGTGTAGAGGTAGTCGTAGCCAGCCTCGATGTCGTACCAGCCGTCGAGGGTCAGCTTCGCCGACGACTTGCCCGTGAGGTCCACGGACCGGGTCAGCGTGTTCTTCAGGTTGTCGCCGCTGCCGCTCCACCACTGGGCCGAGCCCTGCGCGGGGTTGACGACCGTGGTCGTGACCGCCTTGTCCGGCAGACTGACGACGAGCGCCTGCTTGTTCCAGGTGTTGTACTCGGCGACGCCCAGCTTGTGCGTGGACTGCTTGCCGGCCTTGGCCGTGTCGTAGTTCAGCCAGCCGAGCTGGAGCTTGTCCCAGGCGTTGAAGTCGCCGGGGAGGTCTCCGATGGAGTCCTTGCCGGTGCCGAGCCAGGAACCCGAGGACATCAGGGTCCAGAAGCCGGTGGAGTTGTCGCCGCCGGCGGTGTCGTAGTGGTCCGGCAGACCGAGGTCGTGACCGTACTCGTGGGCGAAGACGCCGAGTCCGCCGTTCTCCGGCTGGATGGTGTAGTCGCCGACCCAGATGCCGGTGTCGCCGATCTGGGCGCCGCCGAGCTTGTTGTCGGCCGGACCCGTGGCGCCCGCGTCGGTGCCGAACGCGTACCAGCGGTGGGCCCAGATCGCGTCGGTGCCCTGGACGCCGCCGCCCGCGGACTCGTCCTCACCGGCGTGCACGATCTGGAAGTGGTCGATGTAGCCGTCGGGCTCGTTGAAGTTGCCGTCGCCGTCGTAGTCGTAGCGGTCCCACTGGTCGAACTGCGCCAGGTCCGTCTTGATGGCGGCGTCGGACTTGCCGGCCGCCTTCTGCTGGGCGACCCACGCGGTGACGCCGTCGCTGACGACGTTCCACACGCTCGGGCAGTTCGTGGAGCCGCAGGCGTCGTTGCCGTAACGGGCCTCGTTGTAGGGGACCTTGACCCAGTCGGCGACCTCGCCGTCCACCGAGTAGCGGCCCGAGGACTGCGTCTCGTAGAACTTCTTCATCGACTCGACGTTCTTGCCGGTGCCGAAGTAGAGGTCCTGGAAGTGCTTCTGGTTGTAATCCGCCTGCCAGGCCGTGCTGTTGTCCTTCTTGCGGTCCGGCTTGGCTATCTGGTTGTGCAGCGGGCCGGCGGTGCCACCGAACTTCGGGTCCGTCTTGTCGCCGAACTGGACGAGGATCGTGAAGATCTTGTCGGTCTTCTCGCGGCCCAGCTCGACGTACTTGCTGCTGCCCTTCTTGCTCTTCAGCTGGACAACCTGCGAGCCGTTGCGGTTCTGCACCTTGGCGTCGCCGGATATCACCTGGTTCAACGCCTCTTGGTGCTGGGCGTTCTGGGTCTTGCTCAGCGGGCCGTCGAGGTCGTGGTCGACCGTGTTCCTGACCGGCTGCGGGTCGTGACGGTTCACGACGGGTGACGCGGCGGCCGAGTCGGCCTGCGCCACCGCGTACGTCGAGAACGTGGCGGTGGCCGCCGCGAGGGCGACGCCCACCGCGGTTGCTCTGAACGTCCATGGCCTGTTGGTCACTTGATGTCCTCCCCCGCGTGCGTTCACGCGGAGGGGGTTCCGGGTCATGGAGGTCCGCGCGCGCAACGCGATTCAAGTGACGACATTTGACCGGAGTTACCAAAGAAAAAACAGATCTTGACTTGAACCTGGCAAGTGCATTATGCGAAGCCCATGTTCGGTATCCGGACGCCCCGAAACCCCCCAACAGGCGCGTCCACACGTCCACTTGATGGACGCGATGACTCCGTGCGCCCCCTGTGCACCGGCACCGTGGGTAAGGTCACGCTTACCGGACGTTCCACTCGGGCATGCAGGCGAATAGAGTCGATTGGCGAAGCGTCGGAAGTCGGCGGAAAGCCACGTCGACACCGTTGTCTCACCCCCGATTTCTATCCGCACCCTCCCCCATCGCGAGAGGCCCCGGGGGGAGAACCCCCATCCGAGGACACGATTGCCATGCCTCGTCCGACCGCCGCACAGCTCGCCTACGGTTCCTGCACCGTGATCTTCTCCACTCTCGCCATGCTGCTGCTGTCACAGACGAGTTCGAGCCTGGGGATCGTGCTGATCACCCTCTCGGCACTCGCTCTCGGACTGCTGGTGGCCATGACGGTCCCGCTGCCGAAGCCGGTGCCGTCCGCCGCCTCGGCCGTCATCCACGAGCGGGTGCCGGCGCAGCGCGAGACCGCGTCCGTCTCCGCCTCCTCCGTGCCCGAGCCGGTGCACGAACCCGCGGGGCCCTGAGGCGGCGCAGGCGAGCCTGCGGACCCCGGTCTCCCAGCGGACCGGCGGACCACCGGCGCTCCGGACGCTCCGACCTCGTACCCGAACGGCGGGCCCGTGAACCCGGGCCCGCCGTTCGTGTGTGCACCGTCTGTGTGCGCCGTCGCCGCCGCGACCCACGTCGTCCCGGCCCACTCCGCCCCGGCCCACGTCGTCCGGCCACGTCACCGGTCCGTGCGACCCGGCCACCGTCATCCGGCGTCGACCACCACCGTCTTGGCCGCCTTGTCGTGCAGGCCCTGCTTGTAGGGCTTGTCGAAGAAGCTCCAGCCGCCCGCGATCGCCGTCCAGACACAGGCGCAGCAGAACGCGAACGGAATCCACAGGACCAGGGCGCGGACCAGCGAGGTCTGCACGGAGGGCGTCGAGCCGTTGTCGAGGTTGGCGACGCGATGGTTGAACAGCCGCTTGCCGAGGGTCTGTCCCGTCTTGCTGATCATCACGGTGTCGTAGGAGACGTAGCACACGGCGACCACCAGGGACTGCCCGAGCGACTTGCTGTACTCGATCTTGTTCGAGTCCATGTTGTACTCGGTGACCCCGAACGCCCATGACAGCAGCCACGCCACGATGCCCACCAGGATCATGTCCAGGATCCTCGCCAGCACCCGCTTCCCGCTGTCCGCGAGCGGCGGCATCCCGGCGAGCGGATCGCCACCGTAGGGACCGCCGCCGCCGTAGGGGTCGCTGCCCCCCTCATGAGGGCCGCCGCCTTCGCCGTAGGGGCCGCCGCCTCCGAACGGGGGCGGCTGACTGCCGTAGGGCGGGGTGTGGCCGCCGGACGGAGGCGGCGGGTCGTACGGGGAACCCGTGCCCTCGCCGGGCGGGGGTTGCTTCTTGAACGGGTCGTCGTCCGGTGGCCGGCCGGGGCCCGGGGGCGGCGGTTCGCTGCTCATGGCCCGAGTCGACCGCGAACCCCCCGGCTCCGCATCCGGCGAAGGGCCGTCCGGGGGACGGGATTACCGGGCCGGCCCCGCCACGAAGGTGTGCGCCGCCTTGTCGTGCCAGCACTGGCTCCAGGGCTTGTCGAACAGGCACCACAGGACGCCGACGAAACCGACGAGCAGCAGACACGGCACGCTGAGGACGAGCCAGCGGCTCAGCGCCCGTCCGAAGGCCGGTGGTTCGTGACCCTCTATGTCGCGCACCTCGATGCCGCACAGCTTCTTGCCCAGTGTGCGGCCCCACTTGGCGGTGGGCAGGACTTCATAGAGGACGCCGAAGAGGAGCAGTACGGCGAGGACGGCGCCGAAGCAGGAGGCGGTCGTGCCGTCGACGAGCCAGACGGTGACCTTCTCGCCCGACAGCTTGGCCGCGTCGATCTTCTCGTTGACGTGGTCGACCGCCCTGGTGCCCAGCGGCACGGCGGCCGCCGCGGTCACACCGGCGAGGACGACGGTGTCCACCAGCCGGGCGGCCAGCCGTCTGCCGAGGCCGGCCGGACGGGCCTCCGAGTGCCGGCGGGCGGCCGCCTGGAACACGTCGTCGACCGGCGGTTTCCACTGCGGGACCCGCTGCGCCTCCTCGGCCGGGTCACCCGCGAGCTGGTGCACCTGCTGGGCCCAGGAGGGCTGGCCGCCGCCGACCCCGGAGGCCATGGGCGCTGAGCCGTCGGACTGCTGGGGGACGGCGGGGGCGGGAGCCCCCTGGGCCCCCTGCCCGGCTCCGAAGCCGCCGCCGGCCGACGCACCGGAAGCGGTGGATGCGCCGGACGGGCCGGACGCGCTCGGCGCAGCCGCCGCCGAACCCGTGCCCCCGCCGCGCGCCCCGCTCTGCTGCTCCGTACGCGGGGAGGGCGCACGAAAAACCCTGTCGCCGTCGGAGAGGCCGGGGTCAGGGGCGCCGGGAGTGGTCGTGGAGTGTCCGGCCCCGGACTGCCCGGTGCCCACGGCAGCCCCGGTCCCGGGCCCGCCCCAAGCCTCGGCTCCGCCCGAACTCATGTCACCCGTACGGCTCGTACCGCCGGCCCCGCCCGTACCGCTGGTGTGTTCCGCGCCCTTCGGCCCCGTGGGCGGCACCGGTCCCGTGGGGCGGCGGAAGACCACGGAGCCACCGGACGCCGGGGGCCGGAGGGCGCCGCCGGAGTCGGCGGGCGGAATCGTCGTCGTACCGTCCGTGCGCCCGGCCGCCCCGTCGGGCTGGGTCACCGCGTCGGCGGACCCCGCCGCACGCGCGACGCGCGGGTCGGGTCCCTGCGGCGCGCCCCAGGACACCCGGCGGTCCTGGTCGCCGCCGAAGCCGGACTGCTGGGAGCGGTCGGCGCCCCACGCGGCGGCGGGCTCGGGCCGGCTGCCGTGCTGGGACTCGGCGCGGGTGGCGCCGCGGGGCTGCGGGTCCTCGTCGAAGAAGTGCGGACCCGTCTCCTCCGCGGCGGGGGTGCCTCCCTGTCCGCGCGAAGCCGACAACTCGGAGGAGGGTGCCGGAGCGGGCACGCGCGAGGGACGCACGCCGGCCGGTGGGGCGAGCGCCTCACCGCCCGACGGCGCCGGGCGGCTCGTGCCCGGCACCCAGGCGGCACCGTTCCAGTAGCGGACATATCCAGGAATGGAGGGGTCCGGGTAATACCCTTCGCGGGGCCTGTCGTCACCGGGGGCCGGGGTTGGGGCGCTCATGTCCGTCGTCCCGTATCTGCTCGGGGGTCGTGTTGGGGGTCCACATCTACCAGACCGGCGCACGCGTCACGGCCGGTCCCGCCGTACCCACTCCTTTCGGGCAAGGTTCCGCCAGCTCTTGCGAGCGGACGTCCGAGGCTGTGCGCCCCGTGCCCGAAGAAGGACGGAAGCGGCCCGGAAAGAATTTCTCCGAACCCGCGTAATGGTTCCGGCGCGACGCGCTCTCCACTCGTACGGGCCCGTCGGAAGGAGCCCGTACGACGAAAGGAAGCGCATCGACATGCACACCGTCGTGGAACGCGAGCTGGAGCTCCAGCTCGTCCTGTCGCCCGAGTGCAGCATCCCCGTACCGGCGCGCCTCAGTTACCGCGCCGACGACCCGTACGCCGTCCGCATCACCTTCCACATCGGCTCCGACCATCCCGTCAAATGGACGTTCGCCCGTGAACTGCTCGTCGAGGGGGTGTTCCGGCCGTGCGGCCACGGCGATGTGCGGGTGTGGCCGACGAAGGTCGGCGGCCGGGGTGTCGTCCTGATGGCGCTGAGCTCGCCGGACGGGGACGCGCTGCTCGAAGCGCCCGCGGCACAGATCTCGGCCTGGCTGGAGCGCACCCTCAGGGCGGTCCCCCCGGGCTCCGAGGCCGAAGGGCTCGGCATCGACGCCGGTCTGGCCGAGCTGCTCGCACCGTCCCCGAGGCTCTCGGCCTCGCTCGACCAGGGAGGAACCCCGTCGCCCGACGACCTGTGGCTGCGCGACCCGTGGCCGTCGGACGAGTCCGCGGACGGTGAGTAGCCCTGACGGGCGGCGGACGGTCAGTAGCCCTGACGGGCGGGGACGGAGTAGCCCTGACGGGTCGGCGGAAGGTGAACACCCCTGCCGAGACGACGGACGGCGAGCAGTCCTGACGGGTCGGCAGTCGGTGAACAGCCCTGGGTCTCAGAACAGCTTGCCCGGGTTCAGGAGGCCCAGCGGGTCGAACGCCGTCTTGATCGCCCGCTGCATCTCCACGCCCACCGGGCCGATCTCGCGGGCCAGCCACTCCTTCTTCAGCACGCCCACGCCGTGCTCGCCGGTGATCGTGCCGCCGAGTTCCAGGCCGAGAGCCATGATCTCGTCGAAGGACTCGCGGGCGCGCCGGGACTCGTCGGGGTCGGTGGCGTCGAAGCAGACGGTGGGGTGCGTGTTGCCGTCGCCCGCGTGTGCGCAGACGCCGATGGTCAGGGCGTACTTCTCGGCGACGCGCTCGATGCCGTCGAGCATGTCGCCGAGCCGGGAGCGCGGCACGCACACGTCGTCGATCATCGTGGTGCCCTTGACCGCTTCGAGCGCGGTGAGCGCCAACCGCCGTGCCTGGAGCAGGAGTTCGGACTCGGCAGCATCCTCGGCCGGAACCACCTGGGTCGCACCGGCGGCCTCGCAGAGGGCGCCCACCAGGGCGAGGTCGGCTGCCGGGTCATGGGTGTCGAAGGCCGCGAGCAGCAGCGCCTCGGTGGTCTCCGGGAGGCCCATGTGCGCGAGGTCGTTGACGGCCTTGACGGTCGTACGGTCCATCAGTTCGAGGAGGGACGGCACATGGCCGCCCTCCATGATCCGGCAGACGGCGTCGCAGGCGGCCCGCGCGGACTCGAACTCGGCGGCCAGGACGAGCTGTTGGGGAGGCCGGGGCTTCAGCGCCAGGATCGCCCGTACGACGATGCCGAGCGAGCCCTCGGAGCCCACGAAGAGGCGGGTGAGGTCGTATCCGGCGACGCCCTTGGCGGTTCTGCGCCCGGTGGACATCAGCCGCCCGTCGGCGAGGACGACGTCCAGGCCGAGGACGTACTCGGCCGTCACCCCGTACTTCACGCAGCACAGGCCGCCGGAGGCCGTGCCGATGTTGCCGCCGATGGTGCACGTCTCCCAGCTGGAGGGGTCCGGCGGGTAGTACAGGCCGTGTTCGCCCACGGCGCGGGAGAGTGTGGCGTTGACGACACCGGGTTCGACGACGGCGATGCGGTCGACCGGGTTGATCTCCAGGATGCGGTCCATCTTCACCAGCGACAGCACCACGCAGCCGTCGGTGGCGTTGGCCGCTCCGGACAGGCCGGTGCGGGCCCCCTGCGGGACGACCGGGACGCGCAGTTCGGTCGCGACGCGCATGATGTGCTGGACCTGCTCGACGGTGCGCGGCAGGACGACCACGGAGGGTGTGCCCGCCTCGCAGAAGCTCGCCATGTCGTTGGCGTAGGAGGCCGTGACGTCCGGGTCCGTGAGGACGGCCTCGGCCGGCAGACCGCTCAGCAGACGGTCGAGAAGGTTGCCGGTCGCTGCCGTGTCCTCATCGCGCGGGGCTTCGATACGGCTCATGATCACAGGGTCGCACCCGGGGCCATCGGTGTGAACCCCATCCGCGCGAGGCTTCGCGTACCGGGGCTCGGTCTTCGTATTGACGCACAGTGAGCGGCATGGAGATCGAAGAGCGACAGCCGGTGCCCGCCGGGTCCGGGCGCGCGGGGCCGGCCGGCCCGCGGCCCGCGGAGCCCGTCGGCGCGCAGCCCCCGGAGCCCTCCGGTCCGCGCCGTTCCCCGCTCGGGCGGGGCGCGCTGATCGGCGCGGTCGCCGGCTGTGTCGTGCTCGGCGGTGTGCTGGTACTGCTGCCCTCGTTGGACCCGGGCGGGGCACCGCGGCCCGCCGCGGGTCCGGTGGCGCGGGCGGTGAGCGCGGTGGGCGCCGGGGTGCCCGCGGCGCTGCCCGATCTCGCCGCGCTCATCGACGACCGCGAGGCCCGGGTGCGGGCCCGTCCGCGTGACGACGTGTCGTGGGCGGTGCTCGGCGTCGCGTACACGGAGCAGGGGCGGCGGACGGCGGCGGCCGCGTACTACCCGAAGGCCGAGAAGGCGCTGCGCACCTCGCTGAGCGTGCGGCCGAAGGACAACGTGGCGGCGTTGGAAGGGCTCGCCTCTCTCGCCGACGCGCGGGGTGACTTCCGGACCGCGAAGCAGTGGGGCGAGGCGGCGGTGAAGCTGTCGCCGAAGCGGTGGACGACGTATCCGACACTCATCGACGCGTACACCGGGCTCGGTGACCACAAGGCCGTGGACAAGGCCCTCGACAAGCTGCTCGCCCTGCGTTCCGGGCCGGCGGCACGGGCCGTCGCGGCGCGCGTGTACCGGGACCGCGGCCGGCGCGAGGACGCCGCGGCGGCGATCTCGGACGCGGCGGCGGGCGCGGCGACCCCATCGGAACAGGCGGCCTTCCTCCAGCAGGCCGGAGATCTCGCGTGGGAACGCGGCGACCGCCAGGAGTCCCTGGACCACTACCGGGCCGCGGTGAACACCGACGCCGACGCGTACGACGCGCTGGCCGGACAGGGGCGCGCGCTGATGGCGCTGGGGCGCACGTCGGAGGCGCTGCGCGCGTACCAGGCGGCGCTCGCCAAGCGGCCCACGCCGCGGTTCGCGCTGGAGCTGGGCGAGCTGTACGAGAAGCTGGGGCTCGGCGGGGCCGCGGGTGTGCAGTACGACCTGCTGCGGGAGTTGGTGCGGCGGGAGAGCGCCGAGGGTGTGGACGACGAGCTGGTCCTCGGGCTCCTGGAGGCGGACCACGGCGATCCGCAGGCGGCGGTGCGGGCGTTGCGCGCCGAGTGGCAGCGGCAGCCCGGCATCGCGGTGGCGGACGCGCTGGGCTGGGCGCTGCACCGCGCCGGGGACGACAGGGAGGCCCTCGGCTTCGCCGTGCGGGCCATGGACACGGAGCACGGGGGCCTTGTGCGCAGCGCGTTGTACGCGTATCACCGGGGGCGGATCGAGCGTGATCTGGGGCTGTCCGGCCCGGCCCGCCGTCATCTCACCGAGGCGTTGCGGATCAACCCGTACTTCTCGCCGCTGCTGGTACCCGAGGCTCAGCAGGCCCTGGCGGCGCTGGGCGAGCCACCGGCCGGGGGCCCGCCGGAGGAGTCGGGCGAGTCGGGGGAATCAGGGGGGTCGGACGGATCCGATCAGCCCGAGCAGTCCGATCAGTCCCGGCGGTCGGAGGGATCCGACGACGCGGCGGGGACGGCGGGCGCGGCCGGACCTTCGGGGGCGGCGGAGTCGTCCGGTTCGTCGGGTTCCTCGGCGGCACCCCGTACCGACTCCCCCGGCGCGGCGGACCCGGCGACCGCGCCGGGGCTGCCCTCGGCGCGTTGAACGCGGGTACACGCGTGTCCGACGGACGCCGGAACAGGTGTGTCCGGTGGACACCGCCGTGGCGTCCACCGGACACATGAGGACCGGCCGGCCGGACCGACCGGCCCTCAGGAGCTGCCCGTTCTACGGGTTCAGAGGTTGCCGCGCTTCTCCTGCTCGCGCTCGATCGCCTCGAACAGGGCCTTGAAGTTGCCCTTGCCGAAGCCCATCGAGCCGTGCCGCTCGATCATCTCGAAGAAGACGGTCGGACGGTCCTGGACCGGCTTGGTGAAGATCTGGAGCAGATAGCCGTCCTCGTCGCGGTCGACGAGGATCTTCAGTTCGCGCAGGGTGTCGACGGGGACGCGGGTGTCGCCGGCCCACTCGCCGAGCGTGTCGTAGTACGAGTCGGGGGTGTCGAGGAACTGGACCCCGGCCGCGCGCATGGTGCGTACGGTCGCGACGATGTCGTTCGTGTTCAGCGCGATGTGCTGGACGCCCGCGCCGCCGTAGAACTCCAGGTACTCGTCGATCTGGGACTTCTTCTTGGCGATGGCGGGCTCGTTGATCGGGAACTTGACCTTGAGCGTGCCGTCGGCGACGACCTTCGACATCAGCGCGCTGTACTCGGTCGCGATGTCGTCGCCCACGAACTCCTTCATGTTCGTGAAGCCCATGACCTTGTTGTAGAAGGCGACCCACTCGTTCATCCGGCCGAGCTCGACGTTGCCGACGCAGTGGTCGATGGCCTGGAAGGTGCGCTTGGCGGGGGGCTCGACGATCGGGGCGGCGGCCACGTACCCGGGCAGGTAGGGGCCGTCGTAGCCGGTCCGCTCGATGAGCGTGTGGCGGGTCTTGCCGTACGTGGCGATGACCGCGAGGACGACCGTGCCGTTCTCGTCCTTCATCTCGTACGGCTCGGCGATCGAGCGGGCGCCGTGCTCGACGGCGTACGCGTGCGCGGCCCGCGCGTCCGGGACCTCGATGGCGAGGTCGACGACGCCGTCGCCGTGCTCGGCCACGTGCTCGGCCAGGAAGTGGCCCCAGGCGGTGGCGGGCTTGATCACCGAGGTGAACACGAAGCGCGCCGAGCCGTTCTCAAGGACGTACGACGCCGTCTCGCGGCTGCCGTTCTCCGGTCCGGAGTACGCGACGAGCCGCATGCCGAAGGCCGTGGAGTAGTAGTGCGCGGCCTGCTTGGCGTTGCCGACGGCGAAGACGACCGCGTCCATTCCCTTGACCGGGAAGGGGTCGGCCTGCCGGGCGGTGTCGGGAGTGTCGTGTGTGGTCTGCGTCATGGCCGCAGACTCCCTCCGTTCCGCAAGGTGCGCAATAGTTCGCCTGTCGACTGAACAATGTGTGCAGCGAGAGACCCGGAGTGGCGGGCTTTCTGTACATGATGACCATCTCGGAGGCCCGCATGGCGATCGATCATCTGGACGGGCGGCTGCTCGTACTGCTGGCGAAGGAGCCGCGCATCGGGGTCCTGGAGATGTCGCGGCGGCTCGGGGTCGCGCGGGGAACGGTGCAGGCGCGGCTGGACCGGCTTCAGTCGAACGGAGTCATCCGGGGCTTCGGTCCGCAGGTCGACCCGGCGGCGCTCGGCTATCCGGTCACGGCGTTCGCCACGCTCCAGATCCGGCAGGGACAGGGCGCGGACGTACGCGCCCACTTGGCGACCGTGCCCGAGGTGCTGGAGCTGCACACGACCACCGGCAGCGGGGACATGCTGTGCCGACTCGTGGCCCGCTCGAACGCCGATCTCCAGCGCGTGATCGACCGGGTCGTCGGTTTCGATGGCATCGTCCGGGCGTCCACGGCCATCGTCATGGAGAACCCGGTTCCGCTGCGGATCATCCCGCTCGTGGAACAGGCGGCGACCGAGCACTGAACCGATGAGCGGGGGTGGGTGAACTGCGCTCGGGCAAGTCACAAAGAAGTAGTTGCAAAGAAACCGTTGCAAGGGGTTCTTTGCAACGCTATCTTTGTACGCATGACGGAGCACCCACCGCCTCCCCCGCTTCCCGAGCTTCCCCCGCTTTCCCCGGAAGCCCCTCACCCGCCGCAGCCACCCGTGCCGCCCGAACCCCCACGGCACCGCCGCCTCGACGCGCGCTCCCTGCGTGGTCTCGCCCATCCCCTGCGCATGGAGCTGCTGAGCAGCCTCCGCCAGAAGGGGCCGGCCACCGCGTCGATGCTCGCCGAGCGGCTGGGCGAGTCCAGCGGAGCGACCAGCTACCACCTGCGGCAGCTCGCCGCGCACGGTTTCGTCGAGGACGCCCCGGAGCGGGGCAAGGGGCGGGAGCGCTGGTGGCGGGCGGCCGACCAGGGTCTGGACTTCGGCGAGGATCTGTTCAAGGACCAGGACCCGGCGGTTCGCGGGGCGGTCGACACGTTCCTGCACGAGGTCGCCACCACCCACGCCCGTGAACTGTCGACCTGGCTGGGCACCCGGGACGACTGGTCCGACAAGTGGGCCCGAGCCCACGACATGAGCGACTTCACGATGCGTCTGACGCCGGCGCAGTCCCAGGAACTCATCCAGAAGATGCACGACCTGCTCGACAGCTACTGCGCCGTCGAACGCCCCGAGGACGACCCCGAGGCGGAGCGGGTGCGCTTCCACACGCACGTGTTCCCGCAGGCCTCCGACTGATCCGCCGGCTCAAGGGTGCCGCACCATGCCCGCTCGGCCCGCTCAAGTCGGACAACTCGCACGACCCGCTCGACTCGCACGATCACATCGACTCGATCACACCGAAGAGAGGTCACTCCGATGCATCCGGACACCCGTCTCCAGCTGCAGCACGTGCGCGCCGCCGACCTGCGTGCGGAGGCGGACGCGTACCGACTCACGGCCGAGACCAGGAACCCCGGCCGGCTGCGCGCCCGCGTCGGCTGGACCCTCGTGGAGGTCGGCCTCCGGCTGGCCGCCGCGCCGCGACCGGCCGTCGCCTACTAGCAGCTAGCAGCTCGGAACCGAACCCCTGTCCTTCTCCAGGTCCACCAAGGCGTTCACCGCGCCCTGAAGGGTGGTCACCGGGACCAGCCGGAGCCCCTTCGGCAGCTCCGCCTTCGCGTCCGAGCACTCCGCCTTCGGAACCAGGAACACGGTCGCGCCGTCGCGGCGGGCCGCCTGGGTCTTGAGGCTGACGCCGCCGACCGCACCGACCTTGCCGTCGGCGTCGATCGTCCCCGTACCCGCGATGACACGGCCGCCGGTGAGGTCGCCGCCGCTGCCGTCGCCGTCCAGTTTGTCGATGATGCCGAGCGAGAAAAGCAGTCCCGCGCTCGGTCCGCCGACATCGGCGAGCTTGAGGGTGACCTTCACGTCGCCCTTCTCATGCAGGTAACCGAGTGCCGCCTCGGTGGCGGTGCCCTGTGACTGCTTCATCTCGTTCGCGTTGTGCTGTTCGATCTCCTTGACGCTGCCGCCGCCCGGGTAGACCGAGTCACGCGGCATCACGGCCTTGTCCGTGGCGAACCAGCCGCTGAGCACATCGCCGAGGGAGACGTTCGCGTCCGGGCCGGTGGCCTCGATCGTCGTCATCCGCAGCTGTCCGCTGGTGTCCCGGGTGGGCGCACCGCTGATCGTGATCACCGGGTCGCCCTTGTTCTCTCCGAGGACGTTCGCCGTCAGGCCGGGCTGCGCCAGGGAGAACGGCAGCGGCGCGAACACCGCCGTGGCGAGCAGAGCCACGACGGGGAGGGCGCAGACGGCGACGGCCTTGGGGCGCGTGAGGCGAGAGAGCACGGGCTCAATCTAACGTCACCGCCCGGCGAGACCTCCGTACAGGTCCCGCGGGAGGATCCGTGGACCGGGCCGGGTCCCTTGAGGGGCCGGGGGCGCGGGCCGCCGGGGGGAGAGAGAGCGGAGAGGTACGGGCCGAGGACCGGAGGCCGTAGGCCCCAGCACGACGCAGGGCCTCCGCGCCCCGGGACCGGAGGCGTACGCACCGAGGACCGAAGGCACGGGGACCGAAGGCCGGACGCGTACGGACCGAGAACCGAAGGCCGGAGGCCGAAGGCACGCGAGACCGGACGCACCGTGGCCCGGAGACCGGAGGCCCCAGCACGACGCAGGGCCTCCGCGCCCCGGGACCGGAGGCGTACGCACCGAGGACCGAAGGCACGGGGACCGAAGGCCGGACGCGTACGGACCGAGAACCGGAGACACCGGGACCGAAGGCCGGACGCGTACGGACCGAGAACCGGAGACACGGGCGGTCGGCGACCGAACGGCGGGTCAGCGCAAGGCGTCTGCGACCTCTCGGGCCGCGTCGACCACGCGCGGCCCGACCCGCTCCGGTACGGCGTCCGCCAGCATGACCACACCCACGCTGCCCTCGACCCCCGTCACCCCGATCAGCGGGGCCGCGGCCCCGCTGGCGCCCGCCTCCAACTCCCCGTGGGTGAGCGTGTATCCGGGCTCCCCCACCGGCGCCTGCCGGGCAGCGAGGATCGCGCGGCCCGCGGCCCCCCGGTCCAGGGCGTGCCGGAAGCCGGCGCGGTAGGCGACGTGGTAGTCCGTCCACGTCGGCTCGACGACGGCGACGGCGAGGGCCTCCGTCCCGTCGACCAGCGTCAGGTGAGCCGTCGCCCCTATGTCCTCGGCCAGCGCTCGCAGTGCGGGCAGCGCGGCCTCCCGTACCAGCGGATGCACCTGGCGGCCGAGGCGCAGCACGCCGAGCCCGACCCGGGCACGGCCGCCCAGATCACGGCGTACGAGCGCGTGCTGCTCCAGCGTGGCGAGCAACCGGTACACCACGGTCCGGTTGACGCCCAGTTTGTTCGAGAGCTCGGTGACGGTCAGCCCGTGATCCGTGTCGGCGAGCAACTTGAGGACACGCAGTCCCCGGTCGAGCGTCTGAGAGGTCTCCGCGGTCACGACGCCCACTCCTTAGTGGTGAGGTCGACGGCCCCGTCACGTCGGATGCGGCACCGAGTCCCGTCGGCGACGCGCTTCAGAGGCCGCCGGTCGGCTGGCGGCCCGGGCTCTTCCCGGGCGCAGTCGCTTCACGGCTGCGCTCCGCGGCGGCGCTGCCACGGGGCGTGTGCGTAGCGGGACAGTAGCGAGCCGGTCCGCTCAGCGGAAGTCTCCGTCCAGAATCCGGGCATCTGCTGGTACGAACTGATTCCGTTTGTCCCAGAACGCGGGGCGCGCGCCACTCGGCGTACACCGCCCGTGTACGCAGCGCACATACTGCGGCGCGCGCCTCCCGGAACAGAACACGCCCCCCTGGTAGGGATTCGGCACCCCGTGCCACGGGTTCCGGTTACCACCGGTTCCGGAGGTAACCGGTTCCCCATGTCACCCCGCCCGATGGACGCCTGTGCCTGCGCGCCGGTTCCCGAAATCACCGGGTTCCTGAAACCACCGCATCCGGATGTCCCTGCCTCCGGAGATCACCGCGTCCGCAAGTCACTGCGTCCGGACATCACCGCGTTCGGACATCACCCCTCCGCAAGCCACTCCGTGCGGACGTCACCGCATCCGGGTGGCCCACTCCTGGACCTTGGCGATCCGCTGCCGGAGCTGGCCGGCCGTCGCCTCCGCGCTCGGCGGGCCGCCGCAGACGCGGCGCAGCTCGGTGTGGATCACGCCGTGCGGCTTGCCGCTCTGGTGGACGTACGCGCCGACCATGGTGTTGAGCTGCTTGCGCAGTTCCAGCATCTCCTTGTGGGAGACCACGGGGCGGCGCTCGGCGGGAAGTTCGAGGAGATCCGCCTCCTCGTCCGGCTTCCTGCGGCTGTGCGCGATCTGCCGGGCCTGCCGCTTCTGGAGGAGCAGCTGGACCTGATCGGGTTCGAGAAGCCCGGGGATGCCTAGGTAGTCCTGCTCCTCCGCGCTTCCCGGGTGGGCCTGCATGCCGAACTCGGCGCCGTCGTACAGGACCCGGTCGAAGACGGCCTCGGACTCCAGCGCCTCGAAGGAGAACTGCTCCTGCTCGCCGGTGTCCTCGTCCTGCTCCTTGTTCGCCTCCTCCATCTCCTGCTCGGATTCGGCGTACGGGTCCTCCTCGCCCTCCTTCTTGGGCTTGTCGAGGGCGTGGTCGCGCTCGACCTCCATCTCATTGGCGAAGGTGAGGAGGTCGGGGACGGTCGGCAGGAACACGGAGGCGGTCTCGCCACGCCTGCGGGACCGTACGAAACGGCCGACGGCCTGGGCGAAGAAGAGGGGGGTCGAGATGGTGGTGGCGTACACGCCGACGGCCAGGCGCGGCACGTCGACGCCTTCGGACACCATGCGGACGGCGACCATCCACCGGTCCTCGCTCGCGGCGAAGTCGTCGATGCGCTTCGAGGCGCCGGTGTCGTCGGACAGCACGAGGGTCGCCTTGGTGCCGGTGATCTCGCGGATCAGCTTGGCGTAGGCGCGGGCCGAGTCCTGGTCGGAGGCGATGACGAGCGCCCCGGCGTCCGGGATGCCCTTGCGCACCTCGGTGAGCCGCTGGTCGGCGGCGCGCAGCACGCTCGGCATCCACTCGCCGCGCGGGTCTAGCGCGGTGCGCCAGGCCTGGCTGATGGCGTCCTTGGTCATCGGCTCGCCGAGCCGGGCGGCGATCTCGTCGCCCGCCTTGGTGCGCCAGCGCATGTTGCCGCTGTAGGAGAGGAAGATGACCGGCCGCACGACGTGGTCGGCCAGCGCGTTCCCGTAGCCGTACGTGTAGTCGGCGGAGGACCGCCGGATGCCGTCCCTCCCCTCCTCGTACGTGACGAAGGGGATGGGGTTGGTGTCGGACCGGAAGGGCGTACCCGTGAGCGTGAGCCGGCGGGTGGCGGGCTCGAACGCCTCCAGACAGGCCTCGCCCCACGACTTGCTGTCACCGGCGTGGTGGATCTCGTCGAGGATGACCAGGGTCTTGCGCTGCTCGGAGCGGTTGCGGTGCAGCATCGGGCGCACACCGACACCGGCGTACGTCACGGCGACGCCGTGGTACTCCTTGCTGAGGGGCCCGGCGCTGTACTCGGGATCGAGCTTGATCCCTATCCGCGCGGCCGCCTCGGCCCACTGCTTCTTCAGGTGCTCGGTCGGCGCGACGACGGTCACCTGCTGCACGACATGGTGGTGCAGCAGCCAGGACGCGAGAGTCAGCGCGAACGTCGTCTTGCCGGCGCCGGGGGTGGCTACGGCGAGGAAGTCGCGCGGCTGCTCCTGGAGGTACCTCTCCATCGCCCCCTGCTGCCAGGCGCGCAGCTTGTTGGCGGTGCCCCAGGGGGCGCGGCCGGGGAAGGCGGGCGAGAGGTGATGCGTGTGCGTGGAGGCGCTGGCGGCGGTGGTAGTCACGGTCTCCGGTCTGGGTGTCGATTGGGAGCGTCCGGGTCCGCGCGCGGCGCGTCAGATGTGGCGTGACGGGAGGCGTGCGGGCGGCTCGGCTACGTATGACAACCGGGCCACCCTACCGGCGCCCGACTCACGACGACGTGCGGACAAGGCCGGGGCAGGGCTGGATGGGACTGAGGTCACATCGCCTCGTGCAACACCCTCAGCCGCGATGCGATGAGCGCCACATCACCGTTCCCGGAGCCGGGTCGTCACCCAGGCCCCCACCAGCGCCACCCCCGCCATCGGCAGGAACACCACGGCGAAGGCGGCCGGGTGGGAGCTTTGGGCGGCGGACGTCGTGGCGGCGGCCGTGTGGGCCACCGCGCCGCCGCCCAGGGCCGCGAAGGCGGCTCCGCCGACGGCGAGCAGCAGCACGTTGGACAGGGCGTCGGAGATCTGCAGGGCGGCCGAGTTGGTTCCGGCCTCCTCGGGGGCCGAGAGGTGGAGCAGCAGCACGCTGGTCGAGGCGATCACCAGGCCCATCCCGAAGCAGCCGAACGCCCAGGCGACGGCGACGGTCCACACCGGCACGGCGGGGATCAGCACGCTCGGCGCGGCGGCGACGGCCGCCGCGACCAGCAGCATGCCGAGGAACATCAGGCGTTCCCGGTACGGCTCCACACGCGGCCGCGCCTGCACCCAGGACCCCAGCGCCCAGGTGCCGCCGCCGGCCGCGAGCGAGAGCCCGGCGAGCGTCGGCGACAGCCCCCGCTGGGTGACCAGCATCAGCGGCACGAAGGACTCGGCGGCGACGAAGGCACCGGCGGAGACCCCGCGCAGCAGCACCACGGACGGCAGCCCTCGCGCCGCCCGCCAGGTGCCGTGGGGCAGCAGCCCGCGCACCGCCGGGACGACCAGCGCGGCACCGGCCGCGGCGGGTACGAGGGAGAGCGGGCGCAGATCCTGGGCGGCGTACTGGAGCAGCCCCGCGCCCAGCGCGATCGCGAACGCCAGCCGGATGCGCCGCCGGTCCAGCGGCGCGCGGTCGCCGGCCCCCGCGTGTCCCGACGCCCGCCGCCGTATCTGCGGCAGCGCGAGCGCGAGGGGAACGCCGACCAGCGCCGGAATCCCGAGGAACACCCAGCGCCAGCCGAGGTGCTCGGTGACCGCGCCCGCGGCGAGGGGGCCCACCACGGACGGCACCACCCAGGCCGCCGCGAACGCCGCCATGATCGAGGGCCGCAGCCGCTCCGGATAGGCCCGCCCGACGACGACGTACAGCGCGACGATGACGAGCCCGCCACCGAACCCCTGGACGGCCCGACCGAGGATGAACATCCACATGCCGTCGGCCGTCCCGGACAGCAGCAGCCCCGCGGCGAACGCGCCGATGCCCGAGGCCAGTGAGACCAGCGGCCCGTCGCGGTCGGACCACTGCCCGGCGAGCACCATGCCGAGCAGGCTCGTCGTGAAGTACCCGGAGAACGCGAACGCGTACAGGGCGACGCCGCCGAGCTCGCGCGCGGCGACGGGCATCGCCGTCCCCACGGCCGTCGCCTCGAACGCGATCACCAGCACCACGGACACGATGCCGATGCTGAGCGCCCGGTACGGCCGGCTCAGCACGCCACCCTCCGCCTCGGACGGAACCGTGGTCACATCGCGCGCTTCCACTACTGTCATGCCCGTCAGCGTAAGGTGCGCACCCCGCCGTGACTCCTGTCCGAAGACGGTGATCAACCGGTCCTTCGGTCCTAGGACCACTCCCCCGAGCCTGCCGCCCCACGGTTCGTGAACGGCGTATGGCAGTCGCGTTGCGGCGCCCCCGGAACCCTTGAGCCCGCTCCCGCACCCCGCCTACGGTCGACCCATCAGGTTCGGAACGAGTGAGCCGTGCCGCACCTGAGTTCGGCCGTGTGCCCGAGTGGTTCAGGGACTCGCCTGCAAAGCGAGTTACGCGGGTTCAATTCCCGCCACGGCCTCTGGCTGTCCGACCAGGCAAAACGAAAGGGCGGCACTCCTCCGGGAGTGCCGCCCTCTGGTCGTCCGTCTCAGTTCCCGTCCAAGTGAGGCCCTGAGCGCACCGAGCCCGGCAGGGCCACACCTCCGACCCCGCCCCATCGCACACTTGTCGGTCCAAGGGGTATGCACTGATCGGCCAGACACACAGAAGCCGAGGGGGAGCTCGTGACCCAGTCACTCGCGGGGCGCCGCAGGATCTTTGGCTGGACCGCAGCAGGTCTAGCAGCCGCCGCCGCAGTTACCGCCGCGCCGTTACTCATCCAAGCTGCAGCGCCTGGAAAGACAAACTGGCAGGAACTCAGCGACATCAGCCAGACCTATGGCACGCCTCTGTCCATAATTGCTCTCTTGGGCGTAGCAGTGGGACTGGCCCATCAGTCCCGGCAGACAGCCATCGTCTACGAGGAGGCGCAGCGCGTCTCGCACCGAGAGCTCGTCATCATGGCCATCAATGACCCTGAGCTCATAGTGTGTGGCGACCCGTTCACCATCGAAGTGACAGCCGTAGAGGCAAAACAGATCGCCTATGTGAACCTGTTCGTCCACAACTGGTCGGCGGACTACCGCCTGAAGCGGTTTAACGACGCCGCATTGCGCATGCGCTTGCAGGCACACTTTCGAGGCGAGATGGCCCGGAAGCACTGGGAAAACGGCGGAGCCGACTGGCGGCAGTTCGCAGAGGCACTCGGCGAGGCCAGGATGCTTCGGTTCGTCTCCCTGGTGGACGCGACGTACGCGGAAGCCGTCTCAATGGGGCCGCCGCGCCTGGCGAACGCCTTTTTCACCCCCGCTGGACAGCCACATCGTCAGTAGGTCCGCACTGCTGCCCCACCGCCGACGCGCCGGCCAGGGCGCTATGCGTACAGCATGCCGCCCGCTTGGTCCTCGAATATCTCCGGCCAGTGGCGGCGGCCGTCGTCGCCCGGGAGGGTCGGGGTCGGGTCGCAGGCGGCGGGGTCGACCGTGGCGAGGGTCTGGGTCAGGGTGGCGGCGAGCTGTTCGTAGGAGTCGCTGAGGCCGTGGGCCGCGTCGACGGTCTTCTCGCGGTGGAGGAGCCAGAGGGTGAACGCCAGCGTGGAGATGTCCGCGTTGAGCGGGCGCAGGGTGAGGTCCGGCTCGCTCCAGGCGAGCACCGCGCCCGTGGTGCCGTCCACGACGAGGCTCGTGTCCTCCAGGAGGTAACCGAGGCGTATCAGGCGGTCGGCGGAGGCCGGGAGCAGTCCGGCGGAGAACTCGTCGGGGCGCTCGTCCGCGTAGTACTCGGTGAGGGCCGGCAGCGGCACCTCCGTGTCCAGCTGGAAGAGGAAGCCGTCCTCGGGCAGGCCGGACTCCCGCAGGAAGCGGCGGGTCGGCTCGTGCGTCAGCGCGGGCGGGAAGTCGACGTCCTCGAAACGCATGATCTCGCCCGCGCCGAACTCCTCGTCCAGCAGCCGCTTCGGCAGGGCGAGGACGAGCCCTTCACCGGGTTCGGCGATCCGGGCGAGCGGGCGGATCAGCGAGGCCATCCGCCAGTACGGCGGTACGTCCTCGCCCGCGGCGTCCTCGAACACGGTGCTCAGCCGGTCCGACACTTCCGCGACCGCCTTCGGGCCGAACGGGCCCGGCCCGCCCCGGGACATGGTCAGTTCCTCGGTGGCCGCCGCGAAGCGCAGCAGTGCCTCCAGGGAGGGCGCCAGGGGCGAGAGGTCCAGCCGGGCGGGGTTCCGCTGGACGTAGGTCGAGGAGACCTCGCCCGTCGTCCCGTCCAGCACGATCGACTCCAGGTCCCGGTCCAGGCTGCGCAGCGCCCCGATGACGAGCTGGTCGCGCAGCTCCTCGGCGAGCTTGTCGGCGTCGCCCGCCAGGTCGGCGACGGTCCGCAGGCCGTGCTCCCGCAGCGCGCCGAATCCGAGCAGTGTGCCGTCGCACGGCAGTCCGGGGCCGGTGAGCCGGTCCCGGGTGCCCGCGTGTGTGACATACGGATACAGCTCGTCGTCGGTCAGTGTGATCGCGCCGCCGACATCGGTGTCCGTCGTACTCATGGCTCCCCCGCACATGTGAACGCATCGTGCTTCCCCCGCAGGGAACGGCCGGTCGTCCCACGGCAGTTCCCCACTGAGCCAGAACCATACGCCGCCCCACTGACAACGCCAGAAACACGCGGGAACGGGCCCGCCACGGAACGGAGACGGTGTGACGGGAGCGCGTGGTGACGCGGCGCGCGTCAGGTGAAGTAGACGCCGCCCAGGACGACGACCACGGCCGCCAGGACGAACAGCAGCACCCAGATCAGCAGCTTCCCCACACTGGGCGGGGGTTCGTAGCGCGGCTGTCCGGCCTCGGCGCCGGGGACCGACGGGTCGGCGCCGTGCACCGACGGTTCGCTGCCGTTCGGCGAGGGTTCGCCGGTCGTCGGCTCCTGCGCGCTCACGAGGCCGTCACCACCGCCGCCTGCGGGCGGATCGGCAGACGGTTGACCGGCCGGCCGGTGGCCGCCCGCACGGCGGATGCGATGGCCGCGGGCGAGGTCACGACCGGCACCGCGCTGACGGCCTTGGCGCCGAAGGGGGCGACGACGTCGCGCTCCTCGACCAGCTTGACGATGCGGATGTCGGGCGCGTCCAGGGCGGTCGGCAGGGCGTAGCCGGTGAGGTCGGGGTGCCGGACCAGACCGCGGGCCGTCCGGAGGTTCTCGGTCAGCGCGGCGCCGACGCCCTGGGTGACGCCCGCCTCGATGCGGGCCGTCAGCTGTGCCGGGTTGAGGATCCGGCCGACGTCCTGGGCGAGCGCCAGCTCCACGACCCGTACGGAGCCCAGTTCGATGTCGACGTCCACCACCGCGCGGATGGCGCAGAAGGCGAGGCCCACGAAGGCGTCTCCCTGGCCGGCCTCGTCCAGCGGTTCGGTCGGGTGCGGGCGGCACTGCGCGGTCGCCCACAGCTCCTTGCCGTCCATCGCCTCGGTGACCGTGGTCGACAGCACACCGTCGTACGACGTGATCTTGCCGTCGGTGATCTGGAGCAGTTCGGTGGACATGCCGAACTTGTGCGCCAGCGGCTGCAGCAGTTGCGTACGGACCATCTTGGCCGCGCGCTCCACCGCTCCGCCGGACACCCAGGTGTGCCGGCCGCGGCAGCTCGGGCCCGCCGGGGGCTGGTCGGTGTCGACCGGGGCCACGTGCACCTCGTCGATACCGAGCGTCTCCTGGACGATCTGCCGGGCGAGCGTGGTGAAGCCCTGGCCGGTCTCCACGGCCGCGCAGAGCACCGTGGCGACGCCGTCGTGGACCTTGACGGTGGCCGTCGAGACCTCGTCGGCGCCCTCGGCGCCGAGCATGTGCACCATGCCGAGCGCGTAGCCGACACCGCGGCGCACGGCACCGGGTTCGCCCGCGCCCTCGGGGCCGCCGGGCAGCAGCCACTCGTCCTCGGGCGTGTCCTTGGGGAGGGCCGGCAGCGGGTAGTCGCGTACGGCCTGGAGCAGCTCGGCGACGGGCGCCGGGCAGGTCACCGTCTGGCCGGTCGGCAGGACGTCTCCGGTGGCCATGGCGTTGCGCAGACGCAGCTCCGCGGGGTCCGCCCCGAGTTTCTTGGCCAGCTTGTCCATCTGGGCCTCGTAGGCGGCGCAGACCTGGAGGGCGCCCTCACCGCGCACATGCCCCGAAGGCGGGTTGTTGGTACGCACGGCCCAGCCCTCGATGAAGGCGTTCGGGACGACGTACGGGCCGCAGGCGAAGGAGACGGCGGCGGCCAGGGACTCGCCGGAGGTGTCGGCGTAGGCGCCCGCGTCGAGCAGGATCTGTGCCTCGACCTTGACCAGCATGCCGTCGGCGTCGGCGTGGTGCCGGTAGCGCAGCAGGGTGGGGTGCCGGTGGGCGTGGCCGAGGAAGGACTCCTCGCGCGTGGCGGTGAGCTTCACCGGGCAGCCGGTCTTCAGGGCCAGCAGGCCGAGCGCGAGCTGGAAACCCTGGTCCTCGCGGTCCGCGGACGCTCCGGGGACACCGGTGACGACGACCTTCACGCGCGCGGGTTCGAGGCCGTAACAGGCGGCGGCGGCGTCGCGGTCGGAGTGCGGGTCGGTGGAGGCGATGTAGAGCTCGACGCCGCCGTCGGGGCGGGGCACGGCGAGTCCGGCCTCGGCGCCGATGGGGGCGGGGTCCTGGCGGCCGATGCGGTACAGGCCCTCGACGACGATCTCGCCGACCGCGTCCGGGTCGCCGTGGCGCAGCGGGATGTGGCGGATCAGGTTGCCGTCGGGGTGCAGGGGTTCGGCCTCGAAGGCCTGCTCCGGGTCGGTGACCGGTTCGAGCACCTCGTACTCGACGATGACGGCGGCGGCCGCCATCCGCGCGGTGTCCGGGTGGTCGGCGGCGACGGCCGCGATGGGCTCCCCGTGGTGGCGTACGACCTCGGAGGCGAACACCGGGCGGTCGGCTCTGCCGCGGCCGTGCATCGGGGTGCCGGGCACGTCCTCGTGGGTGATGACGGCGCGTACGCCGGGCATCTCGCGCGCGTGGCTGGTGTCGATGGACAGGATGCGCGCGTGCGGGTGGGGCGAGCGGAGCACGGCGGCCCACAGCAGGCCCTCGGCCCAGAGGTCGGCGGCGTAGGGGAACGTGCCTTCGGTCTTGGCGCGGTCCTCGGCGGCGGGCAGCGAGACGCCGAGTCCGTGCGGCAGGGGCTCGGGGCCCGTCTCGTGCGCCGCCGGTGTCGCGGTCGCGGCTTGGTTGGTCACGCCTGGCCTCCGTCATGGCCGTACGGCTGTTCGTGCTGTGCCCGGGAACCGTAGGCGGCGTTGTCCTCGTACGCGGACGGGTGGACTCCGCCGGCACCGGGGCCGGCCTGGTGCGGGATGCGGGCCTCGTCCGCCTCGGAGACGGCTTCGGCCGCGGCGGCGGAGTGTGCCTCGCGTTCGGCGACGACCTCGCGCACCGCGTCCAGGACGCCGCGGTAGCCGGAGCAGCGGCACAGGTTGCCGCACAGGGCCTGGCGGGTCTCCAGCTCGCTGGGCGCGGGGTTGCCCTCCAGCAGATCGTGCAGGGTCATCGCCATGCCGGGGACGCAGAAACCGCACTGCACGGCGCCGCACTTGGCGAGTGCCCGCTGGACGTCGGAGGGCTGTCCGTCGGCGGCCAGGCCCTCGACCGTGCGCACCTCGCTGCCGGCGGCGGTGACGCCGGGTACCAGGCAGGACGCCACGAGCCGGCCGTCCACCTGGACGTTGCAGGCGCCGCACTCGCCCTGCGAGCAGCCGTCCTTGGCGCCCGCGAGGCCGAGCCGCTCGCGCAGCACGTAGAGCAGCGACTCGCCGATCCAGGCGTCGGTGACCGGCCGGTCGGCGCCGTTGACGCGCAGGACGTAGGAGGCGAGGGGGTGTTCGTCGTGGGCGGCCGGGGCGAAGTGGTCCGCGTCCAGCGCTTCGTCGCCCGTCCCGCCGGCCTCGTGTGCCGGATCGAACGCGGACACCTCGCGTGTCCCCGCGGTCACCGGCTCGGGGTCGGCGACGGACTCAGGGGCCTCGTCGGCCGGCTGTATGGGCCGCTGGGCGGCCTGCGCGGGCGAATCGGCCTCCAGGTGCCCCGCGCGCTCCGCGGGGGCCTCAGCGGCCGTTTCGCGCGCGTCGGCGGTCCAGGGCTGTCCGATCTCGTCGGCCCAGGGTGCGGACGCGCCACCCGGGAGCGTGGCGGGCGGCGTGCCGCCCCACTGCTCGACGAGTGCCGATGTGGTGAACTCGCCCGATTCGTCCGGGAGGTCACCCACGGCCACCGGAATCGACCACTGCCCGGTCACGTCGTGCCCGGGACCTTGTCCTCGGCCCTGCCCGGCGGCGTCACGGGCCACGTCGTTGAATTCCCACTGTCCGGTGGACCCGGGGTGGTACGAGAACCGGTCGTCGTGGGCGCCGGGTCCCGGCTGCGCGGCGTTCGGATCCGGCCACGGGGCGTTGCCGCCCTGCCCGGCCCACCTTCCGCCGGCCGCCGGGTCCGCCGCCTCGGGCGGGGCGGGCGTCACGGCGATCTGCGGGGGAACATAGCCGTGTCCGGGCGCCGCGAGCGGCTCCCGGGCGGCGAGGAGGGCCTCGATGCCCCCTTCGGGGAGTTTGACGAAGGCGGTGGCGCCGTCGTCGTAGTCGCCCTGGGGCAGCGGATGCCAGCGGCTGCCGCTCCGCGGAGCGGCCTCTTCGTGCTGGTCGTCGGTCACGACAGTGCCCTCCCAAGTGCTCGTCGGGCCAGCGCGGCGACGGTGCGCCGCAGATGCAGTACGGCGGGCGGAAGCGGTGTCAGGGATCCGTCCTCGGCTGGGACGGGGTCGGGGATGCAGGCCGCGGCCACGTACTCGCCGAACGCGGCCAGCGCCTCCGGGACGATCGCGCGGTTGTTGTCCCAGTCGATCAGCTGGGCCACCCACGCCTCGGCATCCAGGGGCCGCAGCGGCATCGGCGCTATGGCGCCGACGGCGCAGCGCACGCCGCGCCGGGCCGGGTCGAGGACGACCGCCACGGAGGCGATGGCGCGCCCGGGTCCGGTGCGTCCGGTGGCCTTCAGGAACACCTGCGGGGCGTGCAGCAGCGGCACGCGGACGTAGCCGATGAGCTCTCCGCCGCGGAGCATGTCCACGCCGGCGAGCAGGTGCGACACGGGGATCTCGCGGCGGGCTCCGCCCGACCCCGCGATGATCAACGTGGCTTCCAGGGCGGCCAGTACGGGCAGCGCGTCCCCCGTGGGGGCGGCCGAGGCGATGTTGCCGCCGAGGGTGCCGGCGTTGCGGATCTGCGGCGGTCCGGCCGCCCGCGCGGCGGCGGCGAGTGCCGGGATGAGGGCGGCGAAGTCGGGGCGGCCCATACGGGCGTGCGTGAGGCCCGCGCCGAGCAGCGCGTGGCCGTCCTGGTACTGCCAGCCGCGGATCTCGCTGATCCGGCCGAGGCCGACGAGCGCGGCCGGTCTCAGCTGTCCGGAGTTGACCGCGGCCATCAGATCCGTGCCGCCCGCCACCGGAACGGCCGTGGGCATGGCGGACAGCGCCGCCACCGCCTCGTCCAGCGAGACGGGCAGCGTCACGGCCTGCGCCGTCTGCAGTGCGTGCGTGGTCAAACCGGTTGCCCCTTCCCGCTGCCCCACCTGGTCCCACCTGTGCTGCCGTACGGTACGTGCTGACAGGGCGGACGTGGCAACTCTGGCACATCTTCCCCGGCCCTCGACGCGGGGGTCCGCTAGGAGGCATTCGCCCCTCTCACCAGGGAGATGGCCGGTTTTCGCACAGCATCGCCGGTGGGCGCGAATTGTCACCCTTCGGTGACCCTTGGGGGCCTTTTTTCCTTGGGGGGCAACGGTGTCAGGGCGCTGGCCCCGTCGCCCACCGGTCGTGAGCCGTCTCACACGTTCGGGGGCGCCCCCTCGATCGGACGTCCGAGCACCCCGGGTCGCCGCTGCCACGGCCGCGGTCCTGTGGGCGGGCGGTAGCCGACTCCGAGGGCGTCGAGTCGCTCGTAGTGGGCTCCCATCCGCCGCTCGAAACCGGCGAAGTCCCGCTCCGCCGGGGCCGGCAGCCGGCTCCAGGCGACCTCGGCGAAGGCGGCGAGCCTCGGGAACGCCTGATAGTCCACGCGCGTGTGGTCCTCCATCACCTCGGTCCACACGTTGGCCTGCGTGCCCAGCACATGCCGTGCCTCCGCCTCGGTGAGCTGCGGCGGAACCGGCTCGAAGCGGTAGACGTCCTCCAGAGTGCGTACGTAGGCGATCGGCACCGGTTCGTCCTCGCCCGCGGCCTGCCGGTAGTCCAAGTACACGTGCTGCTCGGGGCACATGACGACGTCGTGGCCCGCGCGAGCGGCGGTGACGCCGCCCTGGTAGCCGCGCCACGACGACACCGCGGCGCCCGGCGCGAGGCCGCCCTCCAGGATCTCGTCCCAGCCGATCAGCCGACGCCCGCGCGCGGACAGCCAGTTGTCGAAGTGCCGGATGAACCATGACTGCAACTCGTCCTCGTCGGCGAGCCCGAGTTCCCTGATGCGGGCCTGGGCGGTGGCCGACCGCTTCCACTGGTCCTTGGCGCACTCGTCGCCCCCGATGTGGAAGAAGCCCGAGAACTCCGGGAAGCGCGCGGGGTCCGCCGGGAACAGGTCGAGGAGTTCCTCGAACACCCCCTCGTAGAAGCGCAGGGTGTTGTCAGTGGGGGCGAGTACGTTTTTGGAGACGCCCCAGTTGTCCCAGACCGTCAGGGAGGTCGTGTCGATGACGTCGGTGTTGCCCAGTTCCGGATACGCGGCGATGGCCGCCTGCGAGTGGCCGGGGATGTCGATTTCGGGGACGACGGCGATATGCCGCTCGGCCGCGTACGCGACGATCTCGCGGATGTCGTCCTGTGTGTAGAAGCCTCCGTGCGGCTTCTCCTCCCACAGCGGCGAGGCCCGGTGGCCGAATTTGGTGCGCGCCCGCCAGGAACCGATCTCCGTCAGCCTCGGATAGCGCTTGATCTGAACACGCCACCCTTGATCGTCGGTGAGATGGAAGTGGAAGACGTTGAGTTTGTGCGCGGCCAGCAGGTCGAGGTAGCGCAGGACGCCTTCCTTGGGCATGAAGTGACGGGAGACATCGAGCATCAGGCCGCGCCAGCGGAATCGGGGTGCGTCCTCGATGGTCCGGTGCTCGATTTCGTACGTCGTCCGCGGATGGATCGGGGCGCGGCGAAAAGCGTCGGGGCCGAGCAGTTGACGCAGCGTCTGCGCGCCCCAGAAGACCCCGGCCGCGTCGCCGCCGCGGATCTCGACGCCGTCGTCGCCGACGCGGAGCCGGTACGCCTCCGGTTCCAGGGTGTCGTCGAGAAGCAGGCGTACGGCGCCCGGAGCGTCCTGCGGCCCAGGTCGCAGCGGTAGTCCGAGTGCGGCGCCGAGCGTCGAGCGCAGCCAGCGCTCGGCGGAGTCCGTGCCGGGCACGGCCCACAAGGTGGTGTCCGCGTCCAGCGCGAACCGCCCCTGCGTGGCGCCTTCGACGACAAGGGGCGCCGGAATCAGGCCCGTATCCATCATGTCCATCCGTCCTTCAGTCCTTTACCGCCGCCGAGGCCGGAGACGAGTCGCTGCTGTACGCGTACGAAGAAGATCGGCACTTGAATGGTCATCACCGCGGAGGCCGCCGCCATACCGTCCGGTCGGGCTCGTCCGGCTCACGGAAGACGAGGGGGGCCGCCGGATGCGGGACCGCCGGATGCCTCTGAAGAGGAAGGACTCGGGGAAGAGGAAGCCGTTCCCGGCCGGCGCGAAGGAAAACGTCCCGACGGCCACGAACCCGGTGAGGACAAGCGGGAAATGCATCCGCAGGAGGAATCGCGTGCGGCTCGCTCCCGCGATGTACGCGGCCGCCTCCGACGCGTCCCGAACGGCCTTGGCGAACTCCGTGGCACCCGGATCGCGAAAAGGCGGCCAGAAGGTCGTGCGAGGCAGGCGCGGCGAGCCCGGCGCGTTCGGCGGGCCGAAGTCCCGCGGAAGGAAGAGCGGGAGCAAGTAGGGGGAGATCGCCGGCGCCTCGACGGGCATCGTCCGGGCCGCCGGGAACATGATCAGTGAGGTGATCGGGACGCGGAAGCGGAATCGTCTCACCGCTGTCACCGAAAGAAGCCCGACGAGTGCCGGGACGACCACCGCGGAGCCCGCCACGAGAAGACAGTTGAGGAAGTGTCGGCCGAATTCCTGCCGCCCCAAGAGGCGCCGGAAGGAATCCGGGGAGAGCGGAAGCGTGCGGCCCCGGAGCTCGCAGGACTCCGTCTCCCAGGCAGGTTCGAAGGCGCCGAGCACGATCCGGCAGAGAAGTGGTCGCCGTCCGGGCCGCGAGGGATCCGGGGGCAGCGGGCTTCATCGAGCGTCCTCCAGCGAGGGGTGCGTTGCAGCATGCGCAATGGCCGTTTCGTACGACACAACACCCCAGAGGCTATGGAGTGCGTGAGCCGCTCACAAGAGGTCTCAACCACCCCGTGACCACTTGACGCACTCCGTGCAACGCTCAGCCGTCGACGGCCTCCCCGCCGACTTCCCCACCGGCTTCCCCACCGATTTCTCCGCCGGCTTCTCCGTCGACTTCTCCGTCGACTTCCCCGTCGACTTCCCCGTCGGCATCTTCACCGGCCTTAGGAGCGACTCCCCCGCCCACCTGATCGTCGGCCTTCCCCCCGGTGCTCTCGCGATCGCCCTTCTCGCGATCGGCGCTCACGTCGGTCCGGATCACCACCGCGAACGGCACCACGACCATCGCGAAAAGGGTCCCCGAGGCTGCCGAGGGCAAGGACCTTCCACCGGCGCTCGGTCGCGTCCCCGAGCGCCGGCGGAACCGCGCCGCCGAGGAGGGCGCCCGCCACGACGAGGTCCACCTTCACCAGAACGTTCGCCACGAGCACCTCGCGCAGGAACCGCTCCCCGAACCACCAGCGCACCCAGCGCCTGGCGCCGACGAGCAGGAGACAGCCGGCACCGCGTACGACACGGCCGCGGCGCCCCTCGCCGGGGGCGCCGCGGCCGTGCACGGTCTACGCGGCGTACTGCGCCGGGAGAGCCTCGGCGTTACTTCTTGTCGCCGCCCTTGCCCTGGTCGCCACCGGCGCCCATGGACTCGAAGATCTCCTTGCACATGGGACACACGGGGTACTTCTTCGGGTCGCGGCCCGGTACCCACACCTTGCCGCACAGCGCCACGACGGGCGTGCCGTCCAGCGCGCTCGCCATGATCTTGTCCTTCTGGACGTAATGGGCGAAGCGCTCGTGGTCCCCGTCGCCGTGCGACACCTGCGGCGTCGGCTCTACGAGGGTCCCCGTCCCCGTGCCTCGCTGGGGCTGGGTCTCAGGCTCAAGAGTGCTCATGGAGCCAAGGGTACTGGGGCTCGCACCCATCAGTTGAGGGAAGGGTCGCGTGCCGGTGGGGGAAGGGTCGGGGGCCGGTGCGCCGGTCAGTTGAGGGAGGGGTCGTCGGGGTAAGTCGCCACCATCGCCAGTTCGCTGCGCTGGCGGCGCAGCACCTCGCGCCACAGGCGTTCCGGTGACGGGGAGGAGACGTCCCCGGGTTCGGATTCGACGACGTACCAGGCGCCCTCGACCAGTTCGTTCTCCAGCTGGCCCGGTCCCCAGCCCGCGTATCCGGCGAAGATGCGCAGGGAGCCGAGGGCCGAGGCGAGGAGCTCCGGCGGGGCCTCCAGATCCACCAGACCGATCGCGCCGTGCACCCGCCGCCAGCCGAGTGGCGCGCGCTCCGCCGCGATGCCGCCCGGGATGACCGCCACCCCCAGCGCCGAGTCCAGCGAGACGGGGCCGCCCTGGAAGACGACACCCGGTTCCCCGGCCAGGCCGGCCCAGTTCTCCAGGATGTCGCCGACACCCACCGGGGTCGGGCGGTTGAGGACGACACCGAGGGAGCCCTCCTCGTCGTGGTCGAGGAGCAGCACCACCGCACGGTCGAAGTTCGGGTCCGCCAGGGCGGGCGTGGCCACGAGCAGCCGCCCTGTGAGCGAGGACACCTCGGTCATGCCAGACATGATCCCGCACATTCCCTTCATGTGGGGAGCCAATACCCGTACGGGAGTGAATGCAGCTCAGGGCGCAACGAAGCGTTGCCCGCGCACACCGGAGCCGATGACCCCGTGTGCCCGAATCGGAACGGTTCGTGTTGTGGCCAAGCTATGACGCAGCTGAGTCCTCATTGGGCTTACTGCGCCGGGGTGGGCGGCCATTACCCTTGCTGTTCGGCACCCGTACGACCGGCCGGCCGACGACCCACACCTGCCCAACTCATCGGAACGCGAGATACATGACCGTCAACGACGATGTCCTGCTTGTCCATGGCGGAACCCCGCTTGAGGGCGAGATCCGTGTCCGCGGTGCGAAGAATCTCGTACCGAAAGCCATGGTCGCCGCCCTGCTGGGCAGCGGGCCGAGCCGGCTGCGCAATGTCCCCGACATCCGCGACGTACGTGTCGTACGCGGACTGCTGCAGTTGCACGGTGTGACCGTCCGTCCGGGTGAGGAGCCCGGCGAGCTGATCCTCGATCCCTCGCACGTCGAGAGCGCGAACGTCGCCGACATCGATGCCCACGCGGGCTCGTCGCGCATCCCGATCCTCTTCTGCGGCCCGCTGCTGCACCGCCTCGGCCACGCCTTCATCCCGGGCCTCGGCGGCTGCGACATCGGCGGCCGGCCGATCGACTTCCACTTCGAGGTGCTGCGGCAGTTCGGCGCGAAGATCGAGAAGCGGGAGGACGGCCAGTACCTGGAGGCCCCGCAGCGGCTGCGCGGCACCAAGATCCAGCTGCCGTACCCGTCCGTGGGCGCGACCGAGCAGGTGCTGCTGACCGCGGTGCTCGCGGAGGGTGTCACGGAGCTCTCGAACGCGGCTGTGGAGCCGGAGATCGAGGACCTGATCTGCGTCCTGCAGAAGATGGGTGCCATCATCGCGATGGACACCGACCGGACGATCCGCATCACCGGTGTGGACTCGCTCGGCGGCTACACCCACGCGGCCCTCCCGGACCGCCTGGAGGCCGCCTCCTGGGCTTCCGCGGCGCTGGCGACCGAGGGAAACATCTACGTCCGCGGCGCCCAGCAGCGCTCGATGATGACGTTCCTGAACACCTACCGCAAGGTGGGCGGTGCCTTCGAGATCGACGACGAGGGCATCCGCTTCTGGCACCCGGGCTCACAGCTCAAGTCCATCGCCCTGGAGACGGACGTCCACCCCGGCTTCCAGACGGACTGGCAGCAGCCGCTGGTCGTGGCCCTGACGCAGGCCACCGGCCTGTCGATCATCCACGAGACGGTGTACGAGTCCCGGCTGGGCTTCACGTCCGCGCTGAACCAGATGGGCGCGCACATCCAGCTCTACCGTGAGTGCCTCGGCGGCTCCAACTGCCGCTTCGGCCAGCGCAACTTCCTGCACTCCGCGGTCGTTTCGGGCCCGACGAAGCTCCAGGGCGCCGACCTGGTCATCCCCGACCTGCGCGGCGGCTTCTCGTACCTGATCGCGGCGCTGGCGGCGCAGGGCACGTCCCGCGTCCACGGCATCGAACTGATCAACCGCGGCTACGAGAACTTCATGGAGAAGCTCGTGGAGCTGGGCGCGAAGGTCGAACTGCCGGGCAAGGCACTCGGCTGACCCCAGCCTCCTCACCCCGGCCCGAACAGCGTCCTCCGGCTGGGGGTCCGGGGGTCACCCCCGGGCAGACACAGCATGGAGAAGCTCGTGGAGCTGGGCGCGAAGGTCGAACTGCCGGGCAAGGCACTCGGCTAGACCCTGGGCGGCGTGGCGGACGTACGTACGACGATGGGGCGGCCCCCCTGAAAGGGGCCGCCCCATTGGCGTTGCTGCGCCTTGTACGCGTCCCGCGCGGGCGGGCACGTACCGGCCGGGCTTACTTGCCCTTGGCGGCTTCCTTGAGCTTGCTGCCCGCGGAGACCTTCACGCTGAAGCCGGCCGGGATCTGGATCGGGTCGCCGGTCTGCGGGTTGCGCGCGGTGCGAGCGGCACGGTGGGTGCGCTCGAAGGTCAGGAAGCCGGGGATGGTGACCTTCTCGTCGCCCTTGGCGACGATCTCGCCGACGGTCTCGGCGAAAGCGGCCAGAACGGCGTCGGCGTCCTTGCGGGTCACCTCGGCACGGTCGGCCAGCGCGGCCACCAGCTCACTGCGGTTCATGTTGTTACTCCCGTGTTCTTCTTGCTGTTGAGGCGTGCCACGCGGCGGAGCCGCATATCGGGCACAGTGAAGCCGATGCTGCCAGGGTCCTCGGTCGGCCCCCGGACCCGGGTCCGTAGCCAGACCGTCGCGCCCGAAGACGCATCCTGCCCCCACCTGCGGCGGGAAAGCCAATCCGGCACCCCTGGGAGTCACACGAACACCCTTGGGGGTCACACGAAGCGGCCCTGCGAGGCCTGAGCCTGGCCGCCACCCTAGAGGCGGCCACTGGCCCCGCGTTCCGCGACGCGCCGGGTTCCGGGCGGTCGTGGCGCCCGTCACAGACGGGACGACAGCCGCCGCGACGCGGGCGGAGCGCCCGGCTCGACCCGTGCTACGCGGTCGTGTTGGCCGCGCTCGCCGCCTTCGCCGCGTCGCGTACCGCTCCGGCGACCGCGCCCGCGACCTTGTCGTTGAAGACGCTGGGGATGATGTAGTTCGGGTTGAGCTCGTCCTCGGTCACCACGCTCGCGAGGGCGGTCGCGGCGGCCAGCATCATCTCCGTGTTGACGGTACGCGACTGGGCGTCCAGGAGGCCGCGGAAGACGCCCGGGAACACCAGGACGTTGTTGATCTGGTTGGGGAAGTCGGAGCGACCGGTGGCCACAACTGCCGCCGTCAGGCGGGCGATTGCCGGGTCGACCTCGGGGTCGGGGTTCGCGAGCGCGAACACGATGGCGTTCTCGGCCATCGCGGCCACGTCGTCGCCGTCGATCACGTTCGGGGCGGAGACGCCGATGAACACGTCGGCGTCGCGCACCGCTTCCTTCAACGTGCCCTTGAGGCCTTCGGGGTTGGTGTTGTCGGCGATCCAGCGCAGCGGCGAGTCCGCGGCGGCGTCGACCAGGTCGGCGCGGTCGGCGTGCACGACACCGTGGATGTCGGCGACGACGGCGTTCTTCACACCCGCGGCGATCAGCAGTTTGAGGATGGCCGTACCGGCCGCTCCCGCACCCGACATGACGACCCTGATGTCGCCGATCGCCTTGCCCGCGACGCGAAGTGCGTTGGTCAGGGCGGCGAGGACGACGATGGCCGTGCCGTGCTGGTCGTCGTGGAAGACGGGGATGTCGAGGGCCTCGCGCAGCCGGGCCTCGATCTCGAAGCAGCGCGGCGCGGAGATGTCCTCCAGGTTGATGCCCGCGAAGCCGGGGGCGATCGCCTTCACGATCTCGACGATCGCGTCGGTGTCCTGGGTGTCCAGGCACAGCGGCCAGGCGTCGATCCCGGCGAAGCGCTTGAAGAGGGCCGCCTTGCCCTCCATGACGGGCAGCGCGGCCATCGGGCCGATGTTGCCGAGGCCCAGCACGGCGGAGCCGTCCGTCACGACCGCAACGGAGTTGCGCTTGATGGTGAGGCGGCGGGCGTCCTCGGGGTTCTCGGCGATCGCCATGCACACCCGGGCCACACCCGGGGTGTAGATCATCGAGAGGTCGTCACGGTTGCGGATCGGGTGCTTGGACTGCATCTCGATCTTGCCGCCGAGGTGCATGAGGAACGTACGGTCGGAGACCTTGCCGAGGGTCACGCCCTCGATGTGCCGCAGCTGCTCGACGATCTCCTCGGCGTGCGAGGTGGAGGTCGCCGCGATGGTGACGTCGATCTGGAGCTTCTCGTGGCCGGAGGCGGTCACGTCGAGGCCGGTCACCGAGCCTCCGTGGGACTCCACGGCCGTGGTGAGCTGGGAGACCGCTGTTCCGCTCGCGGGGACCTCCAGCCGGACCGTCATCGAGTAGGAGACGCTGGGCGCCGTTGCCATGGCCGACTTCCTCTGCTTTCACCGTGTGTCACTGCTTTGTGCCGTCCGATCGTCGCACCTACCCCTGAGTACGTGGTAGTCGCCCCGGATTGCGAACGTTTTGTTCGCCAGGGTCGCGGTTTCGGAAAACAGTTTCCACTCTACGAGAGTGGGCCGGGCAACGAAAGAGGCCCACGTCACGGATGACGTGGGCCTCTTCAGGTCCTTGGGTGAAGGACGACGTTCAATGACACCGACCCGCCATGCTCGCCTCGCGGCAAGTGGTCGCTCGTAGCGACGAAGGTTGGGCCCGGGGGCTTGGATCGGGCCGGTGCCACGTCAAAGGTAACAAAGGATTCCCGTAAGGCAATTCCCGTCCCGGGAGTTCTTTTCGGCCGGGACGGGCTGCGGGGCGGACGGGGACGGGGACGGCGTCAGTCCCGCAGGAGGTCGGGGACTCCGTTCGGGTCGGGGTCGTCGCGGTCACTGGAGACGACGGTCAGCTGCTGTGTGGCCCGGGTCAGGGCGACGTACAGGACACGCAGTCCTGCGGGCGACTCGTCCGCGATCTCCGCGGGCGACACGACCACCGTCGCGTCGTACTCCAGCCCCTTGGCCTCCAGGCTCCCCAGGGCCACCACGCGGTCCCCGAGCCCGGCGAGCCAGCGGGCGGCCTCCTCGCGCCGGTTCATGGCGACGACGACGCCCACGGTGCCGTCGACCCGGTCCAGGAGATGGGCGGCCTCGGCGCGCACGGTCTGCGCGAGGGAGTCCCGTACGACCGCGAACCGGGGCTCGACGCCCGTGGACCGTACGGCGGACGGCGACTCCGAACCCGGCATGGCGAGGGCGAGGACCTTGGCGGCCAGCTCGGCGATCTCCGACGGGTTGCGGTAGTTGACGGTGAGGGTGAAGCGGCGCCTCGGCCGGGTGCCGAGCGCCTCGTCACGAGCCTCGGCCGCCTCGTCGGGGTCGGACCAGGAGGACTGCGCCGGGTCGCCCACGACCGTCCAGGTGGCGTGCCGGCCGCGCCGGCCGACCATCCGCCACTGCATGGGCGTGAGGTCCTGCGCCTCGTCGACGATGACGTGCGCGTACTCGGTCCGCTCCTGCGCAAGGCGCTCGGCGCGTTCGCGCTGCGTCTCCTCGCGGTGGGGCATGAGCTCCTCAAGACCGGTGAGGTGGGCGAGCGGGTCCGGATCGCGCCGCTTCCTGGGCCGGGCGGGCGCCCCGACGATCGCCTCGAGCTCGTCGAGCATCGCCACGTCGTGCACCGAGAACCCGTCCCGCTTGAGCGAACGCGCCACCCGGCGGACCTCGCCGGGGTTGAGGATCCGGCGCGCCCAGCGCCCGAGCCGCCGCTCGTCGGCCATGGCGGCCAGCACTCCGCGCGGGGTCAGCTCCGGCCACCAGGCGTCCAGGAACGCCAGGAAACTGTCCTCGGAGGTCACGTCCTCGTCGAACGACGACCGCAGCTCGGCCGACAGCTCCGGGTCCGAGTGCCGGGTCCCGGCGCCCGACCGGGCCCACAGCGCGTCGAGCAGCAGCCTGCGGGCACGCGGCCGCAGCAGATTGACCGGCGCGGTCCCGCTGAGCGCGTTGTTCTTGATCCGGTCCAGCTCGGCGGACTCCAGCTCCAGCCGGCGCCCGAAGGCGACGACCCGCAGCCGGGTGGGGGGACCCGTGGGGGCCGCGTCCGGCTCCCCGAAGGCGAGCTGGCCGGAATTGCCCCCGGCCGGACCCGCCGGGGCCTCCAGCGCCCCGCGCGCCGCCTTCCGCAGCACCCTCAGCATCCGGTACGAGCCCTTGGCACGGGCCACCGCCGGGGAGTCGTACAGCGTGGCGCCCACGCCGTCGACGAGCGAACCGATCGCACGGATCGCGACCTGCCCCTCCTCGCCGAGCGAGGGCAGCACGCCCTCGGTGTAGGCGACGAGCAGCGGGGTCGGGGAGACGATCAGGATGCCGCCCGCGTACCGGCGGCGGTCCTGGTAGAGGAGGTAGGCGGCCCGGTGCAGGGCCACCGCCGTCTTGCCGGTGCCGGGCCCGCCCTCGACATAGGTCACGGACGCGGCGGGCGCGCGGATCACCATGTCCTGCTCGGCCTGGATGGACGCCACGATGTCCCGCATGGTGTGACTGCGGGCCTGCCCGAGGGCTGCCATGAGCGCGCCGTCGCCGATGACGGGCAGCTCACGGCCGTCGAGCGAGGCCGTCACCTCGGGGCGCATCAGGTCGTCCTCGACGCCGAGGACCCTGCGGCCCTTGGAGCGGATGACCCGGCGGCGTACGACCCGGCCGGGGTCGACCGGGGTGGAGTGGTAGAACGGCGCCGCGGCGGGCGCCCTCCAGTCGATCACCAGCGGCGCGTAGTCGGCGTCCAGGACGCCGATACGGCCGATGTGGAGCGTCTCCGCGATGTCGGCTGTGTTGTCCTCGCGGACGGCGCCCTCGGCGGGTTCCACCGCCGTGTAGGCGCCGTCGGCACCCTTCGTGCCGTCCTTCCCGGGGAGCAGGTCGATACGGCCGAAGAGAAAGTCCTCGAACTCGTTGTTGAGACGGTTGAGGTGAATTCCTGCGCGGAACACCTGGGCATCCCGCTCCGCGAGTGCCCCTGGTGTTCCGACGTGACCGCGCTGGGCGGCGTCGTGCATCAGGAACTCGGCCTCGTGGATCTTCTCCTCGAGGCGCCGGTAGACCCGGTCCAGATGTTCTTGCTCGACGCCGATCTCACGGTCCCGTACGGAGTCGTCCTTGACGGATTCGTCCGGTACGGATGAGTGGACCGAGCCGAGCGCGGTTTCCTGCTGAGCCTGAGCGGCCACCGGGCCCCCTTCTGACGTGCTGGGCAGCCGTCAACCGTACGCGAAGGGAGGCCCGCCGGGCTACGTCCGCGCCCGGAACCCGCTCACGCGTTCACCTCGACCAGCCGCTTCCCCTCGAAGGTCATGACCTCGAAGTGATCGATCTGGTTCGGTGTGAAGGCCGCGCCGCCGTGCACGTACAGGGGCTGCTTGGCCTCCGCGTTGCTGGCGTTGGAGATGCCGTAACCCCATTTCGGAACCGCCCAGGAGGTCACCGTCTCACGCTCGCCGTTCTTGCCGACGGCGATCAGGGAGCACTTCAGCGGGCCCTTGACGTTCTTGAGCTGGAGGACGGCGTGGGTGCCCCAGTCCTTCGGCTCGATGGCGACGACGGCGTTGACCTTGGTCTTCGGGTCCGTGGCCTCCGACTTGTCGGTCATGACCTCGAAGGCCGCCTTGGCCGGGCTGGTCGCCATCGCCTGCGGCATGTTCGTGCCGGTGTCGCTGCCGCCGTTGACCGCCATGACGGTCAGCGGACCGCCGATGATCAGCGCGGCCGCGGCCGCCACCAGGTACATGCCGCGGCGGCGTTTCTGGGCGCGCCGCGCCGAGACCTCGTCGACCAGCCGCTCCGCGAGCCGTGGGCTCGGGCGGGCCGAGAGGGACTCCGCGATGGCCGGACTGCCCTGCGAGGCGGGCAGGTCGGCGAGGGCGGCGAGCATCGGCTCCATCCCGGCGAGCTCGTCGAGCTGCTGGCCGCACCACTCGCAGGAGGCGAGATGCTCCTCGAAGGCTGTCGCCTCCGCGTCGTCGAGAATGCCGAGGGCGTAGGCGCCGACAGTCTCGTGAATGTCCCCGGACCCTTGCTGTCCTCGTGGACCTTGCATGGCTCCCGGACCACCTGTTCCGTAACCCCCGTACGTGTTCATGCCGTCACCCCCCGCTCCTCCAGCGCAAGCTTCATCGACCGCAGGGCGTAGAAAACCCGTGAGCGCACAGTGCCGCTGGGAATGCCGAGCGTTTCGGCCGCCTCATTGACGGTACGCCCTTTGAAGTATGTTTCGACCAGTACTTCCCTGTGAGCAGGGGTCAGGTCGTCCAGCGCGTCCGACAGTGTCATCAGCCACAACGCCTTGTCGATCTCGTCCTCCGCGGGGATGACCTCCAGCGGCGACGGGTCGACCTCCTGCGGCCGGGCCTGCCGACTGCGGTGGCCGTCGATGACGATGCGTCGGGCGACCGTCACCAGCCAGGGGCGTACCGAACCGGTCGCTCGATTGAGCTGGCCGGCGTTCTTCCAGGCACGGATGAGTGTTTCCTGCACAACGTCCTCGGCGCGCTGCCGGTCTCCGGCGACCAGGCGCAGCACATAGGCCAGCAACGGCCCGGCATGCTCCCGGTACAACGCACGCATCAGCTCCTCGTCGGGTTCGGTCGACGAAGACTGCTGAGACATGCGATGTCGGGCCCTTGGCTTGTGTTCATCAGCCACGGCTGAATCCTTGCGCACGCCTACCTCCGGTGTCCGGGGGTTCCCCCAGTCGGTCGCTCATCACCGGGTACGTGTGTAGGTACGCGGGTGTTCAAAGTGTTCAGGGTTTTTTCTGTTGAAGATGTGTAGACACCGAAAAGAATGCGTAGTGATCACCTCGGGTTACTGGAAGATCACGTAGAGGTGTGATCAGGCGCGTGCCAGAGCCGCCCGCCGCCGATGCCGGGCAACTCGCTCCCGATTGCCGCACACCTCGCTGGAACACCAGCGTCGGCGTCGGCCGCGCGATGTGTCGAGGTAGACGATCGGGCAGTTGTCACCCTCACACTGTCTCAGACTCGCCCGCGCCGGCGGGTCGGTGAGCAGATCGAGGGCGTCCCGGGCGACCACGGAGAGCAGTTCGGCACAATTTGGTGGGGTGTGCAGCCCCCGGCGCAGCGAGCCGTCGTCGGCGCGGACGGCCCAGGGGGCGGGCGGCGCGGCGAGGGCGACGGCGTTGACGCGGGCGAGCGCGCTGTCCGCGGGCCGCCCGTCCAGCTCGCCGCGCACCAACTGGGCGATATGTCGGCGCAGTTCCTGGAAGCCGAGCAGCCAAGTGGCGTCCACGGCGGCCGGCGGGGTGCCCCCCGGCACCAGCCCGGACGCGACGACCCAGGCGCTCAACCGGGCGGCCGAGTCGAGGCGTTCCTCGGGATGGGTGGTCGCCGTCAGGTCCAGGCAGATCCGCCCGGAGTCGAACCGCAGCTCGTACGAGGCTGTGGCCATGCCCGATGCCATGCGCCTGTCACCGCCTTGGGGTCACCTGCCGTCGTTCCCCCTACAGTGCATGCCCCGAGGCCCCGCCGGAAGACTCAGCACCGGCCCCGTACCGGACGCGTACCGGACGTGCACCGGGCGGGAGTCCAGGACGGTGCCGTCGGCATCGCGGCGGAGGCCCGTCCCGCGCGTCGTCCTGTGCCCGTGCCCTGTTCCGGTGCCGACGGGCTCAGTCGTCGGCGTACTTGGAGTCCGCGGCCGGGTCGAGCGCGAGCCGGTAGCCCCGTTTGACGACCGTCTGGATCAGCTTGGGGGAGCCAAGTGCCGTACGCAGCCTGGCCATCGCGGTCTCCACGGCGTGCTCGTCGCGGCCGGAGCCGGGCAGCGCGCGCAGCAGTTCGGCCCGCGCCACCACCCAGCCGGGCCGCCTCACGAGGGCCCGCAGCAGCGACATCCCGGCGGGTGGCACGGGCCGCAGCGCCCCGTCCACGAGCACCGCGTGCCCCCGGATCTCCACGTGGTGCCCGGCGATGGGCAACGCCCGTGCCCGGCCGGGCAGTTCCTGGCAGAGCAGTTGTACGAGGGGTCCGAGCCGGAAGCGTTCGGGCTGGACGGTGTCGATGCCGTGGGCCTGCAACGGCAGCGCGGTGACCGGGCCGACGCAGGCGGGCAGGACGTCGTGGTGCAGTGCGGCGAGGAGTTCCGGGCGCAGGCCCCGGTCCTCGGCCCTGGACAGCAGGGAGGCGGCGGCGGGCGCGCTGGTGAACGTGAGCGCGTCCAGGCCGCGGGTGAGGGCCGCGTCGAGCAGCCGGTCGACGGGCCCGATGTCCTCCGGCGGCATCCACCGGTACACGGGCACGGGGACGACCTCGGCGCCGGCGGCCCGCAGCGACTCCACGAACCCGGGCAGCGGTTCGCCGTGCAGCTGTACGGCGATACGGCGGCCGTCGACGCCTTCTTCGAGCAGCCGGTCGAGCACCTCGGCCATCGACTCGGAGGACGGCGACCACTCCTCGGTCAGGCCCTGGGCGCGGACGGCGCCCTTGACCTTGGGCCCGCGGGCGAGCAGCTCCACGCCCCGCAGCCGTGCGATGAGTTCCTCACCGAGGCCCCATCCGTCGGCGGCCTCGACCCATCCGCGGAATCCGATGGCGGTGGTGGCCACCACCACGTCCGGCGCGTTGTCGACCAATTCCTTGGTGGCGGTGAGCAGTTCGCTGTCGTCGGCGAGCGGCACGATCCGCAGGGCCGGGGCGTATACGACGGCGGCCCCGCGCCGCTGGAGCAGCGCGCCGAGCTCGTCGGCCCGGCGTGCGGCGGTCACCCCCACGGTGAACCCGGAGAGAGGCCCGTGGTCGGGTCGCTGCTGTTCGTCGTACATGTCTCTCGTCTCGCGCTCGTCGAGTCGTCGTACGGGGTCAGTGCTGTCGTACGTCCGCGGCTGATCCGAGCCTGTCAACGGACCGTGACAGGCTCGGATCGACGCGATGTCGGGCGTGTTACGTCACACCTCGGCGTAGCTGAGCTGGGACTTCGCCCCGGTGGCACTCGCTCGGGTCTCGGCGGCGGCCGGGCGGCGAAGGTATACGGCCCAGGTGACCCCGAAGGCGACCGCGTAGAAGACGAGGAAGGTGACGAAGGCGCCGGTGCCGGAGCCGGAGTCGAGGAACGACTGCCGGAAGGCGAGGTTGATGCCGACCCCGCCGAGCGCGCCCACCGCGCCGATGAGCCCCATGGCGGCACCGGAGAGCCGGCGGCCGTACCGCGCGGCCTCCTCCCCTTCGAGCCCCTTGTCCACGGCCTTCTTCTGGAAGATGCCCGGGATCATCTTGTACGTCGACCCGTTGCCGAGCCCACTGAGCACGAAGAGCACCACGAAGACGCTGACGAACAGCGGCAGCGACTTCTCGCTGCTGGCGACCACGAGGATCCCGGTCGCGGCGGCCATCCCCACGAAGTTCCACAGGGTGATCCTGGCGCCGCCGTAGCGGTCGGCGAGCCATCCGCCGACGGGCCGGATCAGCGAACCGAGGAGCGGGCCGATGAAGGTGAGGTAGGCGGCTTGGAGCGGCGTACGGCCGAACTCGACCTGGAGCACCTGCCCGAAGGCGAAGGCGTAGCCGATGAAGGACCCGAACGTCCCGATGTACAGGAACGCCATGATCCAGGTGTGCGCGTCCTTCGCGGCGTCGAGGGCCGCGCCGGTGTCGTTCTTCACGGAGGCGATGTTGTCCATGAAGAGGGCGGCGAGGACGGCGGCCACGACGATGAGCGGGATGTAGATCCCGAGGAGCACCCGCGGCCCGCCGCTCGCCCCGATGATGGCGAGCGCGACCAGCTGGATGACGGGGACGCCGATGTTGCCGCCGCCCGCGTTGAGGCCGAGCGCCCAGCCCTTCTTCCGCAGCGGGAAGAAGGCGTTGATGTTGGTCATGCTGGAGGCGAAGTTGCCGCCGCCGATGCCGGCCAGCAGCCCCACCACAAGGAACGTGCCGAACGAGGTGCCCGGCTTCATCACCACGAACGCGGCGACCGTCGGTACGAGCAGCAGACTCGCGGACACGATGGTCCAGTTCCGGCCGCCGAAGAGCGCGACGGCGAAGGTGTAGGGCACCCGCACGACCGCGCCGACCAGCGTCACCATCGAGGTGAGCAGGAACTTGTCGGCCGGGGTGAGCCCGTACTCCGGCCCCATGAACAGGACCATCACGGACCACAGGGTCCAGACGGAGAACCCGATGTGCTCGGACAGCACGGAGAACAGCAGGTTCCGCCGGGCGACCTTCTCCCCCTTCTCCGCCCAGAAGGCCTCGTCCTCCGGATCCCACTCCTCGATCCAGCGACCGCCCCGCGCAGGGGCCGTACTCGTGGCTGGGGCAGTCATCTCGCGCCTCCGTTGGTTCTCCGGGCTTACTGGGCTGCTGTTTCCCGAAGGTAGGGAGGACGCGTTTCCGGCCCTGTGGCTGTGAGTGACCGGAAGGGAACGTTGCTCTCACCCGGTCCCGGACCCGGCGGTGAGGACGGGGCGGGACCGGGCGGGACCGGGCGGGACCGGGCGGGACCGGGCAAGGATGCGTCCGGGAAGGGGCCGGGTTGCGTGTCCTGGCGGCGCGTCCGTCAGACGGCGGCGTTGTGGTACGACGCGTCCGTCAGACGGCGGCGTTGTGGTACGAGGTGATGGCCCAGGTCCCGGTGGCGGGATCGCGGACGAGTACCCAGGTCGCACGGTGGTGCCGGTCGGCGGGCACTTCGCTCTCACCGGCCAGCAGAATCCCGGCCTCGCTGACGACGACGGCGGTGTCGGGACGCGGGAAGCGGATCCGCCAGGGCTCGTCGAGCGGCCTTGAACCCTTCAGCGGTCCCTCGAACCCGGCCGCGATGTAGGCACGGATCTCCTCCCGCCCGTCGTTGAAGACGCCCGGCATCACGACCGTCGCGTCCTCGGTGTACAGCTCGGCGAACGCGTCGGCGTCGTAGTCCGCCCAGGCGGAGTAGAGACGGTCGAGGACGGCACGGATGTCCCGGCTGTTGTCGGTGCTGCTGTCAGTGCTGCTGTCAGTGCTGCTGTCGATGCTGTTGTCGGTGGCGTTCATGGTGATCCTTCTCCTCTGACTGGTTCGGTGCCGGTACGTACCTCCGCGGACGACGGAACTCATCGGTGCCGGAACGATGAGTTCGGACGGTCCCGGAGGTAGGTACCGGTGAGTGACGGGATGAGTGACGGGACTCGAAGCGCCGAGACCCGAGGAACCGAACCGGCGGGGAGCCGTGCCGCCGAGAAGCCGAGGAGCAGCCCATGGAGACGCGCGACGACGACGGCCGCGACCGCCCCGACGACCGCGACGGACGCGACGGTTTCGAGGAACGGGCGGCGCCCTACCGCCGCGAGCTGCTGACCCACTGCTACCGGATGCTCGGTTCGGTGCACGAGGCCGAGGACCTGGTGCAGGAGACGATGCTCCGGGCCTGGCTCGCGTACGACCGCTACGACGCCGCCCGCGCGTCGCTGCGCACCTGGCTGTACCGCATCGCCACCAACACCTGTCTGACCGCGCTGCGCGGCCGCGCCCGCAGACCCCTGCCGTCGGGCCTGGTCGGCGCGCTGGAGGATCCGGGGGCGCCGATGACACTGGGGTCGGAGGTGCCGTGGCTGGAACCGTTCCCGGACCGGGGCGCGACCGGGCTCGCCTTCAGTGCCGGGGCCACGGCCGGGGATCCCGCGGGTGTGGTCGTCGCCCGGGGCAGCCTGCGCCTCGCGCTGATCGCCGCGATGCAACTGCTGCCGCCGCGCCAGCGGGCGGTCCTCATCCTGCGCGACGTACTGGCCTGGCCGGCGACCGAGGTGGCCGAAGCCCTCGGCACGTCGACCGCCTCGGTGAACAGCGCGCTCCAGCGGGCCCGCGCACGGCTCGGTGAGGCCGGCCTGACGGAGGACGAGGTGACGGAACCGCCGGACCATGAGCAGCGCGCGGTGATCGACCGCTATCTGCGCGCCTTCGAGGACGCCGACCTCGACGCCCTGCGCACCCTGCTCACCCGGGACGTCGTCCTGGAGATGCCCCCGGTCCTCAACTGGTACGTCGGCCCCGACGCCTATGTCGCCTTCATCGCCCGCGTCTTCGCGATGCGCGGCAAGGACTGGCGCCTGCGGCCCACCTCGGCGAACGGACAACCCGCACTGGCGGCATACGTCCGCGCCCCCGGCGACGACAATCACCGCCTCCACACCCTGCAGGTCTTCACGGCGGACCACGGCGCGGTGAGCCACACGGTGGTCTTCCAACTCCCCACGGTTTTCGCGGCATTCGGGCTGCCGGAGATCTGGGAGAGTTGACTTGCTCTCCCTCTGAAGGTGGGAGATTCTGGCCTGCTCGCTCGGTGCTGTGCCGCTACGCGGCACGGGTGTCGGGCGGGCTTCCGTGGCTTCCTGTTTCTTCACGCTGTGCCGGAAGGGATTCTGGTCTTACCGGCGTTCCGCAGGCTGATGCCGCCAGTCCGGCGGCCGTTTTGACGTTGATCGCGGCGTTGTGGTCCCGGTCGTGGAGGGTGCCGCAGGCGGTACAGGTCCATTCCCGGATGTGCAGGGGTTTGGGGCCGTCTTTGACACCGCAGGCCGAGCAGGTCTGTGAGGTCGGCTCGAACCTGCCGATCTTGACCAGGGTGCGTCCGTACCGGGCGGCCTTGTACTCCAGCATGTGCACGAACTGTGCCCAGCCCGCGTCATGCACGCTCTTGGCCAGCCGGGTGCGCGCGAGTCCTTTGACCGCCAGGTCCTCCACACCGATCGCTTGGTTCTCGCGGATCAGTTTCGTGGAGAGTCGGTGGAGGAATTCGTGGCGGGCGTCGGCCACTTTCGCGTGGGCGCGGGCGACCTTGAGGCGGGCCTTGGCCCGGTTCCTGGATCCCTTCTGTTTGCGGGACAGCTCCCGCTGGGCCTTCTTCAGTTTCTTCTCCGCCCGGCGCAGGAACCGCGGCGAGTCGATCTTCGTGCCGTCCGAGAGCACGGCGAAGTGGGTGAGGCCCAGGTCGATGCCGACCGTACGGTCGGTGTCGGGCATGCGGGCGGCGTCGGCGGCCGGGTCGGTGTCGACGACGAAGGAGGCGAAGTACCGTCCGGCCGCGTCCTTGATCACGGTGACCGAGGACGGCCGTGCGGGCAGGGTGCGGGACCATTTCACCTTCACCGCGCCGATCTTCGGGAGGTTCAGCCTCCCGGAACCGGTGACCGACCAGCGGGCATTGGCCGTGAAGCGGATCGACTGACGGCTGTCCTTGCGGGACTTGAACCGGGGCGCACCGGTCTCCGCGCCCTTGCGCTCGCCCTTGAGGGAGGCGAAGAAGTTCCGGTACGCGGATTCGGCGTCGCGCAGGGACTGCTGGAGGACGACTGCGGAGACCTCGCCCAGCCAGGACCGACCGGGTGTCCGCTTGGCCTGGGTGATCAGTTTCTGGGACAGTTCAGCGGCCTTCGGGAACGGCTCGCCCGCCGCACGGGCGTCCTCGCGGGCGCGCACGGCATCGTTGTACACGACGCGGGCACACCCGAACGCCCTGGCCAGCGCGAGGCGTTGGCCCGGTTGCGGGTACAGCCTGAAAGCGTACCGAAGCTGCATGCGGTGATCGTACGAACGAGCGCCGCCCACCACCAGGGGGAACGTACGTACGGTGGCTACCCCTCTTGAACCGGGGAGTGGAACGGCCGAACGGGGGCGTTGCCCGGCTCGCCGGATCGGGCCCCGTGACACTCCGCGTCGGCCGTGGTGAGGCCTGCGCTCTCCTGCTCCGCAGGACAGCATCCGTGACGCTCCGCGCCACAACCATCAGATTCGCTTCACCACCGGTCTGAAAGCCGATGCACTGCGAATGAACCCCGGTAGCGGTGCCCTACTGCCACGGAGGCTGGGCGCCACTCGCGTTCGGGTCGGGGTAAGAGGGATGCGGAACGGGACCGGGCTGGGCGGCGTACGGATTGCCGGCTCCGCCCGGGGCGGCAGCGGCCCGGGACTGTTGACTGTAGGGACCGGGAACCGGGGAGCCGTAGGAACCCGGGGCCGGGGGGTGAGGCTGCGGCTGGGCGTGAGCCTGGACCGGGGCTTGAACCGGGCCGACGTACGGAGGCCGTCCGGCGTACGGGGCTTGCGGAGCCTGGCCGAGGTATGGGGCCTGGGCCTGCCCGGAGTACGGGGCTGGGGCCTGGGAGGCATGCGGAGCCCGGCCTGCGTACATGGCGTAGGGGCCGTACGGTCCGGCCGGCTGTCCGGCGTACCCCGCCGTCGGCGGCAGATACCGCACCCGCCCGCCCTCCTCCGTCACGGGCGCGAACCCCGCCGCCCGCAGCAGCGCCGCGAACTTGGCGTTCCGCTTGCGCGTGACGACGAGACCGACAGCGAGGACGATCACCAGCACGGCCCACAGAACGCCGGCCACCGTGAAGGCGCCGGAGCCTCCGCCCGCCCGTACTCCGAGGGCGGCGCACCCGACGCTGAGACCGACCGCCGCGTACACCATCCGCTTCTCGGCGTTCTTGCCGGTGAGGTCGAAGTTGATACGGGCCTTGAGGAGTTCCAGCGCGTCAGGGACGACGGGCGGCAACGACACACCGTCGCCGGCCTGCGGATACTGCGCCCAGTTCTGCGCGGCACGCGCCTGAGCCTGCGGGCCGGGGTCGGGCACGATGAGCATCGTGAGCGCGTTGTTGCGGCCGCTGCCCTGGCGTACGTCCGCGTATTCATAGCCGAACTGCTGGGCGATGAAGGCGAGTCGGGCGAGCTTCTTCACCGAGGCCATGGGGCTCGTGAGCCGCACCGCTTGCCCCGCGGCCATCAACCGGAACATCTGCCGGATCTGCCGTCTACTCACGCCGCCCCCAACTCCCCACCGAACCATCCCGTTCACACCAGCAACCGCCCCAGCCTTTCACGCACCCCTCCTCCGCAGAACAGGGAGGCAACCCGATTTACCGGCGCTTGACTCGACTTTGCCGGGGCGGCGAAAAGCGGGTGCGACTGTCGTCGGCGTACCCGACGAATCTCTCCTCATACTCGTGGCCGCCCCAACCGACCATCAGGTCCAGCTCAGAGACTTCGCGATCGCCTCGAAGAGCTCAACCAGGGCTTCGGCGAACGGATCCAGCGAAGTAGAGAAAGTCAGCAGCAGCGATGCGGTGGTCATCGGACTCTTGACCCCTGCGGAGGAAGAACAGCGTAGGTGACCGACTCCAACTGCGTTCGGTCAATCCGCCGGACCGGACTCAGTGGTTGACGGACTGGATCTCTTGGACGACGACGTCCTGATCCGCGCCGAAGGTGCCGGCCGGCAGGTCCCGTGCGTTGGCCACGCCGGTACCGGTCCAGTGGATCTTCCAGGTGATGGTCGCCCGTAGCTTGTACGAGCCCTCGCCGGAGGAACGGAGGTACCTCACCCCGCAGGGAGGTGTCTGTTTGGCCTTGCCCTTCGCGAACGCCTCGCCGATGTGATCGCCGGATATCTCGCAGACGCCCGACGCGGGATACGTCTCCGCATCCGCCGTACCCGGCTCGATCCTCAACGAGACCGGCTCCGCCGTCGTCGTCGCCGTCACGTTCAACAGGGGGACCGACGCCGTCACCGACACCGGCCTGAACTTCGCCGTGTCCAGCCACGCCCACGTCGGCAGATTCACCTTCGTCGTACCCGCGGGAGCCAGGTCCACCTTCGTCGACGGCACACGTATCTCCGCATACGCCAACTCCGCCAACATCTCCGGAGTGATCGCCTCCGGAACATCCGCCGGCGGAGCAGCACCCTTGTCGACCCAGAAGATGTCTTTCGTACAGTCCAGCGCACGCGGGTCGCCCTCGCGGCCCTCAGCGACGTACGAGTCCCACCAATACCCCTTGTCGGCCTTGTCCTTGTTGAAATCCTTGTACGGGTGCCCGTTCACATACTTGTCGCGCTGTTCCGCATCCCACTGATACCCCGTCGAGTCGACTCCCCAAATCGACTCCTTGTACTTCTGCAACCCATCCGGGCTGTACTTCGGAGCGTAGTAACAGGCAGGCGGAGTCCAACTGCCCGACGCAGCCGTCACTGGACCGACAGAGCCACCCGACCCATTCTTCGAACGGTCGAAAACGACAGCACCCGCCGTGGCGGACAGGCTGCCGTTGCCGTCCGACTCTCCATGCGTATTCGTCTGACCCACGTTGCCATCACCGCCACGTCCACCGGCGTACGCAGTACCGGGCGTCAATGCCACCAGGGTCATCAATGTCAGAGCTGCCACTACCTTGGATGATCGCTTCACGGCTGGCATGCCTTGGCCCCCCGGTCCGAGATGATGTTCGTCGTCTGCCAAACGCCCTGGCCGTTCTTCACAAGCCTGGCGTTGTAGAGCACGTAACTGTCCGCCGTCGTCGGCGTGTCCTTGACCTTCTTGGTCTTCCGGTTCTTGATGAACGACTTGCTCTCGTCCGAGCAGTAGACAACGTTCGCCGCAGTACCGCCGGACAAGGTCACCTGACGGTTGAAGTACCGGGTCGTGCCAACCCAGGTGTCGTTCTTGTCGAGGTACCCCTGGACGTAGGTGATCGCCGCGCCAAGTGCCTTACCGGTGTTGTAGAAACCGAGCGCCTTCGTATCGACGCTGCCCTGGAAGATCGCGTCATCCATGGAGTTGACGCTGAGCGCGTTGTCCGCGAGCACCGCGTCCTTTGTGGCGTTACCCGTCTTCCGACCCTCGAAGACGTTCTCGACCCCGGAGGGAAAGGTGATTTCAGGGCGTGCCACGCCGTCGTGCGATGCCGTCGCGCTCGCGCCCGGCGCAGCCGACGTCGCACCCCCGGTGTCCGCTCCGGCGATCTTGTCGTTGGCCTTCGGCTTGTCGCCACCCCCGCCGCACGCGGTCAGAAGCAGCGCGGCTGTCGCTCCGGCAGCGGCTGTGGCAAGCAGGCGGGGACGGCGGTTCACGGCAGACTCCTGTGCGGCGTGGGGTGCGGAAGGGCAGCAACACGCTATCGGGGGCCCGTGTAACGACACCAGAGTGAATGGTGCCAAGCGAGTAACAGACGGTGGACAAAGCGGTCCATGTCCCGACCAACTGACTCCCGAATACCTTCCATTGAGTGAAGTTCATCGGCGAGATCGTTCACCGAGTTGGCGTCCGCAAAGCCCTGACGCCAACAGTTCCGACTAACCGACCGTCATGTTCGCTCCAGTCGACCTCTGTTGGGCTGCCGGTGTCCACGGTCAAGGCGTCCCATGGGTAGTCGGGACCAAGGGATTGTCGAAGGTGGCCAGAGTCGCGATGTGGCGGAGGATTCCGCGGTACTGCTCACGGCGTTCGACAGCCGTCGTGCTCAGCGTGAACACAGCCAGTCGCTTGTAGTCCGGGTGCGGAAGGTGAGCGCGGAACTGGACCAAGGGCATCTGAGCCCGGATCCACCGGCTGACGTTTGTGGACAACTTCTCCGGGAACGAGGAAGAGCCTTGTGACCTGCGATGATGGGAGTTCTTGAGGCTTCCAGCA